>NZ_JBIAXC010000009.1:0-185593 GCF_042896295.1 Kitasatospora sp. NPDC001309 | reverse complement strand
CCTGTTGGGGGGGGGGGGGCGGGGGGGGGGCCGTGACACACACCCCCGGCGCCCCCCCCGCCCCCGGGGCGGGGGGGGCCCCCCCGCGGGGGGGGGCCCCCCCCCGGCCGTGTCACGTACGCCGGTTCTCCTGCGCCGAGCTCCGGTGTACGCCCTCCCGACGGGAGGGTGAGCGGTCAGTCGTACCCGCGCGTGAGTAGGGGATGCCTACCCTCTCAGCGCGAGTCGCTGCCCGCCGTCTCGATGGCGGCGCGGCCTGCCTCCAGGCGCGCCACCGGGATCCGGAAGGGGGAGCAGGAGACGTAGTCCAGCCCCACCTCGTGGAAGAAGTGCACCGACTCCGGGTCGCCGCCGTGCTCGCCGCAGACGCCGAGCTTGAGGTCGGGGCGGGTGGCCCGGCCGGCCTCGACGGCGTGCTTGACCAGCGAGCCGACGCCGTCCCGGTCGATGGTCTCGAACGGGGAGACCCCGAAGATGCCCTTCTCCAGGTAGGCGGTGAAGAAGGAGGCCTCCACGTCGTCCCGGGAGAAGCCCCAGACCGTCTGGGTGAGGTCGTTGGTGCCGAAGGAGAAGAACTCGGCGGCCTCGGCGATCTGACCGGCGGTCACCGCGGCGCGCGGCAGCTCGATCATGGTGCCGAGCTTGATGTCCAGCGGGACGCCGGTGGACTGGACGACCTCGGCGAGCACCCGCTCGCACTCGTCGCGGACCAGCTCCAGCTCCTGGACGGTGCCGACCAGCGGGATCATCACCTCGGGGCGCGGGTCCCCGCCGGCCAGCCTGCGCTCGGCGGCGGCCTCGGCGATGGCCCGGACCTGCATGCCAAACAGACCGGGGATGACCAGGCCGAGGCGGACGCCGCGCAGGCCGAGCATCGGGTTCTGCTCGTGCAGCTTGTGCACCGCCTGGAGCAGGCGCAGGTCGTTCTCGTTCGGGTCCTTGCGGGCCTCGGCGAGGGCGACGCGCACCGACAGCTCGGTGATGTCCGGCAGGAACTCGTGCAGCGGCGGGTCGAGCAGGCGCACGGTGACGGGCAGCCCGTCCATCGCCTGGAAGAGCTCCAGGAAGTCGCCCTTCTGCAGCGGCAGCAGGGTGGAGAGGGCGAGCTCGCGGTCCTTGTCGTTGTCCGCGAGGATCAGGTGCTCGACCTCCTTGCGGCGCTCCTCACCGAGGAACATGTGCTCGGTGCGGCACAGGCCGATGCCCTGGGCGCCGTAGCGGCGGGCGCGCCCGCCGTCCTCGGCGTTGTCGGCGTTGGCCCGCACGGCGAGCCGGCGGCGGCCGTCGGCGTGCGACATCAGCCGGTGGACGGCCTGGACCAGTCCGCCCTGGACGTCGGCGCCGGCGTGCAGGGTGCCCTCGAAGTACTCGACCACCGGGGACGGCAGGACGGGTACCTCGCCGAGGTAGACCTTGCCGCTGGCGCCGTCGATCGAGACCACGTCGCCCTCGTGCACCACCAGGCCGTCGGCGGTGGTGAACTTGCGGGCCTTGGTGTCGACCTCCAGCTCCTCGGCGCCGCAGACGCAGGTCTTGCCCATGCCGCGGGCGACGACGGCGGCGTGCGAGGTCTTGCCGCCGCGCGAGGTGAGGATGCCCTCGGCGGCGATCATGCCGTCCAGGTCGTCCGGGTTGGTCTCGCGGCGGACCAGGATGACCTTCTCGCCGGAGCGGGACCACTTGACGGCGGTGTACGAGTCGAAGACGACCTTGCCGATCGCGGCGCCGGGCGAGGCCGCCAGGCCCCAGCCGATCTGCTTGGACTCGCCGGTCGGGGCGAAGCGCGGGAACATCAGCTGGGCCAGCTGGCCGCCGGTGACCCGCATCAGGGCCTCGTCGAGGTCGATCAGGCCCTGGTCGACCAGCTGGACGGCGATCCGGAAGGCGGCCGCGGCGGTGCGCTTGCCGACCCGGGTCTGGAGCATCCAGAGCTTGCCGCGCTCGATGGTGAACTCGATGTCGCAGAGGTCGCGGTAGTGGTTCTCGAGCTTTTGCATGATCGCCATCAGCTCGTCGTACGACTTCTTGTCGAGCTTCTCCAGCTCGGACAGCTGCAGCGTGTTGCGGATGCCGGCGACGACGTCCTCGCCCTGGGCGTTGGACAGGTAGTCGCCGTAGACGCCCTGGGCGCCGGTGGAGGGGTCGCGGGTGAAGGCGACGCCGGTGCCGGAGTCCTCGCCGAGGTTGCCGAAGACCATGCTGCAGACGTTGACCGCGGTGCCCAGGTCGTTCGGGATGCGCTCCTGGCGGCGGTACAGCCGGGCGCGGTCGCCGTTCCAGGAGTGGAAGACGGCGTGGACGGCGAGGTCCATCTGCTCGCGCGGGTCCTGCGGGAAGGCCCGGCCGGTCTCGCGCTCGACGATGCCCTTGAACACCTCGACCAGTTCCCGGAGGTCGGAAGCGTCCAGGTCCAGGTCGTTGACGGTGCCCTTGGCGTGCTTGGCCTCGTCCAGGGCCTCCTCGAACAGCTCGCCCTCGACGCCCAGCACGGTCTTGCCGAACATCTGGACCAGGCGGCGGTAGGAGTCCCAGGCGAAGCGCTCGTTGCCGGACTGGGCGACCAGGCCGACCACCGAGGCGTCGGAGAGGCCGATGTTCAGGACCGTGTCCATCATGCCGGGCATGGAGAACTTGGCACCGGAACGGACGGAGACCAGCAGCGGGTTGTCGGCCTGGCCGAGCTTCTTGCCCATCTCCTGTTCGAGGGCGTCCAGGTGGGCGCTGATCTCCTCGTGCAGGGAGGACGGCTCGCTACCGGTCTCCAGGAAGACCTTGCAGGCCTCGGTGGTGATGGTGAACCCCGGAGGGACGGGGAGCCCCAGATTGGTCATCTCGGCCAGGTTCGCGCCCTTGCCGCCAAGAAGATCCTTGAGGTCCTTGTTTCCTTCGGTGAAGGAGTAAACAAACTTCTGCTGGGACGGCACGGGTCGGTCTCCTCGTACGCGGTTGCCCTGACGCCGGAGAACATACCCATTTCGAAGGCACTTCTCTGCCCTGAATAGGCCACACGAGGCCGGTACCGAGTGGTAACCCGCTAGATCGAATGCACATAAAGGCGTTCACCTCTGTTGGTGAAATCGTCCCCCTGACGCGAGCCAGCGTTCAAGTCTTGAAGGCTCGGAAACGGGAAGATCGCCCGATTCGGACGCTGGGTAGCGACCGCGGGTCGGTCGCGTTGCCCCGGCTTGATTTCCTGCACCCGGATCGGCCGATCGGCGTCGAACCGGCTTCGGGAAGCGTTCCACGCTCGACCTGTCCATTCCGTCCACTGACCGACCGTCACCCGCCCTGGCGTGTGGCAAGCGTCACCAGCCCGTCTCACGGCTCGAACGTAGGACGCCTGCGCCAATCGTCGCACTGCGTCCAGGAACGTGCCCGTTCCGTGACATCAGCACGCCGAAAAGGAGCCCTCCTGTCCAGAATGGACAAGAGGGCTGGGACCGGGTGGCCAGCGGCCCCGAGGGGTCGAATTCGACGGATCGGCTAGATCATCCGCCGGAGGTGTCCGATTCGGCGTCCTCGCCCGGTCGGGCGCAGTCGTACGGATCGTCCAACCAGCCCTCCGGCAGGACCACCCGGCCGTTGCCGCTGGTGCGCCCGCGCGGGCCGTCCGCGCCGATCGGCCAGGTCTGGGTCTGCTCCACCTGGGCGAGGGTCCCGGCCAGTTCGGCCAGCGAGGAGGAGTTCGCCAGCCGCACCCGCAGCTCGGAGCCGACCGAGAAGCCCTTGGTGTACCAGGCGACGTGCTTGCGGAAGTCGACCACACCGCGCGCCTCGTCCCCCAGCCACTCGCCGAGCAGCTGGGCGTGGCGCACCATCGCCCGGGCCACGTAGCCGAAGTCGGGGCGGGCGTGGTCGACGTCGCCCTCGAAGATCGAGACCAGGTCCTTGAACAGCCACGGGCGGCCCAGGCAGCCGCGGCCCACCACCACGCCGTCGCAGCCGGTCTCCCGCATCATCCGCAGCGCGTCCTCGGCGGACCAGATGTCCCCGTTGCCCAGCACCGGGACGTGCGCCGGGACGGACTCGCGCAGCCGGGCGATCGCCGACCAGTCGGCCGTCCCGCCGTAGTGCTGGGCGGCGGTGCGCCCGTGCAGGGCGATCGCGGCCACGCCCTCCTCGGCACCGATCCGGCCGGCGTCCAGGAAGGTCAGGTGGTCGTCGTCGATGCCCTTGCGCATCTTCATGGTCACCGGCAGGTCCCCGGCGTTGGCGACGGCCTCGCGCAGGATCTCGCGCAGCAGGTTGCGCTTGTACGGCAGCGCCGAGCCGCCGCCCTTGCGGGTCACCTTGGGGACGGGGCAGCCGAAGTTGAGGTCGATGTGGTCGGCCAGGCCCTCGTCCGAGATCATCCGGGCCGCCTTGCCGACGGTCACCGGGTCCACCCCGTACAGCTGGATCGAACGCGGCTTCTCGCTCGGGTCGAACTTGATCAGCTGCATGGTCTTGGCGTTGCGCTCGACCAGCGCCCGGGTGGTGATCATCTCCGACACGTACAGGCCCTTGCCGCCGCTCTGCTCGCGGCACAGGGTGCGGAACGGCGCGTTGGTGATGCCGGCCATCGGCGCCAGCACGACGGGCGGCCACACCCGGATCGGGCCGATGTCCAGCGGCGCGAACCCGGTCGCGGTCGCGGTCGCCGACTCGGGCGCGGTGGGTGCGGGCGTGACTGTCATGCGCGGCTGACCTCTGGGCGAAGGGGACGGGACTCTCCATTGTCCCCCACCCGGGTGAGCCGCCCCGCCTACTCCGGATCCTGGCGGTACCCGATGTCCAGGGAGCCCGAGCCGACGTCGGCCTCCAGGCTCCTGCCGCTGGCGGCGTCGCCCAGGGCCGGATCGATGGAGCTGCTGCCCGAACCCGTCCCGCCGTTGATCCGGTAGCGGCTGTCCTTCGGCACCCGCACGGTCACCGAGCCGGAGCCGGTGCTCACCTTGACGTCCTGCGGCGCCGACCGGAAGGTCAGGTCCACCGACCCGGAGGTGCTGGACACCTCCGCCCGCGCCGAGGAGAGGTCCCTGCCCTGGGTCATCCCGGAGGTGGTGCGGGCGCGGACCGGGCCGGACAGCCCGTGCAGGAGGATCGAGCCGGAGGTCCCGTCCAGCCGGACGGCGCCGCTGAGGTCCGACACCTCGACCGCCCCCGAGGTCACCGTGCCGGCGACCTCCGTCCCCGCGGGCACCTCCAGCTCGATCGAGGCGCCGCAGTTGTAGAAGGGCAGCGAACGCCGGCACTCCACGCCGACGGTCATCGTGTCGCCGACCACATCGGCGCGCACCCGGGGCTCGGAGACCGTCCAGTCGAGGTTCTTGCTCACCACCACCCGGCCCTCCACCCCCGGCTTGATCCGCACGGAGGCGCTGCTCGTGGCCAGCTGCAGCTTGTGGACGGCGGTGACGAAGGTCTGCTGCTCGGTCCGCGACTGCCGGGCCACCAGGGCCAGGGTCTGCGCCCCGCCCATGACCACCACGAACACCACGGTGAGCACGCCGGTGATCCGCCACGCCTTGGTGGACCGCGCGCTCACGTGATCTCCAGGAAGCGCAGCACCGCCATCACCCGGCGGTGGCTGTCGTCGGCCGGCGGGAGGTCCAGCTTGGTGAAGATCGAGTTGATGTGCTTGGCCACCGCGCTGTCGCTGACCACCAGGGCGCCCGCGATGGCCGCGTTGGAACGGCCCTCCGCCATCAGCGAGAGCACGTCCCGCTCGCGCGGGGTCAGCTTCTCCAACGGGTCCCGGTGGCGGCGCACCAGCAGCTGGGCCACCACCTCCGGGTCCAGCGCGGTGCCGCCCTCGGCGACCCGCTGGAGCGCGTCCACGAAGTCGTCCACATTGGCCACCCGCTGCTTGAGCAGGTAGCCGACGCCGCTGGTGTTGGTCGACAGCAGATCCGCGGCGTACCGCTCCTCCACGAACTGGGAGAGCAGCAGCACGGCGGTGTCCGGCCACTGCTGCCGGATCACCATCGCCGCCTTGACGCCCTCGTCGTGGAAGCCCGGGGGCATCCGGACGTCCGAGACCACCACGCCCGGACGGTGCTCCTCGACGGCGGCCAGCAGTTCGACGGCGTCCCCGACGGCGGCCACCACCTCGAAACCCACCGCCTCCAGGACCTTGACCAGGCCGACCCTCAGCAGGACCGAGTCCTCGGCGATCACAGCACGCACGGCAACTCCACGGTGATGGTGGTGGGGCCCCCGAGGGGGCTGAGAACGGACAGCGTCCCGTCGACCGAGGCGGCGCGCTGGCGCAGACCGGTGAGCCCGGTGCCGCGCGAGGCGTCCGCGCCGCCCACGCCGTCGTCGCTGACGACCAGGCGCAGCCGGCCGCCGATCGTCCGCACCGAGACGTCGGCCCGCTCGGCCCGGGCGTGCTTGGCCACGTTGGTGAGCGCCTCGGAGACGGTGAAGTAGGCGACCGCCTCGACGGTCGGGGCGATCCGCTCGGACAGCTCGACGTCCAGCCGCACCGGCAACGGGGCCCGGGCGGCGACGCCGGACAGCGCCGCGTCCAGCCCGCGGTCCTCCAGGACCGCCGGGTGCAGGCCGCGGACCAGGTCGCGCAGCTCGTCGATGGCCGCCTGCGCCTCCTCGTGCGCCGCGACGATCACCTGCATGGCGTCGGGCGGGCAGTCCTTGAGGGTGCGCCGGGCCAGGCCCAGGTTCATCGCGAGGGAGGTGAGGCGCTGCTGGGCGCCGTCGTGCAGGTCCCGCTCGATCCGGCGGCGCTCGGCGTCCACCGCGTCCACCAGGCCGGCCCGGGACTCGGCGATCTCCTCGACCCGCTGCTCCAGCTGCTCCGCCCGGTTCGGGCCGAGCAGCAGCTGCGCCGCCCGCACCTCCAGCCGGGCGGCCAGCGCCGTCGCCCAGGGCGCCGCCGCCAGCAGCAGCACCCCGAACACCGTGAGCGCCGCGTCCAGACCGGCCAGCTCACCGCGCAGCCCCGCCTCGGGCGGCAGCAGCCACACCCAGGCGTACAGGGTGGTCAGCACCAGGGCGATGCCCCAGAGGTAGACGGCGGCCAGCGCGCAGAGCGCCAGCACCGGGCCGATCAGCAGGTGGTAGCCGACCTGGCGCCAGGTGAGGCCGATCCGCAGCCGGGCCAGCCGCCGGCCCGCGGGCGCGCCGGGCGGCGGCACCTCCACGCCGCGGAGGGCGCGCAGCCGTCCGCGCTGGAGGGCGGTGAGCCAGCGCGAGCAGACCAGCACGGCCCCGAGGACCGGGAAGAGCAGGCTGGACTCGGTCAGCGCCAGCCAGACCGGCACGGCCACGGGTATTCCGGCGGCGATGAAGCGGGCGTCCCGCCAGGTCCCGGCCGACCACGGTGGTCGCCGAAGGCTCCTGACGAGCGCTCGGCGCAACGTGGTGGAGGGCATGCCGGACAGCGTAGGGCCCGGTGATCAACGGCCGCCATGAAGGGGGGTCCCCGCCGGGGGTGTAGCTAGATACACCCCCGATTCGGTGTGGGGCACCACCGACAGGACCCCCCTCGCGACGAGAGGCTTGGGGACATGACGAGCACCGCATCGCACTCCGCCACCCCGCCGCACGGGCGGCCCGTCCCCGGGAACCACGGGGGTGTTCCCGGGGGCGCGCTCCGCCCGGCGCCGGGGCCGGAGGGGACGCTGCCCGCCGGGGCCGGGCCCTGGTCGGTCCGCAGCGTCGGGTCCGGTCGCGGCCGGGCCGCGTTGGAGCTGTACCAGCACGGCGAGCTGGCCGACGTCCTGGTCGCCGCCCGGCTCGCCCCGCGGCTCGTCCGCGGCGCGCGGCGCAGCCCGTCCGCCGGTCGGGGCTCGCACGTGCTCGCCTGGGGGCGGCTGCCCTCCGACGGCCGGGTGCCCTCGGTGGTGTTCACCGGCGGGCGGCGGCTGTTCGGCACCGTCCGGGCGGCGGCGGGCGAAGTGGTCACGGTGGCCGGGCAGTTCTGGCTCGCCCTGGCCGAGGGCCCGTTCGATGCGGTGCTCGTCGGGCACCCGGCGGGCGGGCCCGTCGAGCGGCTCCCCCTGCAGCGCGTGCGGAGCGAGGTCGGCGCATGAGTATCGCCCTCGTCCCCCCGGGCACTCCGGCGTACGTGCTGCCGGAGCGGTTCCAGCGGCTGCCGCGACTGGCCGCCTTCGGGCTGCTGCCCTGGCTGATGGTCCTGGCCGTCAACCACGAGACCCCGTGGGTGGTGCTGGACCTCGCGGAGTTCGCCGCGCTGCTCTCGCTGGACGCGCTGCTGCGCCGGCGCAGCCCCGCCGCCCTGTGGGCGGGCGCGGTGGTGGCGCTGCTGCTCGCCGGGGACGCCCTGGCCGACATCGCCTGCGCCGGGCCGGGGCACGCGGTGCTCGCCGCGCTGGTGATGGCCTGCTGCGTCGAACTGCCGCTGGCGGCGGTGTGCCTGCTGCTCGGGCGCGAGGCGATACCCGGGGCGGCCGGGCGCGGGATCGTACGTGGCGCGGCGGTACGCGGCTAGGGCCTGTCCGGCGGATCTTGCCAGGCGCGCGACGCCGGGCATCCCGCCTGGACGCACGCCCGAATCGCCCAAGTACGTCCAGTACGAGGCCGACTCGGGCGCACGCCCAGCCGGGCGCCCAACGCCGCGCGCTGATCTGCCAAGATCCGCCGGACAGGCCCTAGCGCCGTGTCGGCAGCCGGTCCATCAGGAGGCGGGTCTCCTCGTCCAGCGGGGTGTAGCTGATCAGCCGCGTCCCGAGCCGGGGGCCGAGCCAGAAGTTGGTGTACTCGCAGCGCAGCAGGCCCACGCCCGGCACCTGGAAGCGCTTGATCCCGTTGCGCGGCCGCATCACCTCGTGCCGCTGCCACTCCTCCTCGAAGTCCGGCGAGGCCTTGCGCAGCCGGGCCAGCAGCGCCTTCCAGGCGGGCTCGGCGGAGTGGTCGGCCATCGCGGCGCGGAACCGGGCCACCATGCCGAGGCGCTCCGTCCGGTAGTCGATCAGCACGTCGCGGAAGCGGGAGGGGGTGAACGCCAGCCACATCAGGTTCCGCTCCTCCGGGGGCAGCTCCCCGAGGTCGCCGACGATGGCGGTGTACGGCACGTTGTGCGCCAGGATGTCGTAGCGGGAGTTGACCGCGGCGGCCGGGTACGGCGCCAGCTGGTCCAGCACCAGTCGCACGCTCGGCGTCACCGAGGGGCACTCCTTCACCGGCGCCGGATCGTCCGCACCGGCCAGGGTGAACAGGTGCGCCCGCTCGCTCGGGTCCAGCAGCAGCGCCCGCGCCACCGCGTCCAGTACCTGGGCGGACACCTGGATGTCCCGCCCCTGCTCCAACCACGTGTACCAGGTCACCCCCACCGCGGCCAGCTGCGCCACCTCCTCCCGGCGCAGCCCCGGGGTGCGGCGGCGGCCGGTCAGCGGCAGGCCCACCTGCTCGGGCGCGATCCGCTCCCGGCGGCTGCGCAGGAACGCCGCCAGGTCGTGCCGGCGGGCTTCGCCGGGTGTGGCGCGGTGCGGCGCGGCGGTGCCGGGGCGGGCTTGCGCGGCCGGGGTCATCAGGCTCATGCTCCCCAGCATGCGGCACGCCGCAGCCTGTTGCCAGGTACTTCTCATACCTGGATAACCACACTCTGGTACCAGGCTGGGAACCGGCGGATCGTATGACCCGTGACTCAACGACTCGCCGTCGCCCCGGCCCCGCCCAGCACCGCCCGCACCACCGCCCCGAGCACCACCGCCCCGCAGGCCGCCGCCCCGCACACCCCCGCCCTCGGCACCGCCGGGCTGGTCACCGTCCTGCTCGGGGCCTTCCTGCCGATGCTCGACTTCTTCATCGTGAACGTCGCCCTGCCCACCATCGACCAGGACCTGGCCGCCGGACCGGCGGTGCTGGAACTCGTCGCCGCCGGCTACGGCATCGCCTTCGCCGTCCTGCTCGTCCTCGGCGGGCGGCTCGGCGACACCTTCGGCCGCCGCCGGCTCTTCGTCGCCGGGGCCACCGCCTTCGCCGTCACCTCGCTGGCCTGCGGCCTCGCCCCCGACGCGTGGTCCCTGGTCGCCGCCCGGGCCGCCCAGGGCGCCTCGGCCGCGCTGCTGATCCCGCAGGTGCTCGGCACCATCACCGCCGCCACCGACGGCGCCCGGCGCGGCCGCGCGCTCAGCGTCTACGGCGCGGTCGGCGGCATCTCCGTGGTGATCGGCCAGGTGCTCGGCGGGATGCTCGTCGCCGCCGACCTCTTCGGCACCGGCTGGCGCTCGGTCTTCCTGCTGAACGTCCCGTTCGCGCTGCTCGCCGTCCTCCTCGCCGTCCGGTACGTGCCGGAGAGCCGGGCCACCCGGGCCGCCGCCGTCGACGTACCCGGCACCGTGCTGCTCACCGCCTCCCTGCTCTCCCTGCTCGTCCCGCTGATGGAGGGCCGCGCGGCCGGCTGGCCGCTCTGGTCCTGGGTGCTGCTCGCCCTGTTCCCGGTGTTCGCCACCGCCTTCGCCCTGGTCGAGAGCCGCGCGGAGCGGCGCGGCGCCACCCCGCTGGTGCCGCCCAGCCTGCTGCGGATCCCCGAGATGCGGCGCGGCCTCGGCATCGCGCTGCCCTACTTCGCCGGCTTCGGCGGCTTCATGTTCGTCATCGCCGTCGCCCTCCAGCAGGGCCTGCGGCTCGGCGTGGTCGCCGCCGGCTGGGCGCTCGTCCCGATGGCCGTCGGCTACTTCACCGCCTCGCTCTCGGGCCCGCGGCTGATCGGCCGCTGGGGCAGCCGGGTGCTCAGCGCCGGTGCCGTGGTCCAGGCCCTCGGCCTCATCACCATCGCGCTGACCGTCCTCGCCGACGCGGACCACTTCTCCCCGCTGCGGATGGCCCCCGGCGTCGCCCTCGCGGGCATCGGGCAGGGCCTGATCGGCACCCCGCTGTTCCGGGTCGTGCTCGCCAAGGTGCCCGCCGCCCGGGCCGGCGTCGGCAGCGGCGTCCTCGCCACCGGCCAGCAGTCCAGCCTCGCCCTCGGCGTGGCCACCCTGGGCACCCTCTACTTGTCCCTCTCCCCCAGCCTCGGCATGGGCCGCGCGCTCGCCCTGTGCCTCGGCGTCCAGCTGCTGGGCTCCTTCACCGTGCTGTACCTGACCACCCGGCTGCCCCGCTCCATCGGCTGAGCCCCGCGGGCCCACGGGCCCGGGCGACGACGAACGGCCCCGCGACCGGTTCCCGCCGGTCGCGGGGCCGTCGCGCTGCGGTCGCGGGGCCGTCGCGCTGCCGCGACCGCCCGTACGGTCAGGCGAGTTCCCTGACCACGGACAGGTACTCCTGGATGGCGTCGCGGTTGCGGGTCAGGCAGTGGATGCGGCGGGTCATCCGCTCGGTCTCGGACTCCAGGGTGTCGAGCATCTCCGGGGTGGCGTCCGCGAAGTGGATCTTCCGCGGGGCGTCCAGGCAGGGCAGGATCTGCTTGATGATCCGGGTCGGCAGCCCCGCGTCCAGCAGTCCGCGGATCTGGATCACCCGGTCGACCAGGTACTCGTCGTAGTCCCGGTACCCGTTCGCCTCGCGGCGCGGGAAGATCAGGCCCTGCTTCTCGTAGTAGCGCAGCAGGCGCGGCGAGGTCTCCGTCCGCCGGGCCAGTTCGCCGATCCGCATGTGACCACCCTCACGTCGGGGCCGGGCCGTTCCGGCTGGACCTTGACATCCGTGTCAACGATAGACGATCGGTCACATGCCGACCCACGAACTCCCCTCCCCCTCCTGCCCCATGACGACCCCGGCCACGGCCGGAGGCGCCGCCTCGACCCCCTCGCCCGACCCGGGGCTTCCGCTCGGCCCGGCGAGAGGGGCGCCACCGGCCGGACTGCCCTGGCCGGCGCTGCTCGCCCTGAGCACCGGCGGGTTCATCACCCTGATGACCGAGGCGCTGCCCGCCGGCGTCCTGCCCGCGATGAGCCGGGACCTCGGCGTCAGCCAGTCCGGCGCCGGACAGTCCGTCACCCTCTACGCGATCGGCTCCATCGCGGCCGCCATCCCGCTGACCGCCGCCACCGCCGGCTGGCCGCGCAAGCGGCTGCTGCTCCTCGCCGTCGGCGGCTTCACCGTCGCCAACGCCGTCACCGCGGTCTCCGGCGACTACCCGCTCACCATGGCGGCCCGCTTCGCGGCGGGCCTGGTCGCCGGAATGCTGTGGGCCCTGCTGGCCGGGTACGCCCGCAGCATCGTCGCGCCCGAACAACGCGGACGGGCCATGGCCGTCGCGATGGGCGGCGCCACGGTCGCCCTGTCCGTCGGGGTCCCGGCCGGCACCCTGCTCGCCGGGGCCGCCGGGTGGCGGGTCGCCTTCGGGCTGATGAGCGTCCTCGCGCTCGCCCTCGCCGGCTGGATCGCCGCAGCCGTCCCCCCGGTCCCCGGCCGGGCCGAACACGACCGGCTGCCGCTCCGGCAGGTGGTGCGGATCCCCGGCGTGGCGGCCGTCCTGGCCGTCACGGCGACCTTCGTACTCGCCCACAACGTCCTCTACACCTACGTCGCGGCCCTGCTCGAACCGCTGCACCTCGGCGGACGGACCGACACCGTGCTGCTCGTCCTCGGCCTGGCCTCGCTGGTGAGCATCGCCGCCACCGGAGCCCTGATCGACCGGCACCTGCGCACCCTGACCCTCACCGCCTGCCTCCTCGTCGGCGCCGCGACCCTGACCCTCGCCGGCGCCCTGCTCGGCTCGTCCCCCTGGCCCGTCTACGCCGCCGCCGCGATCTGGGGCCTCGGCTTCGGCGGCGTCGCCACCCTGCTGCAGACCGCCGTCGCCGACGCCGCCGACACGGCCGCCGACCTCGCCCAGTCCCTGCTGGTCACCTGCTGGAACCTCGGCATCGCCGCCGCCGCGTCGGCCGGCGGCCTCCTCCTCGACCACGCCGGACCGCGCTCCCTCCCCTGGTCGGCCCTCGCCCTGCTGGCCCTCGCCCTGGCCGTCACGGCGGCCGCCCGCCGCCACGGGTTCCCGGGCAAGGGGTGACGCCCGTCCGGGTGAACCGGCCGCCCCGGGCCAGAGATCAGGACTGCTCGACCGGGTGGCGGCCGGGGAGTTGATCGGAATCACCCGCGAGGGACGGCTGATCGCCGTACTCACACCGCCGGCCCCGGAGCAGCGGGTGCTGGAGAACCTCGTACGCGACTGCACCAGCGGCCGACTGGATCCCGCCCTCGATCGCCGTCCGACTCCCGTCGGCCACCGAGGCCCTCCACGGGATGCGCGACGAGGAAGGTCGCTGATCGGCCTCGGCTCCTGCCCGCTCCGATCCCCCGGGCCACCGGCGGCGCCCCTGCCTAGGCGGCCGTCCCCCCACCCGGGGGCAGTCCGCCGATGAAGGTGTCCAGGCGGGCGACGGCGGTGCGGAGCAGGTCGATGGATCCGGTCGGGTCGTCCGGGAGTTCGAGGCCGTGGTCGGCGGCGGGGAGTTCCAGGACCTGGTGGCCGGTGGCGTCGGCGACGCTCCGGTCCCACAGCCTGTCGGCGCTGCCGCCGATCAGGAGGGTCGGCGCGGTGGCCCGGCCGAGGGCGCGGGCCACGTGGTCGAGGGTGAGCACCGGGGTGAGCCAGGCGGCCGGGAGGGCGCGGTCCGCGGCGAGGCCGGCGGCCAGGGAGCCCAGCGACTTGCCGACCAGCAGGCGGCAGGCGCCGCCCTCCGCGTCGACGGCCGCGCCGACCTGCCGCTCGACCCAGGCGATCCGCTGCTCCGTCGTGAACTCGGCGAACGCCTCCGGGATCCGCCACCACAGCTCCTGGACCGTCCAGCCGTGCCGGGCCAGGACCGAGGAGGCGAAGTGCAGCAGTGGACGGGCGGGCGAGTAGCCGACGCCCGGGACGACCAGCGCGACCCGGTCCGGGTCGCCGTCGATGCGGGTGGGGAGGCTCGGTGCGGGGGAGGCGGACATGCCCGCAGGCTACTGCCGTCCGCCCTGGCGGGTGCCGGTCAGGCCCGGTTCCCCTCCGGGAGGACGGCCTGGGGCCGGGTGCCGACCACCGCGAGGGTGCCGGCCACGGCGATCGCGGCGAAGACGGCCAGCGCCCCGGTGACGCCGACCGCACCGGCCAGCGTGCCGCCCAGCAACGCGCCCACCGGCATGACGAGTTGGCCGATCGAGCGGGACAGGCCGAGCACCCGCCCCAACTGCTCCGGCGGGGACAGCTGTTGCTGCAGGGTCACCCAACTGACGCCCCAGACCGTCGCGCAGAAGCCGAACACCGCCTGGTAGACGACCAGCACCGGAAGGGCCGCCCCGAGCGAGGCCAGCGGGATCAGGAACAGGGCGGCCGCGGCCAGCGGGCCGAAGAGCGGGATCACCCTGGTCAGCCCGACCCGCCGGATCACCCGCTTCGCGGTGAGCACCGCCGTCACCGCGGCGATGCTGTAGACGGCCTGGGTCAGACCGAGCTCCCCGGGGCTCAGGTCCACGACCTGGTAGGCGAAGTAGGCGAACAGCCCGGCCAGCCCGGCCCCGCCCAGGTTGAGCGCCGCCGCGGCGACGGCCAGCCGGGCCAGCAGCGGCCGGCCGCGCAGGACGTCGACGCCCTCCCGCAGCGAGGCCGCGACCCCCGGCCGGGCGGCGGCCTGCGGCGGCTCCTCGTCCCGGCGGAGCCGGGGCAGGCTCATGGCGAGGGCGGACAACCCGTAACTGACCGCGGCCGCGACCATCGCGGTGGCCGCCCCGACCGCCTGCACCAGCGCGGCGGCCAGCCCCGGCCCGGCGATCTGGCCGACCGAACGGGCCCCGGCCAGCTTGGCGTTGACCGCCACCAGGCCGTCCTTCGGCACGAAGTCCGCCGCCACGGTCGGCACCGCGATGGCGGAGATCCCGCCCAGCGCCCCGGAGACCGCCGCGACCGCGCAGAGGTGGGCCAGCGTCAGCGCACCGGCGGCGTGCGCTAGCGGGACGGTGGCGATCAGCAGCAGCTGGGCGAGGTCCACCGCGACCAGCAGTCGCCGCCGGGAGGCGACCCGGTCCACCAGCACCCCGGCGAACGGGCCGGTCAGCCCCTGCACCCCGTACTCCAGGGCGAACAGCAGCGAGGCCGCCAGCGGCCCGGCGTCCAGCAGCAGGATCGCCAGCGCGGGCAGGGCCAGCGCCGTGACCTGGGTGCCCGCCACGCTGACGCCCTGCGAGAACATCAGGGCCGGTACGGCGTTCCGCGAGGCCCGCGGAGTGACCGACGGACCGGCCGCGGGGGACGTCCTGCGCCATCATCTGCCATGCGCCCCAAGCTACTTCAGCTATGGCGGACGGGCACCCCGGTCCGCGATACTTGGTTCGCACAGTGATCGAGTCCGAAGGAAGGGGGAGCTCATGAGCTTCGTTCTCGCGTTCCTGGCCGCCCTGGCGGCCGTCGTCGTCGGCACCACCCTGTTCCTGGCCCGTCGCGACCGGGCCCACCGACGGTGGGCGGACGGCACGGAGGGCCTGCTGATCGAGCGGCGGCGGACCTCCCAGGCCGCCCGGATCCGCACCACCCACTCCACCTGGGCCACCCACCACGGCAACGGCCTGTTCCCCGACGACCTCCAGACGCAATACGTCTGACGGGGCGACGCCAGGGCGGACGCGGCGGTACGGCGCCGGACGGAAACCCGGGTGCACCCACCGGCCCGGCCGCGCGACACTACCCCGCATGAGCTCCGACGCCGCCCCGACCCCGCAGGTCCGGGCCCTCGACCACGTGGCCTCGCTCGCCGCCGGCCCGCCGGTCGACCCGGCCCTGCGGGTGACCCTCAACTTCCACCCGGACCGGGTCTCCCGCGGCCGGGCCGTCCTCGACGCCCTGGCCGAGGACGGCGTCTACCTCTCCCAGTTCGCCACCGGCACCAGCAACGGCGGCCTGACCGCCCACCCGGGCGGGGACCGCTGGCGCTGGGAGAGCCGGATCTTCAACGGCGCCTACGACGACGCGGCCCCCGGCGAACGCCCCGTCTACGGTGCCCTCGACCACCGCCGCAATCCCGTCGGCGCCGCACCCCGCTTCGGGTCCGCGCACTTCCGGCTCACCGCCCCCGCCCTGGAGCGCACCACCTTCTGCTACCCGGACAGCTTCCTGGAGCCCACGGACTTCGGCACCGCGGCCCACATGGGGCTCATCCCGCTCGCCCTGGCCGACGACCGGGACGCCCTCGACGACTGCATCGAGGCGCACGTCCACGGCCCGGTCCGGCTGGCCGTGGACGTCGAGGCCCTGGTGCTGGACCCCTGCTACCGGAACACCCCGGTCGAGGACGCCGCCCGCCGCCTCCCCTGCCCGCTGGAGTGGCACCCCGGCTTCCGGCTCACCGTCGAGGAGCTCCGCCGCCACCCCGACTACCGCGGCCGGGAGTTCGTCGACCTCGGCGCCCGGATCGCCGAGGACGGCGCCCTCGACCCCCGGATCATCGGCGCCGCCGCCGCGACCGGCCGCCACGACCCCCCAGGACCTCAAGAGGGTGTGGCACTACCTCGCCCGCTTCGGCGCCCCCGCGTAGGGGGGTCGGCGGATCCTCGCGGCCCGGTGCGACAGTCCGGCGCCGCCCTGCTCCGGTGACCCGCGTCGCTCCTCCCGCCGCGGTTACCCTGGGGGCGGCGCCGGAGCCGGGGCGCGATCGAGAACCGAGGTCTCCCCTTGTCCGAGTACCAGGCCGCGCCGCGGACGGTCGTCGAGGCCTGCTTCGACCCGCAGGGCACCGCTTCCCTCGCCTACGTCTACGACCTCGCCGCCGCGGCCGGACTCGCCGACCAGCCGGTCCGGCTGGCGATCCGCCGGCTGGAGGCCGCGGGCGTCCTCCGGCAGGAGGGCCGCGGCCGCAAGGGCCGCCTCCTGCTGACCGACACGGGCCGGCTCCGCTCCGACACGGACGTCCGCCTCGTCCGCCTCGCCTACGCCCAGGACGCCGGACTCGCCCCCTGGGACGGGTTCTGGCGGCTCCACACCTTCTCCGTACCGGAACAGCGCCGCCCCGAACGCGACGCCCTCCGCACCGCGCTGACCCGCCTCGGCGCCGCCCCGCTCGCCCCCGGCGCCTACCTCAGCCCGCACGACCTGCTGGCCGAACTCGTCGGCGAGACCTCGGAGTCCACCGTCGGCAGCTACCTGGTCACGGCGGAGGCCACCCGGCTGACCGGCCCCGGGTTCACCGACCCGGCCTCCGTCGCGGAGCGCCTGTGGCCCGCGGCCGACACCCTCGCCGCCTACCGGCCGCTCGCCGAGGCGCTCGCCGCGGAACCGGTCGGCACCGACCACGGCTCCACCGCACTCGTCGCCTCCGCCCTGGGGTTGGCCGACGCGTTCAGCCGGGCACTGGAGCACGACCCACTGCTGCCGCCCGAACTGCGGCCCGCCCCCTGGCCGCCCGCACGACTGCGCCACGCCTTCCGGGAGCGGTGGGCGGCGATCCGGCGCCAGGCCCCCGACCTGTCCCTCTTCCGCTCCTTCGACCCGCCCGGGGCAGAAAAGGCCTGAGTGCCGAGAAAAGCAGTTGGCCCGGCGGCGCCGCCGCTCCGACAATCGCCGGATGACCGATGACCAGATCGACCCGGCCCGCCTGCGCGCCGCCCGCCGGGCCTGCACCCGCTTCCTCTCCGGCGCCCGCCCGCTGACCATGCGCGAGCGCCTCACCGCGCTCGCCGAGGCGGTCGAGCCGGACGCCCACCCCGACATCTACGGGAACGGCGGGCCGGTCGGGGAGCTGGAGGAGCGCACCGCCGAGCTCCTCGGCACCGAGGACGCGGTGTTCTTCCCCAGCGGGACGATGGCCCAGCAGGTCGCCCTGCGCCACCACGCCGAGCGGACCGGCAACCCGGCCGTCGCGCTCCACCCGCAGAGCCACCTCGAACGGCACGAACGCCACGCCCACATCCAGCTCACCGGCCTGCGCAGCCTCTGGCCCACCACCGAGGCGCGGCAGCCGACCGCCGACGACCTGCGCGGTCTCGGCGAACCGTTCGGCACCCTGGTGGTGGAACTCCCACTCCGCGACCCGGGCTTCCTCCTGCCCAGCTGGGACGAGCTCACCGAACTGGTCGCCGCCGCCCGCGAGGCCGGTGCCCGGGTGCACTTCGACGGCGCCCGCCTCTGGAACACCACGACCCACTTCGGCCGGCCGCTGGACGAGATCGCCGCCCTGGCCGACAGCGTCTACGTCTCCTACTACAAGGACCTCGGCGGCATCAGCGGGGCCGCCCTCGCCGGGGACAAGGCCTTCACCGCCTACGCCCGCACCTGGCGCCACCGTTACGGCGGCCAGCTCTACCAGCAGTGGCCGGCCGCCCTCGCCGCGCTCGCCGGCCTGGACACCGAGCTCCCCCGGATCCCCGGCTACACCCGCCACGCGGCGACCCTCGTCCCCGCCCTGGCCGCCCTTCCCGGGGCGCGGATCCTCCCGGAGGCGCCGCCCACCCACGACTTCCAGCTCTGGCTCCCCCACCCGGCGCGCGTCCTGAACGCCGCCACCCTCGCCCTCGCCGAGCGGGAGGGGACCTGGTTCCTGGACTGGACCGACGCCGCCCCCGGCCTCGCCATGGCCGAGGTCCGACTGGCGGGCTCGGTCCAGGACTGGACGGCGCAGGAGGTCACCGGACTCGGGCTGCGCTTCCTGGAGCTGGTCGCCGCCGCCGAACAGGACTGACCCCCGGGAGGGCCGGCCCTCCGACGGAGCCCGCCGTCAAACGGATGGCGGGCGCCCGACCCTTCGTGTCAGAATGACGATTATGAGCAAGCAGCAGGCCGGAGACTTCGCCGACGTCCGCAGCCGCGAGCAGTTGGCGGGCCTGATGGCCACCGGGGCGCGGCCGAAATGGGTGATGTTCTGGGGGCACACCGCCCGCAAGGGCGGCAGAACGCGACAGGAGTGCCTGAGCCAGTGGTGGCCCGGGCAGTTCACCGTCGACGGGGTGGCGTACGCCTCCGCCGAGCACTGGATGATGGCCGGCAAGGCCCGGATGTTCGGCGACCGGGCGATCGAGCAGCAGGTGCTGGCGGCCCGGACGCCCGCCGAGGCGAAGAAGCTGGGCCGGCTGGTCCGGGACTTCGACGACGAGACCTGGACGGCGGGCCGGTTCGACCTGGTGGTCGAGGGGAACGTCGCGAAGTTCGGCCAGGACGAGGCCCTGCGGGAGTACCTGCTCGGCACGGGCGGCCGCGTCCTGGTCGAGGCCAGCCCGGTGGACCGGATCTGGGGCATCGGCCTCGGCGCGGACGACATCCGGGCCGAACGCCCGCTGGAGTGGCGGGGGTTGAACCTGCTCGGGTTCGCACTGATGGAGGCGCGGGCGCGACTGGCCGGATGAGGCCGGTCGCTCCCCGGCCGGACGGGGCGGCCCCGCCGCGGAGCGCGACCGGCGCACTTCTCGCAACGGCCGCCCTCTGCGCGCTCCTTGACACCACTCGGGCACGACTGGTCGCGCTCTCGTAACTCCATCGCCACATTCCGACGCCAGGATGTCCCGCAGTCAGGGTACAGATGGACAGGTTGGGGCGATCATGCGCATGCGGTCGACGGAAGAATCCGCAGGCCAGCAACCGGAGGGCGAGCAACGGGCCGCCGAACTCCGGTCGGAACTGGACGAGTTGCTCCGCGCGAGCCGTTACGCGGGCCAACGCGAACGCCGGCTGAACGAGGCGATACGGGCGGCCCCGGGCCGCCGGCGCCCGGACGACGACCTGCTGCGGCAGCTCGCCCAGGCCCGCACCCTGCGCGAGGGCCTGGGTGCGCGCTGCCTGCAACTGAGCGATCAGTTAAGGGAATTGGAGATCCACCTCAGACAGCGGCCGCACCCCCGACCCGCCCCGGAGCAGGCGGATCACCCGCCCCTCTCTCCTCACCAGCCCCCACCGCCCCCGCCACCGGCGCCGACCCCACCCCCGGCCCCGATCCCGGCGACGGCCCCGCCCCCCGCAGCGGCGCCGTCTCCCGCTCCACCCGTCCGCCCCGACCTCGGCGCCCTCACCGAGCGGATCACCGGACTCCACCGCAGCGGCGCCCTCCCCGAGGCCGGGGAGCTGCTGGACCGGGCCGCCGCCCACCTCGCCCCCGCCGACGCCGCCCTGCTGGTCGGGATGCTCTCCCGGCGCGGCCCGACCGGCGCCTCGCTCCAACTGGCCCGGACGGCCGCCCGGGGCGCCCCCGAGCACGCCGTCACGGTGCTGGCGGAGCTGCGGGAGCTGGGCCTGGCCGAGGAGGCCGCCGAACTGTTCCACGCCTTCCGGGCCTACCCGGCCGCCGCGGTCCCGGCCCTGCTCGCCGCGCTGGAGCGGGCCGGGCAGCACGCCGACAGCGCCACGCTGCTCTGGGAGTGGGGCTCGGCACCGACCCCGGAGCTGACCTCGCTGGCCGCCGGCCTCCAGCAGCACGGCCGCCCCGCCGACGTCCGCACGCTGCTGCGCCAGGCGGCCGGCCGCCCGACCGCGGACCTGGCCGGACTCGCGACCGAGCTGCCGCCCGCGCTCGCCACCCTCCTGCTGCACGAGCTGGCGGCCCTGCGCCCGCCGGTCGAACTGGTGCGCCTGGCCGCCGCGTTGGAGAACCACCGGGACCTCTACGGGCAACTGCTGGCCGCACTGCTCGCCGACGGCACCCGCCACCGCACCACCCTGGCCGCCCTGCGCACGGCCGGCCTGCCGACCGCCCCGCCGGCCGCCCCCCGCTCCCGCTGGGGCCGGCGGTAGCCCCCCGCCCCCGGAACGACAGGAACGCAGGGAGCCCCCGGCCCGCCTCCACAAAGGAGGACGGCCGGGGGCTCCCCGAAGTACCGCAGTACCGGACTACCGCAGTACCGGACTACCGAAGGACCGGACTCAGCAGCCGATCAGCCGCGCCGCCAGGTAGCCCTTCACCTGGTCGAGCGACACGCGCTCCTGCGACATGGTGTCGCGGTCGCGCACGGTCACCGCGTTGTCCTCGAGGGTGTCGAAGTCGACCGTGACGCAGAACGGCGTGCCGATCTCGTCCTGGCGGCGGTAGCGCTTGCCGATCGCGCCCGCGTCGTCGAACTCGACGTTCCACGCGGTGCGCAGGTCGGCGGCCAGGCCGCGGGCCTTCGGGGAGAGCTCGGCGTTGCGCGACAGCGGCAGCACGGCGACCTTGACCGGGGCCAGGCGCGGGTCGAGCCGCATGCCGACGCGCTTCTCCATGACGCCCTTGGCGTTCGGCGCCTCGTCCTCGAAGTAGGCGTCGATCAGGAAGGCCAGCATGGCGCGGTTGAGGCCGGCCGCCGGCTCGATGACGTACGGGAAGTACCGCTCGCCGCTCTCCTGGTCGAAGTACCGGAGGTCCTTGCCGGAGGCCTCGCTGTGCACCCGCAGGTCGTAGTCCGTGCGGTTGGCGACGCCCTCCAGCTCGGAGAACTCGGAGCCGCCGAAGTTGAAGCGGTACTCGATGTCCACGGTGCGCTTGGCGTAGTGGGAGAGCTTCTCCTTCGGGTGCTCGAAGAAGCGCATGTTCTCGGTGCGCATGCCGAGGTCGACGTACCAGTCCCAGCGCTGCTGGAGCCAGTACTCGTGCCACTGCTCGTCCTCGCCCGGCTTGACGAAGAACTCCATCTCCATCTGCTCGAACTCGCGGGTGCGGAAGATGAAGTTGCCGGGGGTGATCTCGTTGCGGAAGCTCTTGCCGGTCTGGGCGATGCCGAACGGCGGCTTCTTGCGCGACGTGGTCTGGACGGAACTGAAGTTGGTGAAGATGCCCTGGGCGGTCTCGGGGCGCAGGAACGCCAGGCCGCTCGCCTCCTCGGTGACGCCGAGGTGGGTCTTCAGCATGCCCGAGAAGTCCTTGGGCTCGGTGAACTGGCCCTTGGTACCGCAGTCGGGGCAGTTGACGTCCTTGAGGCCGTTCGGCGGCGGGAAGCCGTGCTTGGCCTCGTACTTCTCCTCCAGGTGGTCGGCCCGGTGGCGCTTGTGGCAGGAGAGGCACTCGGTCAGCGGGTCGTTGAAGGTGGCGACGTGGCCGGAGGCCTCCCAGACCTCGCGGGCCAGGATCACCGACGAGTCGAGTCCGACGACGTCCTCGCGGGCCTGGACCATCGTGCGCCACCACTGGCGCTTGATGTTCTCCTTGAGTTCGACGCCCAGCGGCCCGTAGTCCCAGGCGGCACGCGTGCCGCCGTAGATCTCGCTGCAGGGGTAGACGAAGCCTCGGCGCTTGCTCAGGCTGACGATCGTGTCGATCTTGTCGGCGGCCACAGTGCTCTCTTCAGTACGTACGGCACGGTCAGGGCACGGCTGGTTGCTCGTACCCGAATACCCAAGGTTACCGGCCGGACGGGTACGGGTTTCAAATCGATATGGTCCGGCTCCCCCCGTCCACGGCCACCTGTCGTTCACCCGTCCGAGTGAGTTGACAATCATTTCCACTTGAGATGAGAATGATTGTCATGATGATCGGACTGCTCAGCCGCCGGACCCGCAAGACCGCCGCCCTCGCCGTCGCCGCCCTCGCCTCCTCACTGGCCCTCACGGCCTGCGGCGGCAGCAGCAGCGCCCAGGGCACGGACGGCAAGCTGAACGTCGTCGCCTCCTTCTACCCGATGGAGTTCCTGGCCCAGCAGATCGGCAAGGAGCACGTCTCGGTCACCGACCTCACCGCGCCCGGCGTCGAGCCGCACGACCTGGAACTCACCGCCAAGCAGGTCGCCGGCGTCCAGAAGGCCGACGCGATCCTCTACCTCAAGGGCCTCCAGCCCACCGTCGACCAGGCCGTCGACCAGTCGGGCAGCAAGCACAAGATCGACGCCACCGCCGCCAGCCCGCTGGTCGACCACCACCTCGACGAGGGCACCGCCGAGGGCGACGGCCACAAGCACGAGGGCCCGGCCGGCGACCCGCACGTCTGGCTCGACCCGAGCCGCTACGCCGCGATCGCCAAGAGCGTCGGCGCCGAGTTCGCCAAGGCCGACCCCGCCCACGCCGCCGACTACCGGAAGAACACCGACGACCTGGTCACCCGGCTCACCGCCCTGGACCAGGAGTTCCGGACCGGGCTGCAGGACGTCAAGACCAAGACCTTCGTCACCAGCCACGCCGCCTTCGGCTACCTCGCCGACCACTACGGCCTCACCCAGGTCGCCATCAACGGCGTCGACCCGGAGTCCGAGCCCACCCCGGCCCGCCTCGCCGAGGTGCAGAAGGCCGCCAAGGACAACGGCGTCACCACGATCTTCTTCGAGACCCTGGTCAGCCCCAAGCTCGCCGACACCGTCGCCAAGGACCTCGGCCTCAAGACCGCCGTGCTGGACCCGCTGGAGGGCGTCAAGACTGATGCATCCAACGGCGCCGCCAAGGACGACTACCTGACCGTCATGAAGCAGAACCTGGCCAACCTCCGGGCCGCCCTCGGCGCGCCCACGGCGACCGCCGCCCCCACCCCCGCGAGCTGACGGGACGCACCACCATGACCCACCCGATACCCCCGGCCGTCCGCCTCCTCGACGCCGTCGCCTCGCGCGGCGGCCGGCCGGTGCTGCGCGGCGTCGACCTCACCGTCCGACCCGGCGAGGTCGTCGCCCTGCTCGGCGCCAACGGCTCCGGCAAGTCGACCACCGTCAAGGCCGTGATCCGCTCCGTGCCGCTGGAGCAGGGCACCCTGGAGCTGTTCGGCACCCCGTACGGCTCCTTCCGCGCCTGGCACCGGATCGGGTACGTCCCGCAGCGCACCACCGCCGCCTCCGGCGTCCCCGCCACCGTGCGCGAGGTGGTCTCCACCGGGCGGCTGGCGCAGCACCGGCTGCTGCCGTTCCGCCGCCGGGACCGCTCCGCGGTGGACGGCGCGCTGGCCGCCGTCGGCATGCTGGACCGGGCCGGGGACGGCGTCGCCGACCTCTCCGGCGGCCAGCAGCAGCGGGTCCTGATCGCCCGCGCCCTGGTCGGCACCCCCGACCTGCTGATCATGGACGAGCCGATGGCCGGCGTCGACGCCGCCAGCCAGCAGGTGCTCGCCGACACCCTGCGCGCCGAGGTCGGCCGCGGCGCCTCGGTGCTCCTGGTGCTGCACGAACTCGGGCCGCTGGAGCCGCTGATCGACCGCGCCGTGGTGCTGCGGGACGGCTGCGTCGCGCACGACGGCCCGCCGGTCCCCAACACCGGCCTGCACGCGCTGCCCGGCCACGACCACGTCCACCCGCACGCCGACCTCACCCCGCCGAGGCTGCTCGCATGACCGAGATGCTCTCCTACGACTTCATGCAGCGCGCCCTGCTGGCCGCCGTACTGGTCGGGATCACCGCCCCCGCCGTCGGGATCTACCTGGTGCAACGCCGCCAGGCGCTGATGGGCGACGGCATGGGCCACGTCGCGATGACCGGCGTCGGCCTCGGCTTCATCTTCCAGACCAGCCCGGTCTGGATGGCCGTGCTGGTCTGCGTGCTCGGCGCCGTCACCATGGAGCTGGTCCGCTCGCGCGGCAACCAGCGCGGCGACATCGCCCTGGCGATGCTCTTCTACGGCGGCATGGCCTGCGGCAAGCTGCTCGTCTCGATGTCCGCCCAGGCCGGGGCCGGCTCGCTGGAGAGCTACCTGTGGGGCTCGATCCTCACCGTCGCCCCCGCCGACCTGGCCACCATCGCGGTGCTCGGGGCCGTGGTCATCGCGGTCACCGTCGGCCTGCGCCGCCAGCTCTTCGCGATCTGCCAGGACGAGGACTTCGCCCGGGTCACCGGCGTTCCGGTGCGCACCCTCAACCTGCTGCTCGCGGTGATGGCCGCGGTCACCGTCACGGTCGCCATGCGGGTGGTCGGCCTGCTGCTGGTCAGCGCGCTGATGGTGGTCCCGGTGGTCGCCGCCCAGCAGTTGACCCGCTCCTTCGCCGCCACCCAGGCCGCCTCGATCGCGCTCGGCGTGGTGGTCGCGCTGGCCGGCGTCACCGGTTCCTACCAGCTCGACGTGCCCTCCGGCCCGGCCATCGTGCTGCTCGCCATCGCGGTGTTCGCGGTGTTCAGCGCGATCGCCGCCCCGCTCGCCCGCCGCCGCCACCGGCGCCGCAGCGACGCCGACCCGGCCCCCCAGGTCTGCGACGTCCGGCTCCCGGACCGAATCCCCGACGCCTTCCCCGACGGAATCACCGACGCCTTCCCCGACCCGATCCCCGGCCGCGGCACCGGCCGGATCCCCGGCCAGGACCCGGGAAGGACTTCCTCCGACACGACCACTCCGGAGCGGCGGGCCGGGCTGGCACAATGAGGTGCGTGACGCCCACGACCCCAGGAGGACCCACGGTGACCACCGCAGGCCCGTCGCCGCGCGCCCGCTCGACCCGGCAGCGAGCCGCCGTCTCGGCGGCCCTGGACGAGATCGCGGACTTCCGCAGCGCCCAGGAGCTCCACGACCTGCTCAAGCACCGCGGGGACTCCGTCGGTCTGACCACGGTCTACCGCACCCTCCAGTCGCTCGCCGACGCCGGTGAGGTGGACGTGCTGCGCACCGCCGACGGCGAGGCCGTCTACCGCCGGTGCAGCAGCGGGCACCACCACCACCTGGTCTGCCGGCACTGCGGCGCCACCGTCGAGGTCGAGGGCCCCGCGGTCGAGCGCTGGGCCAACTCGGTCGCCGCCGAGCACGGGTTCAGCGACATCGCGCACACCCTGGAGATCTTCGGCACCTGCGCGGACTGCGCGAAGAAGGGCTGAACGGCCGTCCGTACGGGGGCAGCCCGCGCGGACGACGGCCGAAGGGCCCGCGGGAACGGTTCGTTCCCGCGGGCCCTTCGGCATGCGCGCGCCGGTCGGCGTCAGCGCTGGGTGGGCAGCTCCAGCGGCGCGGCGACCTCGTTCGGGATCGCCCCGCCGAAGCGGCGGTCGCGCATCGCGAACTGCTCGCAGGCGCGCCACAGGTCGCGGCGGTCGAAGTCCGGCCAGAGCACGTCCTGGAACACGAACTCGGCGTACGCGGACTGCCAGAGCAGGAAGTTGGAGGTGCGCTGCTCGCCGCTGGGGCGCAGGAAGAGGTCCACGTCCGGCATGTCCGGGTGGTACATGTACTTGGCGATGGTCTTCTCGTTGACCTTCTTCGGGTCCAGCCGTCCGGCCGCCACGTCCAGCGCGATCGCCTGCGCGGCGTCGGCGAGTTCGGCCCGGCCGCCGTAGTTGACGCACATGTAGAGCGTCACGGCGTCGTTGCCCTTGGTCTGCTCCTCGGCGACCTGGAGCTCCTGGACGACGCTCTTCCACAGCTTGGGCATCCGGCCGGCCCAGCGGATCCGCACGCCCATCGCGTCCATCTCGTCACGGCGGCGGCGGATGACGTCCCGGTTGAAGTTCATCAGGAACTTCACCTCGTCGGGCGAGCGCTTCCAGTTCTCGGTGGAGAACGCGTACAGCGAGATGTTCTTGACGCCGAGCTCGATCGCGCCCTTGAGCACGTCCAGCACCACGGACTCGCCGATCTTGTGGCCCTCGGTGCGGGGCAGCCCGCGCTCCTTGGCCCAGCGGCCGTTGCCGTCCATCACGATGGCGACGTGGTCCGGGACCAGCTCGCCGGGGAGCTTCGGGGGCTTGGCGCCGCTGGGGTGCGGGGTCGGGGGTTCGTAGACCCGCTGCTTGCCGCCGCCGAAGAGCCGTCGCGCTGCCATGTGCTCACTTCTCCACGTATCTCATCGAGCGGATGCCCCGCTCCAGGTGCCACTGCAGATAGGCCGCGACCAGGCCGCTGCCCTCCCGCCAGTACCGCGGCTCGCAGGCGTCGGCCGTCCGCCAGTCCCCTGACAGCAGCGCCCCGAGCAGTACCAGTGTCTCAGGGGAGGGTACGGCACATCCGGGCACTCGGCAGTCCGCGCAGAGCACCCCCCCTGCGGGGAGGGAGAAGAAACGGTTCGGCCCGTCCAGGCCGCATTTGGCGCAGTCCGTGAAGCTCGCGCCGTACCCGTTCACCGCGAGCGAGCGCAGCAGGAAGGCGTCCAGCACCAGGTGCGACTCGTGCGTCCCGGCCGCCAGCACCCGCAGCCCGCCCACCAGCAGCAGGTACTGCTGGACGGCCGGCTCGCCCTCGTTCTCGGCGAAGCGCTCGGCCGTCTCCAGCATCGCCGTGCCGGCGGTGTAGCGGCCGTAGTCGGTGACGATCGATCCGCCGTACGGGGCGATGGTCTCCACCTGGGTGCACAGCGGCAGCCCGCGCCCGACCAGCTCGCTCCCCCGGCTGAAGAACTGCACGTCCACGTGCGAGAACGGCTCCAGCCGGGCGCCGAACTTGGACTTGGTCTTGCGCACCCCGCGCGCCACCGCCCGCACCTTGCCGTGGTGGCGGGTCAGCAGGGTGATGATCCGATCGGCCTCGCCGAGCTTCTGCGCCCGCAACACGACGCCGTCGTCCCGGAAAAGACTCATGCCCCCCATTGTCCCCCAGGGCTCTGACAGCCGTGGACAGCCGTGTTGCCCGCACCGGGGGCCGTGGGGGAGGACCACTGCGGTGCGGGTCACGGCGGGCCCGGAGGGGGGCGGGCCCGTTTGTGGGGGATACGGAAGGTCCGGAGGGGCGGGGCCGAGGCCCTACAGGTTCTCGTACGGTGCCCGGGTCGCCGCCTCCAGCAGCGCCGGCACCTGGCTCTGCGGCAGGTCCAGGCAGCTGCCGACCGCGGCCAGCGCCTCGCGCTCCTGCGGCAGGTAGCGCCCGTCCGCCAGGGCGATCGCCGCACCCAGCAGCAGCAGCCGCTCCCGGCCCTGCTGGGCCAGGTGCGGGGCGAGCGGTTCGAGCACCGCGTGCAGTTCCACGGTCAGGCCGCCGGCCATCCCGTGGGCGTCGTGGAGTTCGCCGCCGAGCCCGGACAGCGCGGCGAGCGCGGCCAGCACCTGGGCCTCGCCGCAGTCCTCGAACCCGGCCTCGCGCACCGCCGTGCAGGCCGCCTCGCGGGCCGCCCGGTGGGCGGTGCCGCCGGCCGCGAGCAGGGCCAGGGCGATGGTGTACTGGGCGTCCCGCAGCATCGCGCCGAGGCGCACGCTGGTGGGCTGCTCCAGGGACTCGACACCGTAGCGCCCGTGGCAGCTGGTGCACTGCACGCTGCCGATCACCGGTCCGAGCGGCGCGACCGGCGTCCCCAGCAACCGCAGCCACCGCCGGCCGTGCTGCCGGCGGTAGTTGCGGTCCCCGCCGCAGCCCGGACAGAAGAAATCACCGAGAACATCGGTCCGCCACCTCGGGCGAACACCCCACAACCTGGTCACGGCGCCACTCCCCAGACATGGCAGGCGGCCTGCACAACTATGGACAGGTCACGCGACCGGACACCGAGGCCGTCCCACCGACCCGGCTTGCCGGTGGATCGATGTTGCCACGGTTACCGGCACGTGTCAGTACCTCGAACGGCTTCCGATCCGAAAAAATGTGGCGCAGGCCACAGCCCGCCCGGGACGCCCGGCGGACACGGCGAAGGGCCGTCCCGCGGGACGGCCCTTCGCGTACCACCCTCGGGAGTTAGCCGCGCTGCGAGCGGTTGACGGCACTGATCATCGCCTTCAGCGAGGCCAGCACGGTGTTGCCGTCGATGCCCACGCCCCACAGCACCTTGCCGTCCACCGCGCACTCCACGTACGCGGCCGCCTGGGCGTCGCCGCCCTCGCTCAGCGCGTGCTCGGCGTAGTCCAGCACCCGTACGTCCACGCCGATCCGGGCCAGCGCGTCCGCGAAGGCCGAGACCGGGCCGTTGCCGGTACCGGTCAGGGTCACCGGCGCACCGTCCACCACGGCCTCGGCGGTCAGCGCGTCCCGGCCGTCCTCGGTGGTCAGGGTGCGCGAACCGGCCAGCGACAGCCGGCCCCACGGGTTGCCGGTGGTCGGCAGGTACTCGTCCTCGAAGACCCGCCAGATCTCCGCCGGGCTGACCTCGCCGCCCTCGGCGTCGGTCTTGGCCTGGATGATCCGGGAGAACTCGATCTGCATCCGGCGCGGCAGGTCCAGCTTGTGGTCGTTCTTGAGGACGTAGGCCACCCCGCCCTTGCCGGACTGGCTGTTGACCCGGATGACCGCCTCGTAGGTGCGGCCGACGTCCTTCGGGTCGATCGGCAGGTACGGCACTCCCCAGGTGTGCTCCGCCACCGGCACCCCGGCCGCCTTCGCGTCCGCCTCCAGGACGTCGAAGCCCTTCTTGATGGCGTCCTGGTGCGAGCCGGAGAAGGAGGTGTACACCAGGTCCCCGGCGTACGGGTGGCGCGGGTGCACCTCCATCTGGTTGCAGTACTCGGCGGTGCGGCGCACCTCGTCGATGTCGGAGAAGTCGATCTGCGGGTCGATGCCCTGCGAGAACAGGTTCATCCCCAGCGTCACCAGGTCGACGTTGCCGGTCCGCTCGCCCTGCCCGAACAGGCAGCCCTCGATCCGGTCCGCGCCCGCCATGTAGGCCAGCTCGGCGGAGGCCACGGCGGTGCCGCGGTCGTTGTGGGGGTGCACCGACAGGCAGACGAACTCGCGGCGCGACAGGTTGCGCGACATCCACTCGAACTGGTCGGCCTGGACGTTCGGGGTGGCCCGCTCGACGGTGGCCGGCAGGTTCAGGATGATCTCGCGGCCCTCACCGGGCTGCCAGACGTCCATCACCGCCTCGCAGACCTCCAGCGCGAAGTCCAGCTCGGTGTCCACGAAGATCTCCGGCGAGTACTGGTAGCCGAAGACGGTGTCGTCGCCCAGCAGCTTCTCCGCGTACTCCATGACCAGCCGGGTGCCGTCCACCGCGATCGCCTTGGTGGCCGCCTCGTCGTTGCGGAACACCACCCGGCGGAACAGCGGCGCGGTCGCGTTGTACAGGTGGACGGTCGCCCGCGGGGCGCCGACCAGCGCCTCGACGGTCTTCTCGATCAGCTCCTCGCGGGCCTGGGTCAGCACCGAGATGGTGACGTCCTCCGGGATCGCCCCCTCCTCGATCAGCGACCGCACGAAGGCGTGGTCGGTGGCGCCGGAGGACGGGAAGCCGACCTCGATCTCCTTGTAGCCCATGGCCACCAGCAGGTCGAACATCTTCCGCTTGCGGGCGGGGGACATCGGGTCGATCAGCGCCTGGTTGCCGTCCCGCAGGTCGGTGGAGAGCCAGCGCGGCGCCTTGGTGATCACCTGGTGCGGCCAGGTGCGGTCCGGCAGGTCGACGGTGCCGAACGGCAGGTAGCGCCCGTGGCGCATGCCCGAGGGCCGCTGGCGCACGGAGGCGGCGGTGATCGGGGTCGGCCGGTCGACGAAGGCGCGAGCGGCGGGGACGGACGCGGCGGAGGTCTGCTCGGTCATGGAGGGGACTCTCGGCTTCCTGTGGATGCGTGGTGCGGGCGGTCGGGAGGGATCGACACCGACTGGCCGGCCGCTGCTGCGCCCCGCGATACGCCGTCGCATCGCCGTTTCCGCGCACAGCTCGTTCCCCGCGGCGAGGGAGCCGGCCCGGTGGACTACAGGCCCTCGACGCGGCAGCTAAGAAGAAGCAGCCCGTTGCGCATGATGTGGCCCAGCGTAACCCAGGCCCGCGCGCCCCCGAAGTGATCCGGGCTTCCGTTCCACCCCTTGAGACGTGGAACGGTCCTGCCACGGGTGGTGACATCCGGTCATCCAGGCCTCACCCTGGGCCACATGACTGCAGGAGTCCCGCGCTGCGCGATCGTCCCGCCGTACGTCCTGGACCGCCTCGCCGAGGCCGGTCACCAGCCCGCCGTCCACTCCCTCGCCCTGGACGCCGCGCACCGCGCGGCCCGCCTCGCCGCTCCCCCGCCGACCACCGGCGCCCCCGGCCTCAGCCGGCTGGTCTACGACGCCGGGCACGGCCAGCGGCTGCCCGGGCGCACCGTCCGCACCGAGGGCCACGCCCCGGTCGCCGACGCCTCCGTCAACCACGCCTACGACGGCCTGGGCGCCACCTTCGCGCTCTACTCCGACGTCTTCGGCCGCGACTCGATCGACGGCCGCGGCCTGCGGATGGACGCCAGCGTCCACTACGGCCGCAACTACGACAACGCCTTCTGGAACGGCTCGCAGATGGTCTTCGGCGACGGCGACGGCCAGGTCTTCGGCGACTTCACCGCCTGCATCGACGTCATCGGCCACGAACTCACCCACGGCGTCACCCAGTTCACCGCCGGACTGGACTACCAGGACCAGCCCGGCGCGCTCAACGAGTCGGTCTCCGACGTCTTCGGCTCGCTGGTCAAGCAGTACGCCCTGCACCAGGACGCCGCCTCCGCCGACTGGTTGATCGGCGCCGGACTGCTCGCCCCCGGCGTCCAGGGCGTGGCGCTGCGCTCGATGAAGGCGCCCGGCACCGCCTACGACGACCCCCAGCTGGGCAAGGACCCGCAACCCGCCCACATGCGGGACTACGTGGACACCACCGACGACAACGGCGGGGTGCACATCAACTCCGGCATCCCCAACCACGCGTTCTACCTGTTGGCCACCGCCCTGGGCGGGTCGTCCTGGGAGCAGGCCGGGCGGATCTGGTACGACGCCCTGACCGGTGGCGGGCTGCCCGCCACCGCCGACTTCACCGCCTTCGCCCGGGCCACCGTGGCCGCCGCCAAGGCCCGTTACCCCGACAAGCCCCCGGTCGCCGACACCGTGACGGCCTCCTGGGCCCAGGTCGGCGTCAGCCCAGGCTGACCGCGGACGACCGGTTCACCACCGGTCCGGAGCGGTTTGAGACCGCCTTAAGGTCACGGTCGGGGAAAAGAGCCGCAAAAGCCTCCCCTGCGTAGCACCATGGACACCATGCGCATCCAGGTGACCCGGACCGGCGGACTCGCCGGAATCCTCCGCCACGCGGAGCTCGAAACCGTCGACCGCACGGACGCCCCGCACGTCCACGCGCTCGCCCGCGAGGCCGTCGCGGGCGGGCTGCGCGCGCCCTCGTACGGGGTGCCGGACGGCTTCCACTACGAGATCACCGTCGACGGGCGGACGGTGTACTGCGCCGACCCCAAACTCACCGACTCCCAGCGGGAGCTGGTCTCGCTGGTGCTCCGCGAGGGGGCGTAGGCCCCTCCCGGGCCCGGCGCGGCACGGGCCCGCCCGGACGCGCACGGCGTCCGGACGGGCCCGGGGCGGCTCACCGCCCGTCGCCGAACTCCCCGGTCAGAAGCCGAGCTTGCGCAGCTGCTTGGGGTCGCGCTGCCAGTCCTTGGCCACCTTGACGTGCAGGTCCAGGTAGACCGGCGTGCCGAGCAGCGCCTCGATGTGCTTGCGGGCGGTGGTGCCGACGTGCTTGAGCCGGGAGCCCTTGGCGCCGATCACGATCGCCTTCTGGCTCTGCCGCTCGATGTAGACGTTGGCGTGGATGTCCAGCAGCGGACGGTCCGCCGGGCGGCCCTCGCGCGGCAGCATCTCCTCGACCACGACGGCGAGCGAGTGCGGCAGTTCGTCCCGCACGCCCTCCAGGGCGGCCTCGCGGATCAGCTCGGCGACCATGATCTGCTCGGGCTCGTCGGTGAGGTCGCCCTCCGGGTAGAGCTGGTCGCCCTCGGGCAGCAGCTTGGTGAGGAGGTCGGCGACCAGGTCGACCTGCTGGTCGCCGACCGCCGAGACCGGGATGATCTCGGCCCACTCGAAGCCCAGCTCGATGCCGAGCTGGTGGATGGCGATCAGCTGCTCGGCCAGGCGCTTGGAGTCGACCAGGTCGGTCTTGGTGACGATGGCGACCTTGGGGGTCTTCTTGATCCCGGCGATCTCCTTGGCGATGAACTTGTCGCCGGGGCCGAGCTTCTGGTCGGCGGGCAGGCAGAAGCCGATCACGTCGACCTCGGCCCAGGTGGTGCGGACCAGGTCGTTGAGGCGCTCGCCGAGCAGGGTGCGGGGCTTGTGCAGGCCGGGGGTGTCGACCAGCACGAGCTGGGCGTCCGGGCGGTGCACGATGCCGCGCACGGTGTGGCGGGTGGTCTGCGGGCGGTCGGAGGTGATCGCGACCTTCGTCCCCACCAGGGCGTTGGTCAGGGTCGACTTGCCCGCGTTGGGACGGCCGACGAAGCACGCGAACCCGGAGCGGTACGAGGAGGAAGGGGCATTCATGCGCCCCATTCTCCCTGATCACCGGAGCCCCGCCGTCCGGGGCCGGTCCGTCCGGGGCGCTCAGCCCTTGCCGCCGCCCCGTCCGACCAGCGAGAACACCACCAGCAGCAGCAGGAAGGCGAGTGAACCCCAGAGCCAGTAGACCGTGCCGGTCTCCTGCCACTTGCCCATGCCCATCACGAACAGCACCAGCCCGGCGACGAACGCCAACGCCCCCATGCCCCAGCCCCTCACCGAGTCCACCCCTCCGGTGAGATTATCTGCTGAATGCAGGGGGCGCGGTCTCCCCGCACCGGCCCCGAGGGGGCCGCCGGGGGCCGCTCAGCGGGCCTCGGCCACCACCCGCAGCGTCCCGTCCGGCCCGGCCAGCAGCACCGGCGTACCGGCCCCGCCCAGGTCCCGCACGGCCGCCAGATCGGCCTCGGCGGGCTGCTCGGCCTCGCTCACCACGGCGGCCGCCTCCAGCGACTTCGCACCGCTGGCCACCGCCATCGCCACCGCCGTCCGCAGCGCGCTCAGCCGCAGCGACTCCAGCGCGACCGTCCCGGCCACGTAGGTGCGGCCGGTCTCGTCACGCACCGCGGCCCCCTCGGCCACGCCGTTGCGGGCGCGGGCCGAGCGGGCCAGGGTGATGATCTTCTTGTCTTCGGGGTCGAGTTCGACGATGTCACTCATGCCGCCGAGCATAGGCGGCACCCTCCCGGCGCCCTCGGTCAACCCGGCCCCCTCGCGCAACCCGGCCCCTCCGTCAACCCGGCTCAGTGGCCCACCGGGTGGGTGCGGCCGGGGTTCGGGTTGAGCACCTTGACGAAGGTCTTCGCGGCGCCGGACGGCAGCGGCTCCTCGTGCGAGGCCCGCTCGCGCCAGAACGGGTTGTCGTGCGGCAGGTGGCTGCTCACCCGGCCGTACATCCCGAAGGTGGTCACGACGATCCCGAAGACGAACGCGAACAGCACGTTCGACATCCGGAAGTTGAGGATGTTCGCGTCCGGCCGGCCGAGCACCGTCAGCCCGTAGAAGCCGGACAGGACGAACAGCACGCCGATCACCATGTTGAGGTTGGACGCGAAGTTCCCGCCGATCACCGCTCCGACCAGCAGGACCGCACCCGCCACGATGGACAGGATGCTCAGCGCCCCGTTGGTCGACAGCCCGGCGATCCGGTCACCGTGGGTGGCCAGGAAGCCGGGGTGGTCGGCCAGCCCCAGGATCCCGAACACGATCAGGAAGATCCCCCCGAGCCCCGCCCCGACCCGCCACACCAGGGCGAGCCGTCGATCGACGGTCGGCAGTTCGTCTTGCAGCTTCATGGCGACCTCCAGAGCCCGGCCGTCGCCGCGGGGCACGGCCGGGAGGCACGGCTAGCTGTAGGGATGGCTCCCCTGCATGTGGGGCGTCTCGTGCATGTAGAGCGAGCCGCACTGCTGGCAGCAGCGCAGCCCGGTGCCCCATTCCTGCTCGGGCCGCGTCTCGGCGTCGTCGGGCATGCTCCGGCCGCAGAGCGCGGTCGACGGGTCCTCGTCCCGCACCACGTGCCAGGACTTGACTCCGCCGGCCGCCCCCTGCGGGCCGTACTCCGCGCGAAGTTTGTGCGTCATGCCCTCCATGGTCGCGCGGCGACCGCCCACCCGCTACTCGCCCGCGGCCCGCACCGTTTCCGACCGGCGCACCGGCGAGGCGACCATCGAACCGATCCGGTTGCGGCGCCCGGCCGAGGACTCCGCGGTCAGCAGGATGCCGGTCAGGCCGTCTGCGGCCGGCTCGGGCAGCGGGATCTCGCAGGCCGACCCGGGGATCGGCACCCGGCCCAGGTGCTTGGCCAGCAGGCCGCCGACGGTCTCGACGTCCTCGTCCTCCAGCTCGATCCCGAACAGCTCGCCCAGGTCCTCCACCAGCAGCCGGGCGGTGATCCGGTACGAGCCGTCGCCGAGGTCCTCGACCGGCGCGATCTCCCGGTCGTACTCGTCGGTGATCTCGCCGACGATCTCCTCCAGGACGTCCTCGATGGTGACCAGGCCCGCCGTGCCGCCGTACTCGTCGATCACGATCGCGACGTGCGAGCGGCGCTGCTGCATCTCCCGCAGCAGGTCGCCGGCCGGCTTGGAGTCCGGGACGAACACGGCCGGGCGCATCACCGCGCCGACCTCCTCGGCCTCCGCCTCCCGGTTGATGTGGGTGCGGCGCACCAGGTCCTTGAGGTAGACGATGCCGACCACGTCGTCCTCGTTGTCGCCGACCACCGGGATCCGCGAGAAGCCCGAGCGCAGCGCCAGGGTGAGCGCCTGCCGGACGGTCTTGTGCCGCTCGATCATCACCAGGTCGGTGCGCGGCACCATCACCTCGCGCACGATGGTGTCGCCCAGTTCGAAGACCGAGTGCACCATCCGGCGCTCCTCGTCCTCGATCAGGTCGTCCTTCTCGGCGAGGTCGACCAGCGCCCGCAGCTCCGCCTCGGAGGCGAACGGCCCCTCCCGGTACCCCTTCCCCGGGGTCAGCGCGTTGCCCAGCAGGATCAGCAGCCGCGGGATCGGGCCGAGCACCGCGGCCAGCGGCAGCAGCACGAAGGAGGCCGCGGTCGCGGTGGAGATCGGGTGCTGGCGCCCGATCGTGCGCGGCGAGACGCCCACCGCGACGAAGGACACCAGCACCATCACGCCGAAGGCCAACAGCACGGCCTGCCAGGTCGGGTGGATGTTGCGCACGCACACCGCGGTGACCAGCACCGCGGCCGCCATCTCGCTGGCCACCCGGATCAGGGTGGCCAGGTTGAGGTAGCGGAACGGGTCGGAGGCGACGGCCAGTAGCCGCGCGGAGCCGCGCCGGCCGTTGCGCACGGCCTCCTCCGCCCGGAACCGGGAGACCCGGGAGATGCCCGCCTCGGCGCACGCGGCCAACCAGCCCAGGACGACCAGGGCCACGGCACCGAGGATGAAGCTCGTACTCTCACCGCTCACAGGAGTTCGGGCCCCGCGCTCAGTGGGTGGTGGGGGCCGGGGAGATGCCGCCGAGGCCCCGGCCCGCCCGCCAGTCGTCCAGGATCCGCTTCTGGAGGGCGAACATCTCTTCCTCCTCCTCCGGCTCCTCGTGGTCGTAGCCGAGGACGTGCAGCACGCCGTGGACGGTGAGCAGCTGGAGCTCCTCGTCCATCGAGTGCTTGGAGGGGGCCGCCTTGCCCTGCTGCTCGGCGACCTCGGGGCAGAGCACGATGTCGCCGAGCAGGCCCTGCGGCAGCTCCTCGCCCTCCTTGCCCGGACGCAGCTCGTCCATCGGGAACGACATCACGTCGGTCGGTCCGGGCAGGTCCATCCACTGGATGTGCAGCTCCTCCATCGCCGCACCGTCCACCAGGATCACGGACAGTTCGGACTGCGGGTGGATCCGCATCTTGTCCAGGGCGAAGCGGGCGACGTCGAGGATGGCTTCCTCATCGGCGTCCCAACCGGACTCGTTGGCGATGTCGATCGACATGACGGGCTGTGTGCTCAGCTTTCGGTGCGATGGGACTGTCGGGGTGCGCGCGCCGCGGCGGTCTTTCCGGGGCGCCGCTGGGCGGGCTTGCGGGCGGCCGGGGAGTTCTCCTCGGCCTCCTGCCGCGCGTCCCAGCGTTCGTAGGCGTCCACGATCCGGCCGACCAGCTTGTGGCGGACCACGTCGGTGCTGGTGAGGACGGAGAAGTGGATGTCCGGGACGCCGGCCAGGATCTCCTGGACGACCTTGAGCCCGCTGCGGGTGCCGCCCGGGAGGTCGATCTGGCTGGTGTCGCCGGTGACCACCACCCGGGAGTTGAACCCGAGGCGGGTGAGGAACATCTTCATCTGCTCGGGCGAGGTGTTCTGGGCCTCGTCCAGGATGATGAAGGCGTCGTTGAGGGTGCGGCCGCGCATGTACGCGAGCGGCGCGACCTCGATGGTGCCGGCCGCCATCAGGCGCGGGATGGAGTCCGGGTCCATCATGTCGTGCAGCGCGTCGTACAGCGGGCGCAGGTACGGGTCGATCTTCTCGTAGAGGGTGCCGGGCAGGAAGCCCAGCCGCTCGCCCGCCTCGACCGCCGGGCGGGTCAGGATGATCCGGTTGACCTCCTTGGCCTGGAGGGCCTGGACGGCCTTGGCCATCGCCAGGTAGGTCTTGCCGGTGCCGGCCGGGCCGAGGCCGAAGACGATCGTGTGCTTGTCGATCGCGTCGACGTAGCGCTGCTGGTTGAGCGTCTTGGGGCGGATCGTGCGGCCGCGGTTGGACAGGATGTTCGCGGTGAACACCTGGGACGGCGCCGGGCTGTCCGGGCCCTCCTCGCGGAGCATGGCGATGGAGCGCTCCACGGAGTCCTCCGTCAGGGGCTGGCCGGTGCGCAGCACCAGCATCATCTCGTTGAAGAGCTTCTGCACGAGGGCGACCTCGGCGCGCTCCCCGGTGGCGGTCACCTCGTTGCCGCGGACGTGGATGTCGGCGGCGGGGAACCCCTGCTCGATCACGCGCAGCAGCGAGTCCGCCGTGCCGAGCAGGGTGACCATCGGATGCTTCTCGGGGATGACGATCCGGGCGCTCACCCGGCCGTCGTCGGTCGGTTCGGGGCGCGACTGTCCATCGGTACGGGTCTGCGATGTGTCACTCATGGGTCGGCGCTGGGCCTGCCTCATCCCATCCGTGGTCTCGTGTGCCGCTCGGTCTCTCCGGGGCACCAGGGTACGCCGCGAGCGTGATCGCTGCGGCGGGCGGCGGGGCCGCACCCGACGATGCTGCGGCAGATCGCGGGGCGGCGCGAGCCCTTTTCGCGGGGAGCCCGTGCGGCGTCCACCCCCGGCGCCGCGCCGTCCCCGGGTGACGGCGGGTGCTCCACGGGTGGCGGCGGACCGTTCACGGGTGGCGGCGGGCGGGGACGGGCACCCGGGCGAGGTCCTCGGCGAGCACCAGGTCCCCGTCGAAGTGCTTGCGGGCGTCGGCCAGGTGCTGGCCCAGGTCCGGGTAGCGCTGCGAGAAGTGGGTCAGCACGAGGGTCCGCGCCCCGGCCTCGGCCGCGACCTTGGCGGCCTGGCCGGCGGTGAGGTGGCCGTGGTCCTCGGCGAGGTGGGCGTCGGCGTCGGTGAAGGTCGCCTCGACCACCAACAGGTCGGCCCCCTCGGCGAGTTCGTGCACCCCCTCGCAGAGCCGGGTGTCCATCACGAAGGCGAAGCGCTGGCCCCGGCGGTGCTCGCTGACCTCGTCCAGGGTGACGGTGCGGCCGTCCACCTCGACCGCGCCCTCGTGCTGGAGCCGGCCCACGGCCGGGCCGCGCACGCCGGCCGCGGCGAGCCGCTCGGGCACCAGCCGGCGGCCGTCCGGCTCGGACAGCCGGTAGCCGAAGGACTCCACCGGGTGGTCCAGCCGGACGGCGTCCAGCGCGAAGCGGGCGCCGGGCGCGGGCAGCGGGCCGGGCTCGTCGATCGGCCGCGGCCGCAGCACGGCGGTCTCGTGGTACGCGGTGGCGTGCCGCAGCCGCTCGAAGTAGACCTCGCCGGACGCCGGGAAGTAGACGTCCACCGGGTGCGGGACCCGGTCAAGGTTGATCCGCTGGATCACCCCGGCGAGGCCCAGGCAGTGGTCGCCGTGGAAGTGGGTCACCGCGATCCGGGTGATCTGGGTGGCCGAGACCCCAGCGTGCAGCATCTGGCGCTGGGTGCCCTCGCCGGGGTCGAACAGCAGGCCCTCGCCGTCCCAGCGGAGCAGGTAGCCGTTGTGGTTGCGGTGCCGGGTGGGCACCTGGCTGGCGGTGCCGAGGACGACGAGTTCGCGCTGGGACACCTGGGATCAGACCATGCTCTCGTTCATCGGCATCCCGCCGAGCACGTGCACATGGGCGTGGAACACGGTCTGCCCGGCGCCCGCGCCGGTGTTGAAGATCAGCCGGTAGTCCTCGATGCCCTCGTCCCGCGCCACCGCGCCCGCCTCGGCCAGCAGTTCGCCGGCGACCTCGGGCTCGGCGGCGCCCAGCGCCGCGGCGTTCGGGTAGTGGACGTGCGGGATCACCAGGACGTGCACGGGGGCCTTGGGGGCGATGTCGCGGAAGGCGAGGACGCGCTCGGTCTTGCGCAGCACGGTCGCCGGGATCTCGCCCGCCACGATCTTGCAGAACACACAGTCGGACTGCGGCTCGCCAGCCATCGGAATCTCCTCGGTTCGGTCGTCGATCACGGTTGCACGGGCCGTACGGGCGCAGCCTAGCCGAGCCGCCCGAGCGCCTGCTGGTACTCCTGCAGGTGCTTCCAGCGCACCGAGCGCATGCCGATGATGTCCCCCTCCTCCAGGTCGAACTCGTCGAAGACGAACGAGAGCACCAGGACGACGAAGCCGACCAGCCAGCGCCGGGTCAGCCGCCAGGTGTTGGGGCGCATCACCCGCTTGCGGCGCACCACCCGCATCGCCAGGATCCCCTTGCCCACGCTGAACCCGACCAGCCGGGCCAGCACCACCTGGTTGAGGAACGAGACCAGCACGCAGACGCCCAGGAACGCCGCCCAGAACGGCACCACCGGCCCGCTCGCGTGCTGGACGGCGTGGCCGGCCGCGGCCGCGACGGGCTTGGTACGACCCGCCGCGACGTCGGAGGCGACGGCGGCGGCGAAGCCCGCGCCCAGCGCGAGGCCGGCGTCCAGCACCATCGCCAGGAAGCGCCGGAAGCCGCCCGCCTCCCGGGGGCACGGCGGCAGCGCGGGCTGCGGGTGGGGCTGTTGCTGCGGGTACGGGGCCTGCCCGTACGGCGGCTGCGCCTGCGGGTACGGCTGGGGCTGACCGTACGGCTGGGGCTGCGGCGGGTACGGCTGCGGGGGCTGGGCGTACGGCCCCTGGCCGTACGGGTTCGGCCCCGGGCCGCCCGGCGGGTACTGCTGCTGCGGGTACGGCTGGTTCTGCGGGTACTGCTGCTGCTGCGGGTACGGCTGTTGCTGCGGGTACTGCTGCTGTTGCGGGTACTGCGGCGGCGGATAGCCCTGCGCCATGGTGTGCTCCCCCGTGAGCCGTCGACCAGATCAAGATCGCGATCAAGAACAGCCCCGCATCCTACCCACGCCCCGGCGCGGGAGCCCGGCCGCGCCGGACACCCGCGCCCCGCAGGGCCCCGCAGCGCCCCGCGCCGGCTACGCCCAGGGCAGCGGCGGCGCCGTGCGGGCCGGGGTGGCGGCCAGGGTGTCGAGGGCGATCCGCACGGCCTCGGCCAGCTGCGGGTCCTCGCCGGCCGCCCAGTGGTGCGGGGCGAACGGCACCTCGACGTCCGGGTCGACGCCGTGGTTCTCCAGGCCCCAGCCGTAGTTCTCCATCCACATCGCGTACTTGGGCTGGGTGACCAGGGTGCCGTCGACCAGCTGGTACCGGCTGTCGATACCGATCACCCCGCCCCAGGTCCGGGTGCCGACCACCGGGCCGATGCCGAGCGCCTGGATGGCGGCGTTGACGATGTCGCCGTCCGAGCCGGACAGCTCGTTGGCGATCGCGACCACCGGCCCGCGCGGGGCGTCCATCGGGTAGGGCACCCGGCCCTCGGTGTCCCGGATCGCGTACCAGCCGATGATCCGCCGGGCCAGCTTCTCTATCACCAGCTGCGAGGTGTGGCCGCCGCGGTTCTCCCGGACGTCCACGATCAGGCCGTCCTTGGCCATCTCGGTGGAGAGGTCGCGGTGCAGCTGCGCCCAGCCGGCCGTCTGCATGTCGGGGATGTGCAGGTAGCCGAGCCGGCCGCCGGACAGCTCCCGCGTCTTCGCCCGCCGGCCGGCCACCCAGTCGTGGTAGCGCAGCGCCTCCTCGTCGGCGAGCGGGACGACCACGGGGTGGCGCCGGTCGCTGCCGTCCTTGCCGGCCACAGTCAGCTCCACCGGCTGCCCGGCGGTGCCGGCCAGCAGCGGGGCCGGGCCGGTGACCGGGTCGACCGGGCGGCCGTTGACGGCGAGCAGGGCGTCGCCCGGGCGGATCGCGGCGCCGGGCGCGGCCAGCGGCGAGCGGGCCCGGGGGTCGGAGGACTCGCCGGGCAGGATCCGGCCGATCCGCCACTGCCCGCCGTCCCGGACCAGGTCGGCGCCGAGCAGGCCCTGGCGCCGGGCGGGCTCGGTGTAGCGGCCGTACGGGACGACGTAGGCGTGCGAGGTGCCGAGTTCGCCGTGCACCTCCCAGAGCAAGTCGACCAGTTCGTCGTGCGAGCCGACCCGCTCGACCAGCGGCCGGTAGCGCTCCAGGACCCCGGCCCAGTCGACGCCGCCGAGGTCGGGGCGCCAGAAGTTGTCCCGCATCAGCCGGCCGTTCTCGGCGTACATCTGCCGCCACTCGGCGGCCGGGTCGACGGTCACCCGCAGCCGGGTGAGGTCGACGGCGGTCTCGTCGTCCTCGCCGCCGGACTTGCGGTCGGCCGGGACGATCCGCAGCTCGCCCCCGTCCAGCACGGCCAGCCGGGTGCCGTCCCCGCTGACCGAGAACCCGTCGACGCCGTGCACCAGTTGCTCGACCCGGCGCTTCCTGAGGTCGAAGCGCTCCAGCACCGGGCGGGGCCGGTCGTCGTCCAAGGAGGCGGCCTCGTCGCCGAGTTCGCCGAGCAGCGGCGCCCTGGTCCACAGCACCCCGTCCTTGGCGGCGCGCAGCGTGTGGAAACGGCCGCCCTCGACCGGGAAGGGCACGATCCGGTCGGCGATGCCGTCCAGGTCCACCCGCACGGCCGGCACCGCCCCGTCCGCGGCCTCCTCGCCGTCCGCCGTGCGGGCCTTGGGCTCGTCCTCCTCCCCGCCGGGCGCCCGCCCGGCCCGCTGCGGGCCGAACGGGGAGGGCGTCTCGGCGGCGAGCGTCACCAGGTAGGGGCGGCAGCCGTTCGGGAAGGACAGGCCGAAGGCGTGGGCGTCGTAGACCGGGTCGAAGCTGCGCACCGAGAGGAAGGCCAGGTAGCGGCCGTCGGCGGTGAAGGCGGGCGAGGTGTCCAGGAAGCGCTGCGAGGTGACCTCGCCGACGGTGCGGGTGGCCAGGTCGGCCAGCACGATCTGGCGCAGCGAGTACGGGCCCATCCGGTGCACCGGGCGCGACCACGCCAGCCAGGCCGAGTCCGGGCTGAACACCAGGCCGCCGACCTCGCCGTCGGTGCTGCGGTCCAGCTCGTGCACGGCGCCGTCGGCCAGGTCGACCACCAGCACCCGGCCGTCGTGCACACCGACCGCGGCCCGCCGGCCGTCCGGGGAGACCACCAGCGAGTTGACCCGGCCCAGTCTCCCGGCGGCCAGCCGGCGCCGCTCGGGGTCGTGCACGGCGGGGGCGTACTCCAGGGCGTCCTCGCCCTCGGCGTCGGACACCCAGAGCACGCCCTGGGCGCCGTCCTCGCCCGGCACCACCCGGGCCAGCCGGGCGCGCACGCCCGGGGTCTCGTCCAGCACCCGGGCCGGGCCCTCGCGGTGGGTCAGCCAGTGCACGCTGCCGCGCACCACCACGGCGCCGGCCCGGCCGGTGCGGTCCGGGGCGACGGACTCCAGCCAGTGCGCGGCGTGCACGGGGTGGGGGCGGCGGCGGGCCCGCGAGCCGGCCGGGCGGACGTCCAGCCGGCGCGGGGAGGCGGTCTCCAGGTCGTCCAGCAGCCACAGGTCGCCGGCCCGGTGGAAGACCACCCGGGTGCCGTCGGTGCTGGCGTTGCGGGCGTAGAAGCCGTCCGGGTCGGTGCTGTGGCGGCGCAGGTCGGAGCCGTCGGGGCGGCTGGACCACAGGTCGCCGACGCCCTCGTGGTCGGACAGGAAGGCGATCCGGCCGTCGCCGTCCCCGGCCACCCAGAGCGGGGAGTCGAGCTGCCCGGCCAGGTCCTGGTGGATCCGGACGAACCGGTCCCGCCCGATCCACAACTTGCCGGCCCGGCCGCCCCGGTAGCGCTTCCACCAGGCCGGCTCGCGGTTGTTGACGGTCACCAGCAGCACCCTCCCCCCGGCTTCGGCCGCAGGGTCCCCGACGCCCGCCGGCTCGAAGGCGAGCCCGCCGACCGGCCCGTACGGCAGCCGCACCGGCTCGCCGCCGTCCAGCGGCACCGCGTGCGCCCAGCAGCGGCGCACCCCGGACTCGCCCGCGCCGGTGGTGGCGATCGGGCGCCCGTCGGCGGTCCACCCCTGCACCCGGGTCTCGGCGTTGCCCCAGTACGTCAGCCGCCGGGACGGTCCGCCGTCCACCGGCACCACGTGCACCTCGGGGGCGCCGTCCCGGGTGGAGGTGAAGGCGAGGTGGCGCCCGTCCGGGGAGAACCTGGGGTGCTGCACCGGCAGGTGATCGGCCGTCAGCCGCCAGGCCCGGCCGCCCTCCAGCGGGGCGAGCCACAGGTCGTCCTCGGCGACGAAGGCGACCAGGTCACCGTGCAGATGGGGGTGGCGCAGATAGGCGCCCGCGGAGGTGCTCAGGGAGTCCGTCACGCCGCCAGCGTAGGCAGGTGCGGGTACGAGCCGCTCCGTTTTCCGCAGACTCCGGGCGGGCGCACGGGAGTTGCCGGTGGGGTCAGGCCCAGCGGCCGGTGCGCCCCAGCAGCAGCGCCCCGGCGGCCACCCCGGCGGTCGAGGTGCGCAGCACCGAGGGGCCCAGCCGGTACGGCTTCGCGCCGGCCTCGGCGAAGGCGGCCAGCTCCTCCGGGGAGACCCCGCCCTCCGGGCCGACCACCAGCACGATGTCCCCGCCGGCCGGCAGCGCGGCGTGCGCCAGCGGCTCGGCGCCCTCCTCGTGCAGCACCGCGGCGAGCGCGGCCCCGGCCAGCAGCGGCGCCAGCTGCCGGGTGGTCATCGGCTCGCGCACCTCGGGGAAGCGCAGCCGGCGGGACTGCTTGCCCGCCTCCCGGGCGGTGGCCCGCCACTTGGCGAGCGCCTTGGCGCCGCGCTCGCCCTTCCACTGGGTGATGCAGCGCGAGGCGGCCCAGGGGACCACCACGTCCACGCCGACCTCGGTCATGGTCTCCACGGCCAGCTCGCCGCGGTCGCCCTTGGGCAGCGCCTGGACGACCACGATCCGCGGCGCCGGCTCCGGCTCCCGCCGCACGGCCTCCACCGTGACCTCGATCGCGTCCTTGCCGAGCACCGCGGCGACGGTGCCGTCCACGCCCAGTCCCAGCCCGTCCGCCAGGGTGACCGCCTCGCCGGCCGCCAGCCGCTTCACCGCCGCCGCGTGCCGCCCCTCGGGCCCGTCGAGGCGCAGCACGGCCCCGGGTGCGGCGGCGGCGATCCGCTCGGTCTCGACGACGAAGACGGGCGCGGTCATGGCGGGGAACCTCCTGGGATGGAACGGGAACACCGAAGGGGTGCCGGGGGTCCTCCCCCGGCACCCCTTCGCGGACGACTACCGGCCGTTGAAGGCGTCCTTCAGGCGTGAGAACAGGCCCTGCTGGCCCGGCGCGAACTGGCCGGACGGCCGCTCCTCGCCGCGCAGCACGGCGAGCCGGCGCAGCAGCTCCTCCTGCTCGGGGTCGAGCTTGGTGGGCGTCTGCACCTCGACGTGCACTATCAGGTCGCCCCGGCCGCCCCCGCGCAGGTGGGTGATGCCCCGGCCGTGCAGCGGGATCGACTGGCCGGACTGGGTGCCGGGCCGGATGTCGACCTCCTCCAGCCCGTCCAGGGTCTGCAACGGCACCTGGGTGCCGAGCGAGGCCGCCGTCATCGGGATGGTGACGGTGCAGTGCAGGTCGTCCCCGCGCCGCTGGAAGACCGTGTGGGTGGTCTCGGCGATCTCGACGTACAGGTCGCCGGCCGGGCCGCCGCCGGGGCCGACCTCGCCCTCGCCGGCCAGCTGGATCCGGGTGCCGTTGTCCACGCCGGCCGGGATCTTCACGGTCAGGGTGCGGCGGGCCCGCACCCGGCCGTCGCCCGCGCACTCGGGGCACGGGGTCGGCACCACGGTGCCGAAGCCCTGGCACTGCGGGCACGGGCGGGAGGTCATGACCTGGCCCAGGAAGGAGCGGGTGACCTGGGAGACCTCGCCCTTGCCGCGGCACATGTCGCAGGTCTGGGCCGAGGTGCCGGGGGCCGCGCCCTCGCCGCTGCAGGTGGTGCAGGTGACGGCGGTGTCGACCTGGAGTTCCTTGGTGGTGCCGAAGGCGGCCTCCTCCAGGGTGATCTCCAGCCGGATCATGGCGTCCTGGCCCCGGCGGGTGCGCGAGCGCGGGCCGCGCTGGCCGGCCGCGGCGCCGAAGAAGGCGTCCATGATGTCGGAGAAGCCGAAGCCCGCCGCGCCGGCGCCGAAGCCGCCCGCGCCACCGCCGCCCGGCGACAGCGGGTCACCGCCCAGGTCGTAGACCTGGCGCTTCTGCGGGTCGGAGAGCACCTCGTAGGCGGCGTTGATCTCCTTGAACCGCTCCTGCGTCTTCGGGTCCGGGTTGACGTCCGGGTGCAGTTCGCGTGCCAGGCGCCGGAACGCCTTCTTGATCTCGTCCTGCCCCGCATCCCGTCGGACGCCGAGTACCGCGTAGTAGTCCGTGGCCACCAAATGCTCCGCTTGTTCCGCCTGTAGTAGTGCTGCGACTGGACGCCGCCGTTAGATTTCCAACGGTCGGCCGTGTGCTACGACTCGGCCAGGATCTGGCCCACGTACCGTGCCACCGCCCGCACCGCCCCCATTGTGCCCGGATAGTCCATCCGGGTCGGACCGATCACACCCAGCTTGGCCACACTCTCGTCGCCCGAACCGTAGCCGACCGAAACGACCGAGGTGGAATTCAGCCCTTCGTACGCGTTCTCCCGCCCGATCCGGACCGTCATCGCGGCGTCCGTGGTCTCACCCAGGAGGCGGAGCAGGACGACCTGCTCCTCCAGGGCCTCCAGCACCGGCTGGATGGTGAGCGGGAAGTCGTGCCCGAAGCGGGTCAGGTTGGCCGTGCCGGCCAGCATGATCCGCTCCTCGTTCTGCTCGGCGAGCGCCTCGAACAGCGTCGCCAGGACCGTACTGACGGTCGGCCGGTCGGCCGGCTCGAACGCCGCCGGGAGCTCCTCCAGGAGCCCCGGGACGTCCGGCAGCCGCTGGCCGGCCGCCCGGGTGTTGATCCGCGAGCGCAGGTCCGCCAGGACCGTCTCGCCGACCGTGCCCGGGCAGTCGACCATCCGCTGCTCGACCCGGCCGGTGTTGGTGATCAGCACCAGCATCACCTTGGCCGGGGCCAGCGCCACCAGCTCGATGTGCCGGACGGTGGAGCGGGTCAGCGAGGGGTACTGCACCACGGCGACCTGGCGGGTCAACTGGGCGAGCAGCCGCACCGTACGGGTGACCACGTCGTCCAGGTCGACGGCGCCGTCCAGGAAGTGCCGGATCGCCCGGCGCTCCGGGGAGCTCATCGGCTTGATCTCGGCGAGCTTGTCGACGAACAGCCGGTAGCCCTTGTCGGTGGGGATCCGCCCGGCGCTGGTGTGCGGCTGGTGGATGTACCCCTCCTCCTCCAGCGCCGCCATGTCGTTGCGCACCGTGGCCGGGGACACCCCGAGGTTGTGCCGCTCCACCAGGGCCTTGGAGCCGACCGGCTCCTCGGTGCCCACGTAGTCCTGGACGATCGCGCGCAGCACGGCGAGCTTGCGGTCGTCCAGCTGGCGGACCTCTCCGGCCATGGGGCACGCACCTCCGTCTTCGCACGTTGTCCGTCTGTGATGCTGCGAGCCGCTCCGGTGAGGACCCCGACCCTGGCACTCTGCACGCACGAGTGCCAAAACCGTACCTGCCAGTGTACGGCCCGGGTCGTACCGCAGGAACGGCCCGGCCGGGGTGATCCTGCCCGCAGTTCCGGACGGCCACCGCGACACTCCGCGTGCGCGGGTGGTGCCCCGGGGCCGTCCGGGTGGCAGCATCGAAAGCGACGGCGAACGGAGGAGCAAGCGATGTCGAGCTCGGGCCAGCACACCCGTTTCGCGCCCGACCGCGGCCTGACCAGCCGCATGGTCGGGACGATGTTCGTGATCGGGCTGTTGTACGTCGGTTTCACGGGCCTGCTGATCGCGCTGCTGCGCGGGGCCTGGCCGCTGATCGTGCTGATCTCCGGCGGGCTGTTCGTGGCCCAGTTCTGGTTCAGCGACAAGATCACCGAGCGGGCCATGGGCGCCCACCGGGTGACCGAGGAGCAGTACCCCCAGCTGCACGGCACCATCGACCGGCTCTGCGCCCTGGCCGACATGCCCAAGCCCCGCGTGGCGGTCGCCGACAGCGACATGCCGAACGCCTTCGCCACCGGCCGCAACCCGCAGAACGCCGTGGTGTGCGTCACCACCGGCCTGCTGCGCCGACTGGAACCCGAGGAGCTGGAGGGCGTCCTGGCGCACGAGCTGTCGCACGTCGCCCACCGGGACGTCGCCGTGATGACCATCGCCGGCTTCCTCGGCGTGCTCGCCGGGGCGATGACCCGGGTCGCCATGTACGGCGGGTTCATGGGCGGCAACCGCAACAGCAACGACCAGAACGCGGCCATCGCGGCGCTGGTCATCCCGCTGGTGTCGATCGTGGTCTACGCGATCAGCTTCCTGCTCACCCGGCTGCTGTCCCGCTACCGCGAACTGGCCGCCGACCGGGCCGCCGCCCAGCTCACCGGCCGGCCCAGCGCCCTCGCCTCGGCGCTCACCAAGGTCACCGGGCAGATCGCCGCCATCCCCACCGAGGACCTGCGCCGGGCCCAGCCCTACAACGCCTTCTACTTCGCCCCCGCGCTGAGCGCCAAGGAGACCGCCTCCCAGCTGCTCTCCACCCACCCGACGCTGGAGAAGCGGCTGGCCCAGCTGGCCAAGATCTCCGAGCAGCTCGGCCGCTGACCCCCTGGGCTCCGGCCCCGCCCGACTCCCGGAAGGACCGCCGTGGGATTCCTGGACGCCCTGTTCGGCCGCACCAAGCCCGTCAAGCCCGACCTCGACCAGCTGTTCGGCGTGCCGTCCGCCGCGCTCACCCTGGAGGCCGGGGCCGGGTTCCTCCCCACCGGGCTCGGCTCGGTCTGCTTCGCGGCCGTCGAGGGCGCCGCCTTCGTCCAGGTGGAGCAGCAGGTCCGGGCCCTGCTGGACGCCGACACCGAACGCGGCGGCGTCCCGGTGGAGGCCTCCAAGGACGGCTACGGCTACTCCTGGCTGCTCACCCGGCACGCCCCCGAGGAACTCCCGGAACTGGTCAACGACCTGCACGCGGTCAACAGCGAGCTGGAGGCGAACGGCTTCGGCCCGCAGCTGCTCTGCTCCCTGGTCGCCTTCCGCAACCCCCAGGGCCAGTCGCTGGCCCTGGTCTACCTCTACAAGCGCGGCACCTTCTACCCCTTCGCCCCGATGCCCGGCGGCGGCGAGCGGCGCAACAGCCCGCTGGAGCTCCAGGTCAACGCGATGCTGGGGAACGACCTGCGGCTGGAGAAGGACCTCAGCCGCTGGTTCCCGGTCTGGGGGGCGCCGGGCCTCTGACGCCCCGTCCGTAAAATCGCCCCATGCGCAGCCACCAGTACGGACCCGACCTCACCCCGCCGTGGAAGAAGCAGCAGCCCGCACCCGAGGTGCCGGCCGAGCGGGACCTGGTGGTCGAGGAGGCGGCCACCGGCTACTGCGGGGCGGTGGTGCGCTGCGAGCGGACCGCGGAGGGGTTCACCGTCACCCTGGAGGACCGCTTCGGCAAGCACCGGGTCTTCCCGCTGGTGCCGCGCGGCTTCCTGCTGGAGGGCGAGGTGGTCACCCTGGTGCGCCCGGCCGCCCCCGCCGCGCCCCGCACCCCCGCCCGCACCGCCTCCGGCTCCGTCGCCGTCCCCGGCGCCCGGGCCCGGGTCGCCCGCGAGTCCCGGATCTACGTCGAGGGCCGGCACGACGCCGAACTGGTCGAGCGGGTCTGGGGAGACGACCTGCGCATCGAGGGCGTCGTCGTCGAGTACCTCCAGGGCATCGACGACCTCCCCGCGATCGTCGCCGACTTCGCCCCCGGCCCCGGCCGCCGCCTCGGCGTCCTGGTCGACCACCTGCTCCCGGGGACGAAGGAGCACCGCATCGCCGCCCGGGTCACCGGCGAGTCGGTCCTGGTCGTCGGCCACCCCTACATCGACATCTGGCAGGCCGTGAAGCCCTCCTCCGTCGGCATCCCCGCCTGGCCCGCCGTCCCCCGCGGCGAGGACTGGAAGCAGGGCACCTGCCGCCGCCTCGGCTGGCCCGTGGACACCCCGGCCGCCTGGAAGCACATCCTCTCCAAGGTGAACAGCTACAAGGACCTGGAGCCCGAACTCCTGGCGAAGGTCGAGGAACTGATCGACTTCACCGCCCTGCCAGGTCAGGAGTAGGTCTGAAACTCCGAGGTGTCGAGCGTGATGCCCAGCAGGTCCACCGGAATGGGCTCGCCGAACTTGGTGGTCCGAGAGGAGACGTAGTCCGGCAACCCGGACGCGCTCGCCCGGGTCGGCTCGGTCAACAGCACGCAGACGGCCTTGATCGGGTCGACGATCAGATAGGCCGGAATCCGGCCCTCCGCGTAGAGCTCCCGCTTGGTCTGGTAGTCGCGCAGGACGCTGGTGTTCGAGACCACCTCGAGCACCAGCGTGAGGAGAGGCGAAGGGATCAGGCGACCAGGACCCTCGACCGCGTCTCGCTCATAGACGACCAGATCGGGCTGAGGTTCGCTGGTGAGCCCGGGGATGTCGATGTCCTGCGTGACCGAGCGGTGCCATCGCATCCGGGGAATCTGGTCCTGGATCGACTCGACAATCCAGTTGTGGACCCGGTCGGGCCCGGCCATCATCACGATCTCCCCCCTGATGAGCTCGGCCTTGAAACCCTCCGGGATCTCCAGATTCTCGAAGATCCCTATCACCCGGTCATCGATGGCGGTCATCCCACACTCCTCCTGACGGCTGATACCACGTTAGCGACACTCAGTCCACGAGGTCACGCACTACTGCATCCGCCAGGAGGCGGCCCTGGAGGGTGAGGGCGGCGCGGCCCCGCCGGTAGGAGTCCTCGGCGAGGAGGCCGTCGGCGAGGGCCTTGGCGGCGGCCTGGCGGCCGGCCTCGGCCAGGAGGTCGAGGGGGATGCCGTCGGCCAGGCGCAGTTCCAGCAGGATGCGCTCGACCCGGCGGTCCTCGTCGCTCAGCAGCTCGCGGCCCAGGGCCGGGGTGCGGCCCTCGGCGAGGGCCTGGGCGTAGGCGGCGGGGTGCTTGGCGTTCCACCAGCGGACGCCGCCGACGTGGCTGTGGGCGCCGGGGCCGGCTCCCCACCAGTCGGCGCCGGTCCAGTAGAGCTCGTTGTGGCGGCAGCGCCCCTCGGGGGTGGTGGCCCAGTTGGAGACCTCGTACCAGGAGTAGCCGGCCGCGCTGAGCGCCTGTTCGGCGATGAGGTAGCGGTCGGCGTGCACGTCGTCGTCGATCATCGGCAGTTCGCCGCGCTTGACCCGGGCGGCCAGCTTGGTGCCGTCCTCGACGATCAGGGAGTACGCGGAGACGTGGTCGGGCCCGGCGCCGATCGCGGCGTCCAGGGAGGCCCGCCAGTCGTCGTCGGACTCGCCGGGGGTGCCGTAGATCAGGTCGAGGTTGACGTGGTCGAAGCCGGCCGCGCGGGCCTCGGCCACGCAGGCCTCGGGGCGGCCGGGGGTGTGGTGGCGGTCGAGCAGCCGCAGGACGTGCGGGCGGGCGCTCTGCATGCCGAAGGAGATCCGGTTGTAGCCGCCCTCGCGCAGCTCGGCGAGGTACGCGGGGTCGACGGACTCGGGGTTGGCCTCGGTGGTGACCTCGGCGTCCGGGGCGAGCCCGAACTCCTCGCGCAGGGCGGCGAGCATCTTCACCAGGTCGCGGGCGGGCAGCAGGGTGGGGGTGCCGCCGCCGAGGAACACCGTCCGCACCGGGAGGTCGGTCTCGCCGAGGACGCGGCGGGCCAGCCGGATCTCGGCGACCACGTTGTCCGCGTAGGTCTCCTGCGAGGCGACGGCCCCGGAGGAGCGCAGTTCGGTGGCGGTGTAGGTGTTGAAGTCGCAGTAGCCGCAGCGGCTGGCGCAGTACGGGACGTGCAGGTAGAAGCCGAACGGCCGGTCGCCCAGCCCGGTCAGGGCGTGCGCGGGCAGGGAACCGTCGGACGGCACCGGTTCGCCGTCGGGGAGTGCGGAGGGCATGACCCCATTGTCCCGTACGACTCACCCGGACTCGTGAGCCGTACGGGAGGGGGGGCGGCTCAGGCCTCGTTGGCGCCCGCGTACATGGCGGTCACCGCGTCCGCGTAGGTCCGCTCGACCACCGGGCGCTTGATCTTGAGGCTCGGGGTGAGCTCGCCGTGCTCGATGTCGAGGTCGCGCGGCAGCAGGTGGAACTTCTTGATCGTCTGCCAGCGCTGGAGGTCGGCGTTGACCCGCTTGACGAAGCCCTCGATCAGCTGGTGCACGGCCGGGTCGGCGGCCAGCTCGGCGTAGCTCTTGCCGGCCAGGCCGCGCTCGGCGGCCCACGGCATCAGCACCGCCTCGTCCAGGCCGATCAGCGCGGTGCAGAAGTTGCGGCCGTTGCCGATCACCAGGATGTTGCTGACGAACGGGCAGACCGCCTTGAACTTGCCCTCGACCTCGCTGGGCGCCACGTACTTGCCGCCGGAGGTCTTGAACAGGTCCTTCTTGCGGTCGGTGATCCGCAGGAAGCCGTCGGGGGTGAGCTCGCCGATGTCCTCGGTGTGGAACCAGCCGTCCGGCTCCAGCACCTCGGCGGTCTTCTCCGGCAGGTTGTGGTAGCCGCGCATCACGCCGGGGCCGCGCAGCAGGATCTCGCCGTCCTCGGCGATCCGCACCTCGGTGCCGGGCAGCGGGCGGCCGACCGTGCCGATCCGGACGTCCTCCTTGCGGTTGACGCAGGAGCCGGCGCTGGTCTCGCTCAGCCCGTAGCCCTCCAGGATCGGCACCCCGGCACCGAGGAAGAAGTAGCCGATCTCGGGGGCCAGGGCGGCGCTGCCGGAGACGGCGCCGCGCAGCCGGCCGCCGAAGGCGGCCCGGATCTTCGCGTACACCAGCTTGTCGGCGAGCGCGTGCTGCAGCCGCAGGCCCAGCGGGGCGCTCCCGACGCCGGTGGCGACCCGGCTCTCCTGGACCACCCGGGCATGCTCGCGGGCGACCTTGGCGGCCCACAGGAAGATCTTGTACTTGGCGCCGCCCTCGGCCCGGGCCCGCCCGGCGATGCCGTTGTAGACCTTCTCGAAGATGCGCGGCGCCGAGGCCATGGTGGTCGGCCGGATGACCGGCAGGTTGTGGATGATCCGGTCGACCCGGCCGTCCACGGCCATCACGTGGCCGGTGGCGATCTGGCCGGAGATCAGCGTCTTGCCGAAGACGTGCGACAGCGGCAGCCACATGAACTGGACGTCGTCGGGGCCGAGCAGGCCGCTGGCCTCCTGGGCCCGGCCCTCGTAGGCCCAGCAGTCGTGCACCAGGCGCACGCCCTTGGGGCGGCCGGTGGTGCCGGAGGTGTAGATGAGGGTGGCCAGCTGCTCCTTGTCGAGCCCGGCCACGGCCTTGTCGACCGCGTCCGGGTGCTGCTCCAGGTACTCGGCGCCGCGCCGTTCGAGCTCGGCCAGGGTGAGCAGGTCCAGGCCGGCCGTGTCGAGTGCCTCCGCCCCGGGCGCCCCGGCGGGGGCGTCGAAGAGGATCACGGTGCGCAGCTCGGGCAGCTCGTCGATGTGCTCGACGGCCTTGGCCAGCTGGGCGGCGTTCTCGGCGAACATCGCCCGGGAGCCGGAGTTGGAGAGGATGAAGGCCGTCTCGTCGGCGTTGGTGCTCGGGTAGACGGTGGTGATGGCGGCGCCCGCGCACATGGCGCCCAGGTCGGCGAGGATCCACTCGACCCGGGTGGAGGAGGCCAGCGCGACCCGGTCCTCCGACTGGATGCCGAGCGCCATCAGGCCGGCGGCCACCGCCTTGACCCGGACCGCGGTCTGCGCCCAGGTGAGCGAGCGCCACTGCTCGGCGCCGGGCGCGCCGTCCGCGGCGTGCTCGTCGACCGAGGCCGGGTAGCGGTAGGCCTCGGCGTTCGGGGTCAGGGCGACCCGCTCCAGGAACAGGTGGGCGACGGAGGCGGGACGCCCGGCGACGATGTCGGCACTGCCGGAGTCGATCAGGGACTGCGCGGAACTCAACGAGGACCTCCGGGGGCGGGTGGCCGTCTGAGGGATTGTCGCGGCGTCCGTGGGGGCGTCCGCCGGGCCCCCGTTAACGTGGTCGGTACCGGTCAGTAACAAGGGCGTAGTCAGCAGCCTAGGGGGAAACCGGTCATTCCGTAAGGGGGCGGCCCCAGCTGGCACGCCCCCTCGGCGCCGGTGCCCGCCGGAGGGCGCGAACCGGGCCGCCGATGGCAAAGGCCCGGCAAACCTCCGCCGGACGGCCCCCGAATCGTCTGTACGACGCTACAGAACGACGAGAATTGGGGTGCGAACCCGACCGGCGAAGACAAGAGTGTGCCAGTGCTGATCAGACTGCTCCGGGCGTACCTGCGCCCATACTCCCGACCGATCACCCTGCTGGTGGCCCTCCAGCTGGTGTCCACCCTCGCGGCGCTCTACCTGCCCACGCTCAACGCCGACATCATCGACAAGGGCGTGGTCACGGGCGACACCGGCTACATCCTGCGCCTGGGCGCCGTGATGATCGGCGTCACCCTGCTCCAGGCGCTCTGCTCGATCGGCGCCGTCTACTACGGCGCCCGCACCGCCATGGCCTTCGGCCGCGACCTGCGGGCCGCCGTCTTCGACCGGGTGCAGAGCTTCTCCTCCCGCGAGGTCGGCCAGTTCGGCGCCCCGTCGCTGATCACCCGCACCACCAACGACGTCCAGCAGGTCCAGATGCTGGCCCTGATGAGCTTCACCCTGATGGTCGCCGCACCGATCATGTGCGTCGGCGGCATCATCATGGCGCTCAACCAGGACGTCCCGCTGTCCGGCCTGCTGCTCGCCGTCATCCCCGTGCTCGGCATCGTCGTCGTCCTGCTGGTGCGCGCCCTGCGGCCGAAGTTCCGCAGCATGCAGGTGAAGATCGACACCGTGAACCGGGTGCTGCGCGAGCAGATCACCGGCATCCGGGTCATCCGCGCCTTCGTCAAGGACGGCCACGAGCAGCAGCGCTTCGCCGACGCCAACGAGGACCTCACCCAGGTCGCCCGGCAGGTCGGCCGGCTGATGTCCGTGATGTTCCCCGCCGTCATGCTGGTCGTCAACGTCTCCAGCGTCGCCGTGCTCTGGTTCGGCGCCCACCGCATCGACAGCGGCGGCATGGAGATCGGCGGGCTCACCGCCTTCCTCTCCTACCTGATGCAGATCCTGATGAGCGTCATGATGGCCACCTTCATGTTCATGATGGTGCCGCGCGCCGAGGTCTGCGCCGAACGCGTCGAGGAGGTCCTCGGCACCTCCTCCAGCGTCGTCCCGCCCGCCGCCCCGGTCACCGAGGTGCTGCGCCGCGGCAACCTGGAGCTGCGCGACGTCGACTTCCGCTACCCCGGCGCCGAGGCCCCGGTGCTGCGCGGCATCGACCTCACCGCCCGCCCCGGCGAGACCACCGCCATCATCGGCTCCACCGGCGCCGGCAAGTCCACCCTGCTCGGCCTCGTCCCCCGGCTCTTCGACGTCACCTCCGGACAGGTCCTGCTCGACGGCACCGACGTGCGCGAGCTCTCCGCCGACACGATCGCCGACAGCGTCGGCATCGTCCCGCAGAAGCCCTACCTCTTCACCGGCACCGTCGCCAGCAACCTCCGCTACGGCCGCCCCGACGCCACCGACGAGGAGCTCTGGCACGCCCTGGAGATCGCCCAGGCCAAGGACTTCGTCGAGAAGCTGCCCGAAGGCCTGGACGCCCCCATCTCCCAGGGCGGCAGCAACGTCTCCGGCGGCCAGCGCCAGCGCCTGGCCATCGCCCGGGCCCTCGTCCGGCGGCCCGACGTCTACCTCTTCGACGACTCCTTCTCCGCGCTCGACTACGCCACCGACGCCAGGCTGCGCAAGGCCCTCGCCCGCGAGACCTCCGACGCCACCGTCCTGATCGTCGCCCAGCGCGTCTCCACCATCCGCGACGCCGACCGGATCATCGTCCTCGACGAGGGCGCCGTCGTCGGCACCGGCACCCACCGCGAACTGATGGCCGACAACCCGACGTACCGGGAGATCGTGCTCTCCCAGCTCACCGAGCAGGAGGCGGCGTGACCACCCCAGGAAAGCCCGCCGGAAAGCCGGCCGGGGCCCCCGCCGGACCGGGCGCCGGACAGCCCGCGGACAAGCTCCCCAGCGACTCCCAGGCCGCCGCCGCCCGCCGCGGACCGGCCGGACCGGGCCGCTTCATGGGCGGCCAGGGCACCGAGAAGTCCATGGACTTCAAGGGCTCCGGCAAACGCGTGCTCGGCCTGCTGCGCCCCGAACGCAACGTCCTGATCGGCGTCCTGCTGCTCGGCGTGCTCGGCATCGGCTGCGCCGTCACCGGCCCGAAGATCCTCGGCGACGCCACCGACCTGATCTTCGCCGGCGTCATCGGCGCCCGCTTCCCCGCCGGCACCTCCAAGGCCGAGGTCATCGCCGGACTGCGCGCCCACGGCGACGGCGGCGTCGCCGACCTGCTCTCCGCCGTCGACTTCACCCCCGGCCAGGGCATGGACTTCGGCGCCATCGGCTCCATCCTGCTCTGGGTGCTCGGCATCTACCTCGCCTCCGCCCTCTTCGGCATCGTCCAGGGCCGCCTGGCCACCCGGGCGATCCAGTCCGCCAGCTACCGGCTGCGCCAGGACGTCGAGGCCAAACTCGCCCGGCTGCCGCTCAGCTACTTCGACAGGCAGCCGCGCGGCGAGGTGCTCAGCCGGGTCACCAACGACATCGACAACATCGGCCAGTCGATGCAGCAGACCATGGGACAGATCGTCAACTCGCTGCTCACCGTGGTCGGTGTGCTCGCGATGATGTTCTGGATCTCCCCGATCCTCGCCGCGATCGCCCTGGTCTCCGTACCGCTCTCGGTGGTCGTCGCCGCCAAGGTCGGCAAGCGGGCCCAACCGCAGTTCGTCCAGCAGTGGAAGTCCACCGGCCAACTCAACGCCCACATCGAGGAGATGTACACCGGCCACATCCTGGTCAAGGCGTTCGGCCGGCACCGCGAGTCCGCCGAGACCTTCCGCGAGCACAACGACGCGCTGTTCCACGCCAGCTTCCGCGCCCAGTTCATCTCCGGGATCATCCAGCCCGCGATGATGCTGATCGGCAACCTGCAGTACGTGCTGGTCGCCGTGGTCGGCGGCCTGCGGGTGGCCAGCGGCTCGCTGTCCATCGGCGACGTCCAGGCCTTCATCCAGTACTCCCGGCAGTTCAGCCAGCCGCTCACCCAGGTCGCCAGCATGGCCAACCTGGTGCAGTCCGGGGTCGCCTCCGCCGAGCGCGTCTTCGAACTCCTCGACGCCCCCGAGCAGAGCCCCGAACCGGCCATGCCCGAGAAGCCCGACACCGTCCACGGCCGGGTCGCCTTCCAGGACGTGTCCTTCCGCTACGACCCCGACAAGCCGCTCATCGACGACCTCTCGCTCAAGGTCGAACCCGGCCAGACCGTCGCCATCGTCGGCCCCACCGGCGCCGGCAAGACCACCCTGGTCAACCTGCTGATGCGGTTCTACGAGGTCAGCTCCGGGCGCATCACCCTCGACGGCATCGACATCGCCGCGATGTCCCGCGAGGACCTGCGCTCCGGCATCGGCATGGTCCTCCAGGACACCTGGCTGTTCGGCGGCACCATCGCCGACAACATCGCCTACGGGGCCGGCTCCGCCACCCGCGACGAGGTCGTCGAGGCCGCCCGGGCCGCCCACGTCGACCGCTTCGTCCGCACCCTCCCGGACGGCTACGACACCGTCATCGACGACGAGGGCACCGGCGTCAGCGCCGGCGAGAAGCAGCTGATCACCATCGCCCGGGCCTTCCTCGCCCAGCCGTCCATCCTGGTCCTCGACGAGGCCACCAGCTCCGTCGACACCCGCACCGAGGTGCTCATCCAGCGGGCCATGGCCCGGCTGCGCACCGGCCGCACCAGCTTCGTCATCGCCCACCGGCTCTCCACCATCCGGGACGCCGACGTGATCCTGGTGATGGAGAACGGCTCCATCGTGGAGCAGGGCTCGCACGACGAGCTGATCGCCGCCGACGGCGCCTACGCCCGGCTCTACCAGGCGCAGTTCGCGGAGGCCGTGGCCGAGGTGGACTGACCCGTCGGCACGCCCGGAGCCGGGACGGAACCCGCCGTCCCGGCTCCGCGCGCACCCGCCCCTCGCGGGGCACGACCGCCTTCGCTACGGTGGCCCCCGTGACCGCCCAGCCCACGGCCCCCGGACCGGCCCCCGACGCCTTCGAGGCGAACCGCCGCTACCTGGGCTCGGTCGCCTACCGGCTGCTCGGCTCCTTCACCGACGCCGAGGACGTCCTCCAGGACGCCTGGCTGCGCTGGCAGGACGCCGACCGCGCCGCCGTCGCCGACCCGCGCGCCTTCCTCACCACCGTGGTCACCCGGCTCTGCTACGACCAGCTGGGCTCCGCCCGCAGCCGCCGCGAGGCCTACTACGGCGAGTGGCTGCCCGAACCGTCCGTCTCCTACGCCGACGGCCCCGACTCCCCCGCCGACCTGGCCGAACGCGGCGAGTCCGTCTCCCTCGCCCTGCTCACCGTGCTGGAGCAGCTCACCCCGGCCGAGCGGGCCGCCTTCGTCCTGCACGACGTCTTCGCGGTCGGCTTCGAGTCCATCGCCGCCTCCCTGGACCGCACCCCGGACGCCACCCGCCAGCTCGCCTCCCGGGCCCGCCGCCGGGTCAAGGAGGGCGGCCGGCACCCCGGCGGCACCGACCCGGCCGAACACCGGCGGGCCGTCGAGGCGTTCGCCTCCGCCAGCGCCCGGGGCGACATCCTCGGCCTGATGGCGGTCCTCGACCCCGACGTGGTCTGGCACGCCGACGGCGGCGGCATCGTCCGCGCCGCCGCCCGCCCGGTGCGCGGCGCCGACAAGGTCGCCCGCCTGGTGGCCGGACTGGTCGCCAAGTGGTTCACCCCCGACGCCGCGATCGGCCTCGCCGCCGTCAACGGCGAACCCGGCCTGGTCTGGTACGAGCGCGGCACCGGCAGCGTCGGCGGGGTGCTGGCCTTCGCCGTGGCCGACGGCCGGATCACCGAGGCCTTCGTCGTGGTCAACCCCGAGAAGCTCGGCCGGATCGACCCGGTCACGACCCGCTGAACCGGGCCCCGCCGGGCTGTGACGCGGGTCACCGTCACACTCCGGCCGCCCGCGTCGTCCCCTTCCCGAACAGCGCTCCACCGGAGCGCCCCACGAGGAGGCGGACGAGATGAGCAGCACCACCAGCACCGATCAGCGGATCGTCGTCCTCGGCGCCGGGTACGCCGGGATCACCGCGGCCAAGGGCGCCGGACGCCGCCGCGCCGTCACCCTGGTCGCCCCCGAGGAGCGGCTCCTGCACCGCATCCGCCAGCACGAGACCGCCGCCGGCCGCGGCCGCGACTGGCCCGCGCTCACCGAACTCGCCTGCGGCCGCCGGATCGAGCACCGCCGGGCCCGGGCCGTCGCACTCGACCTGGCCGGGCACGAGGTCCTCCTCGACGACGGCACCACCCTCGGCTACGACACCCTGGTCCACGCCCTCGGCAGCCGCACCGCCTGGCACGGCGTCCCCGGCGCCGCCGAGCACGCCCACCCCGTGGAGCGCGCCGCCGAGGTCCGCCGGCTCATCCGCGAGGCCGCCCGCCCCGGCACCCTCGCCGTCGTCGGCGGCGGCGCCACCGGCATCGAACTGGCCACCGAACTCGCCGAGGCCCACCCCGACTGGCGGGTGCGGATCGTCGCCTCCGGCACCGTCGGCGGCGCCTACTCGCCCAAGGGCCGCGCCCACATCCGGCGCGTCCTCGACCGCCTCGGCGTCGACGTCCACGAGGACGCCACCGTCACCGAGGTCACCCCCGGCGGGCCACTCACCACCGCCGGCCCGGTCGACGCCGACCTCACCCTGTGGGCCGCCTCGCTGGAACCCCACCCGCTGGCCGCCGAGGCCGGACTGGCCGTCGACGAGCGCGGCCGCGCCCTGGTGGACGACCACCTGCGGTCGGTCTCGCACCCGGACGTCCACGTGGTCGGCGACGCCGCCGCCGTCACCGTCCCCGGCGTCGGCACCCTGAGGATGGGCTGCGCCACCGCGCTGCCGCAGGGCCAGTACGTGGGCCGGCTGCTCGACGGGCGCACCTCGGCGCCGTTCTCCTTCACGTACCTCGTGCAGTGCCTCAGCCTGGGCCGGCGGGACGGGCTGCTCCAACTGGTCCACCCCGACGACTCGATGAAGCCCACCGTGCTCACCGGCACCGCGGGGCGGCTGGCCAAGGCCGGGATCGTCGGCCTCGTCCTCGGCGCGCTCAAGTAGCCGCCGGGGGCCACCGGTTCCGTCCGGGGCCTACCGGTTCCTGTGCCCGGCGGGAACGCGGAAGGGCCCGGGCAGTCCCGCCCGGGCCCTCCTCGTACCGCTTCCCGCTACGCCTACTTCTTGTCCTTCGGCGTCTCGGCGTCGGTGGACAGCGCGGCGATGAAGGCCTCCTGCGGGACCTCCACGCTGCCGACCATCTTCATCCGCTTCTTGCCTTCCTTCTGCTTCTCCAGCAGCTTCCGCTTACGGGAGATGTCACCGCCGTAGCACTTGGCGAGGACGTCCTTGCGGATCGCGCGGACTGTCTCACGGGCGATCACCCGGGAGCCGATGGCGGCCTGGATCGGCACCTCGAACTGCTGGCGGGGGATGAGCTTCTGCAGCTTGCCGGCCATCATCACGCCGTAGCCGTAGGCCTTGTCCTTGTGCACGATCGCGGAGAACGCGTCCACCGGGTCGCCGTGCAGCAGGATGTCGACCTTCACCAGCTGGGCGGCCTGCTCGCCGATGGGCTCGTAGTCGAGCGAGGCGTAGCCGCGGGTCTTGGACTTCAGCTGGTCGAAGAAGTCGAAGACGATCTCCGCGAGCGGCAGGGTGTAGCGCAGCTCGACCCGGTCCTCGGAGAGGTAGTCCATGCCCTGGAGGTTGCCGCGGCGGGACTGGCAGAGCTCCATGATCGCGCCGACGAACTCGTTCGGCGCCAGGATGGTGCCGCGCACGACCGGCTCGAACACCTCGGAGATCTTGCCGCTCGGGAACTCGCTCGGGTTGGTGACGGTGTGCTCGGTGCCGTCCTCCATCACCACCCGGTAGACCACGTTCGGGGCGGTGGAGATCAGGTCGAGGTTGAACTCGCGCTCCAGGCGCTCCCGGATGATCTCCAGGTGCAGCAGGCCGAGGAAGCCGCAGCGGTAGCCGAAGCCCAGCGCGACCGAGGTCTCCGGCTCGTACACCAGGGCGGCGTCGTTGAGGCGCAGCTTGTCCAGGGCGTCGCGCAGCAGCGGGTAGTCCGAGCCGTCCAGCGGGTACAGGCCCGAGAACACCATCGGGCGCGGGTCCTTGTAGCCGCCGAGCGCCTCGGTGGCGCCCTTGTGCATCGAGGTGATCGTGTCACCGACCTTGGACTGCCGGACGTCCTTCACACCGGTGATGATGTAGCCGACCTCGCCGACGCCGAGGCCGTCGGCGACCTTCGGCTCGGGCGAGATGACGCCGATCTCCAGCAGCTCGTGGGTGGCGCCGGTCGACATCATCGCGATGCGCTCGCGCTTGGTGAGCTGGCCGTCCACGACACGGACGTAGGTGACCACGCCGCGGTAGGAGTCGTACACCGAGTCGAAGATCATCGCGCGGGCCGGGGCGTCCTTGACGCCGACCGGGGCCGGGACGGTGTTGACGATGTGGTCCAGCAGGTCCTCGACGCCGAGACCGGTCTTGGCGCTGACCTGGAGCACGTCGGAGGGGTCGCAGCCGATGATGTGGGCGATCTCGGCGGCGTACTTCTCCGGCTGGGCGGCCGGCAGGTCGATCTTGTTGAGGACCGGGACGATCGTGAGGTCGTTCTCCAGCGCCAGGTACAGGTTGGCGAGGGTCTGGGCCTCGATGCCCTGGGCCGCGTCGACCACCAGGACGGTGCCCTCGCAGGCCGCGAGGGAGCGGGACACCTCGTACGTGAAGTCCACGTGGCCGGGGGTGTCGATCATGTTGAGGATGTGGGTCGTCCCGGCGTCCGGCCCGGTCTTCGGGGCCCACGGGAGGCGGACCGCCTGCGACTTGATGGTGATGCCGCGCTCGCGCTCGATGTCCATGCGGTCGAGGTACTGGGCGCGCATCTGCCGGGGGTCGACGACGCCGGTGATCTGCAGCATCCGGTCTGCGAGCGTCGACTTGCCGTGGTCGATGTGGGCGATGATGCAGAAGTTGCGGATCAGCGCCGGGTCGGTACGGCTGGGCTCTGGCACATTGCTGGGGGTCGCGGGCACCTTGGTCCGATTCTCCGTTGGTCCGGGGCCGGGGGTGTCCGGATCATCGCTGACCGGCTATCCCGGGGACCGGACAGTCTCGTCCGATCGAAATAGTTCCTCCCATCCTCCCACGACTACGGGGCGGGACGCCGTTCGGGCACCTCACAGCCTCCCGAGGGCGCCCGAAGGGCTTCGCCCGGCCGCACCGAGGGGTTCCGCGGCTCGGCCGGGTACGTGCGGTGGCGGGAGCTGCCGCACCACTTCTCCCGGCCTTCTACCGGCCGCGGACCGGCCGCCGGTTTGGGGCGGGCGGCGGGCCCCTGGTAGCGTGGTCAGCTGCACCTGGCCTCGGCATGCCCTCTCAGCTGGTCCGACGGCCGCACGGTGCAGCCCGTTCAAACCATTCAGACAAGACTGAGGCTCCTTCGTGGCGAACATCAAGTCCCAGATCAAGCGCAACAAGACCAACGAGAAGGCGCGCCTGCGCAACAAGGCCGTCAAGTCCTCGCTGAAGACCGCTCTGCGCAAGGCCCGTGAGGCCGCTGCCGCCGGTGACACCGAGAAGGCCACCGTGCTGGCCCGCGCCGCCTCCAAGGCGCTCGACAAGGCCGTGAGCAAGGGCGTCATCCACGCCAACCAGGCCGCCAACAAGAAGTCGGCCATCACCAAGCGCGTCAACACCGCCGTCCAGGCCTGACGCCCCCGGGGGCTCCGGCCCCCACCGCCTCAGGGCGACCGGCCCTCTACCCGGAACCCCGAGGCGTGCGAGACTCGCACCGCACGCGGCCTGCGTTCGCCACGCGGGTGCGGTGCAGCACGAGCTGTACGACAGGCGCCGCAGTCATCCTCTCCCCGAGGGCGACTGCGGCGCCTGTCGCGTTCCGCGCCCCGGCCGCTAGGGTCGGTCAGGCGCGACCGGGGGTGCGGGGAGCACCCACGGCGGCCAGTCCCGAGGGGGGAACTTCCATGACGACGCCACCGCCGCCACCACCGTCGCCGGGTCCGGGTCCGGGTCCGGGTCCGGGTCCGGGTTCGAACGGACCGGGCTACGGCTTTCCGCAGCAACCGGCCACGGCGCCCGTACCCGGCACGGGCGGGCCGGGCGGACCCGGTGGATCCGGCGGGCTCGGCGGGCCGGGGGCCGGCAGCTTCGGGCCGCCGCTCGGGCTGCCGACCGCGCCCGGGCTGCCCGCCGCGCCGCCCAAGGGCGGTGGGCTGCGCCGCAACGCCGTCTGGGCCTTCGTCGGCGCGGTCCTCGCCTCGGCCGGCTGGGCCGCCGCCGTGGTGGCCGTCCCGGACCTCGTCAGCAACGACTCCTCACCGCGCAGCCTCGGCAACTACCACCTCTCCGACGACTTCTGCGCCACCGCGAAGCCCTCCCGGCTGCTGGAGACCTACACCGTCACCACGGACAGCAGTTCGCCGTCCCACCACACCGACCGGACCGCCGCCCTGGACAGCATGAACTGCTCCATGTCGCTCAAGCGGACCGGCGGCGGCACCGACAGCGAGTACGCCAGCGTGTACATCCGTGCCGACCTGCACAAGGCCGTCAACCCGGCACCCGAGCAGACGGCCGGCAAGGAGCTCTACCGGGCCCGGGGCTACCAGATCACCGACATCCCGGGGATCGGCGAGGACGCGTTCTTCATCTACAAGGACGACGGCGGTTCGGGCTCGTACCACAGCCTGTTCGGCGAGGTGCAGATCCGCGACGGCGGGATGACCTACTACATCAGCTACAACGCCAGTTACACCCAGGGGAAGGCCAACCCGCCGTCCATGACCGAGCTCCGCAACGACCTGCAGACCGACGCCGACAACGCCGTACGGGCCATGCGCAAGTAGCGGTCCGCCGCCGCGGTCAGTACGAGGGACGGGAGCCGGCCCGGGCGGCCTTGGCGACGGCCACCACCGCCCGCTCCAGGGCGAAGGCCGGGTCGGCCGAGCCGCCCTTGACCGCCGCATCGGCCTGGGCGATCGCGGTGAGCGCCGTGGCCACCGCATCGCCGGTCCACCCGCGCATCTGCTGACGGACCCGGTCCACCTTCCACGGCGGCATGCCCAACTCGCGGGCCAGATCGGCCGGACGCATGTTCCGCCCGGTCGTCGCCAGCCGGCCGATGCTGCGCACGCCGGAGGCCAGCGCGTAGGTGATGCCGGTCGGCGGCTGGCCGACGGCCAGCGCCCAGCGCAGCCGCTCCAGCGCCTCGGCCGCCCGGCCGGTGACCGCCAGGTCGGCCACCTCGAACCCGGTCGCCTCGGCCCGGCCGCTGTAGTAGCGGGCCACCACCGTCTCGTCGATCGTGCCCTCGACGTCCGAGGTCAACTGGCTGCACGCGGCGGCGAGTTCGCGCAGGTCGCTGCCGAGCGCGTCCAGCAGTGCCTGGCAGGCCTCCTGGGTCGCGGAGCGGCCCAGCGTACGGAACTCGCCCTTGACGAAGGCCAGCCGCTCGCCCGCCTTGGCCAGCTTGGCGCAGGCCACCTCGCGCCCGCCCGCCTTGCGCCCGAAGTCCAGCAGGCCCTTGCCCTTGGCCCCGCCGGCGTGCACCAGGACGATGATCACTTCCTCGGCCGGGGCCTCGATGTACGCCTTGACCTCCTTCACCGACTCGGCGGAGAGGTCCTGCGCGGCCCGGACCACGATCACCTTGCGCTCGGCGAACAGCGAGGGCGTGGTCAGCTCGGCCAGACTGCCCGGCTGCAGGCCGCCGGGCGGGAGGTCCCGCACGTCGGTGTCCGGGTCCGCCGCCCTGGCCGCGGCCACCACCTGGGCGACCGCACGGTCCAGCAGCAGCTCCTCCTGACCGACCGCGAGGGTCAGCGGGGCGAGCAGGTCGTCGGGTGCACTCTTCCTGGCCATCGCCTACCAGCATCCCACGCGCCGCGGACACTCCCGCCCGGACGGGCGGGAGCGTACGGGCGGGGGCGGGGGACGGGGGCCAGTGGTCCGGGGCCGGGGCCGGGGACGGGGCTCGTGAAGGCCGACCGCCCTGCGGGGGCGCGCGGCCCGACCTGGAGAATGGCCCGGTGACCGAGAACCACACCCCCGACCTGCCGGACGTCGAAGACCCGTTCGTCCGCCAGCTGCTCGTCCTGCCCGACCGCGACACCGCCGACGAGGCCGCCGAGGAGCTCTCCGCCGCCCATCCCGACCTCGGCGACCTGGAGATCGTCCGCGACGCGCTGGCCGGCGAGGACGACGCCGAGGACGCCCAGTGGCTCGTCGTCCTCGACCCCCCGTCCGACGGCTGGACGCCCACCCTCCTGCACGCCCTCGACACCGTCGCGGCCTCCTACGAGGGCTGGCGCGAGGAGGCCTGACCCGACCGTCGCCCGCCCCCGGCGCTCCCGGCGCTCGCCGAGGTGGTCAGTTCGGCAGCACCCAGTCCGGCCGCCAGGTCCCGGGGGCGTCGTGGGCGGGCGTGGTGGCGGCGAGGTGGGCCCGGAGGGTGGCCAGGGCGGGGTGGGGGTTGTCCCGGTGCCACAGCAGCGAGTGCGGGTAGACCGGCGTCGGGTCGGTCACCGGGATGCGGCGCAGACCGTGCCCGGCGGGCCAGACCAGCCGGGTGCGCTCGCTCATGAAGGTGGCCAGGGCCGGGGTGTCGGCGACGGTGTCCAGCAGCGCGTCGGAGCCGAAGTTGGGGCCGGTCGCCTCGATGGTGAGGCCGAACTCGGCGACCAGGTCGTCGTAGTAGGCGGCCCACTCGGTGCCGGGGGCGATGCCGGGCATCCAGATCCGGTGGCCGACCAGCTGGGCGACGGTCACCGAACGCGCGCCCGCCAGCGCGTGCGCCGGACCGGTGAGCAACTGCAAGGGCTCGTCGAGCACCCGGACGGACTCGACGTCCTCCGGGAAGGGCCGCCCGGGTGCGGCGACGGCACGGAAGGACGCGTCGATCGCCCCCGAGCGGATCGCGGCGACGGCCGCCGCCACGTCGAACAGCATCACCACGTCCAACTCGATCCCGGGGTGCGCGCGGTGGAAGTCGCGCATCAGACCCGACCCGGCGCCGCGCGAGGCGATGATGTCGACCCGCAGCGGCCGACGGCCCGTCCGCACCGAGGCGACGGCCCGCTCGGCGGCGCGCAGCAGTTCACGTGCGTGGGGCAGGAACGCCTGTCCGTCGATGGTGAGTTCGGCGCCGCGCGGGGTGCGGGTGAACAGGCGCACCCCGAGGTCGCGCTCCAGGGCGGCGATGCGCTTGGAGACGGCCTGCTGGGTGACCGCCAGGTCGACGGCGGCCTTCTGGAACTGGCCGGCCTCGGCGGCGGCGGCGAAGGTGCGTACGGCTTCGAGGTCCACGTCGGCCCACCCTAGGCCGATCCGACGCGCAATGTCAGACACGCCCTTGTGAACAACGGATGGTTGTACCCGTGGGGCGGATCGGTTGTTTGACCTGCGGTCGAGCCGCTCGGTTAGCTCTCCCCGGTCAACGTCGGATTGTTCGAACGGGATGCCGAGGGAGTGCGCCGGACATGGTGGGCACGGGGGACGCGGCAGGTGCGGCAGCCGCCGCAGGCACGGCAGCGACAGCGACAGCGACAGCGACAGCGGGCAGGTTCGGCAGGAGACGGCTGGGACCGCGGTTCGGGTGGCTGTGGGCGGCCTACGCGGTCAGCGCGTACGGGTCCGGACTGGGATTCGGCGCCCTGCCGTTGCTGGCCGTCCTGGTGCTGCACGCCGGGCCCGCCCAGGTGTCCGCACTGTCCGCCGTGGGCCCCGCCGTGGGGGCGCTGATCGCGCTGCCGCTCGCCCCCTGGGTGGAGTTCCGGCGCAAACGCCCGGTGATGATCACCATGGACCTGGTCCGGTTCGCGGCCATGGCGACGATCCCGGCCGCCTACGCCCTCGGACTGCTCGGCTTCGCCCAACTGCTGGCGGTCTCGGCCGTCGTCGCCGCGGCCAAGATCGCGTTCAACGCGGCCGCCGGCGCCCACCTCAAGGCCCTGGTCCGACCCGAGGACCTCCTGGTGGCCAACTCCCGCTTCGAGTCGACGAACTGGAGCTCCATCGCGATCGGACCGCCCCTGGGCGGGGCCGCCATCGGCCTGTTCGGACCGGTCACCACCGTGATCGCCGACGCCCTCAGCTACCTGCTCTCCGCCCTCGGCATCGGCGCCATCCGCGGCCGGGAGGAGACCCCGCCGCCCGCCGGGCGGAACCCGGGGCGGGCCGGCTCGGTCCTCGACGGCTGGCGGCACATCCTCGGCGACCCCGAGCTGCGGGCGCTCTACCTCAACAACCTGCTCGTCTCCGGGCTGATCATGGCCACCGAACCGCTGCTGGCCGTCCTCATGCTGCGCCAACTCCACTTCCCGCCCTGGCAGTACGGCCTCGCCTTCGCCGCCCCCTGCCTCGGCGGACTCATCGGCTCCCGGCTCGCCCAGCGCGTCGTGACCCGCTACGGCCGGCACCGGGTGTTCCGGACCGTCGGCGCCCTGCGCGCCGTGTGGCTGATCGGCCTGGTCCTCGTCCGCCCCGGCGTCGTCGGCCTGGTCACCGTGATGGCCGTCGAACTCGCCATCATCATCAACATGAGCCTCTACACCCCGGTGCTCGCCACCCACCGGCTCGAACGCACGCCCGAGCACCTCCTCGCCCGCACCCTGTCCGCCTGGTCCATCGGCCAGCAGACCGCCATCGCCGTCTGCACCACCCTCGGCGGCCTCCTCGCCGACACCACCGGCCCACGCACCGCCCTCGCCGCCGCGGGCCTCCTCATCCTGGCCACCCCCCTCCTCCTCCCCCGGGGCACCCCCGCCCCGGCCCCTCACCCCCCGGCCCCCACCCGTACCTGAGGCCGCCGGGCCCCACGCCTACCCAATTCGGGTGAAGGTCCGTCCACCCACCGACGGGGCGGCGGCGGGCCGCCGTAGCCTCGGTGGCGCCCCGTCGCCGCTCGGGTGCGCGATCCGGGCGAAGGTGCGGGATCCGTCGATCCGGAAGGCCACCGACACCATGACACGCTCAGCGGGCGGACACGACGAGACGCCGACACCCGGCGGGCCCTCCCGCCGCCACCTGCTCAGGATCGGCATCGGCGTCGCCGTGGGGGCCGGGGCCCTCGGCTCCGGCGCTCCCGCCGCGCTCGCCAACGGCCCGTACGACCCGACCGCCCCGACCATCGCGACCAAGATCAAGAACCTCAGCGGCCCGGCCGAGACCGGATCGTTCGGCGCCGCGTGGACCGACCTCGGCATCCCCGTCCGGTGCCCGGACGGCACCATGCTCTTCGTCTGCGGCGACACCTACTCCGGCGACCAGCTCTTCACCGGCCAGTGGAACGCGCCCGTCGGACTGCGCTCCAGCAGCGCCGACCTGGACAACCTGCGCATCGACGGCGTCGTCCAGGGCGCCTACGGCATCAGCCTCGTCGACGAGCCGCACACCCAGGTCGGCGACAAGTTCACGACCGCGATCCCCTCCGACGCCTTCGTCGTCGACGGTGTGATGTACATGCACCTGATGCGCGGGGTCATCTACGACACCCACCACACCGACTTCTGGCGCTCCACCGACAACGGGCAGACCTGGGAGTACCTGTGCCAGTGGCCCGGCGACCTGTACGGCGGGCAGTTCCAGCAGAAGACCTACGCGGTGGCCGACGACGGCTACTGCTACGTGCTGTCCACGGTCTTCAACCGTGAGGTGGAATCGGGGATGCTGCTGCACCGGGTGCGGAAGGAGAGCCTCGGCACCCCGGACGCCTACGAGCCCTGGGGCTACACCGACGGCAACTGGCAGTGGAACGCCCCCGCCCCGACGACCGTCTTCGGCACCCGCAAGTGGGGCGAGCTGTGCTTCCGCGCCATGGACGGCAAGTACGTCCTCACCTGGCTGAACACGGACCCGCTGTCGATCAGGGCGATGGTCTTCGCACTCCCGACCTCGGACCTCACCAGGACGCTGGAACAGGCCATGATCCTCCCCGGCGCCCCGGGCCAGGAGACCGCCAACTTCGTGGCCAGCCCCTACGGCGGCTTCGTCATCCCCGGCTCGACGTTCGGCAACTTCCACATCGTCGTCAGCCAGTGGTACGACGTGACGAACTACCGGATCATGCAGTACCGGATCAACATGCTCTCCTGACCGCCCCTACCCCGGCCTGATCTTCCCCGGCCCAACTGGCCAGGGCCGTAGGCGCATTGCTCCGGTGGCGGGGGGGGGGGGGGGGGGGCCCGGGGGCCGCCCCCCCCCCCCCGCCCCCCCCCCCCCCCCCCCCCCCCCCCCCCCCCCCCCCCCCCCCCCGCCCCCCGGCCCCGGGGCGGTCGCCGATGTCGGCGGGGGGGGGCGCGCCCCGGCCCGCCCGGCCCCGCGCCGCAATCCCTTTCCCCGGGGCCCCCGCCCACCCCACGTCGTGGAGGCACAGCCCGTGCCAGGCAAGAGGGCAGGTCCGTGCAGTGTGCTTACCCTCGCAGTTCGGCCCCGCCGTCCACCACGGCGGGGCCGACCGGTGGGACCCGCCCTCTCCGCGGGTACCTTCGCGGTACGGCGACGAACCCCGAAGGGAACTCATCATGGCGCAACCAGTAGCACCCGTCAGTCCCCCGTCCGCATACCGCGGCTTGATCCTCGACTTCGCCGGTGTTCTGACCACGGATGCTCTCGCCGTCCACCGCGAGTGGTGCGTCAGTCAGGGACTTGACGCCGAGGCATGGCGCCGCACGCTGAACACCCATCCGGTGGTTCGGCAGCTGTACGTTGACCTGGAACGTGGCGCTCTCAGCCAGGCGGACTGGAACCGGCAGGTCGCGCCGTATCTCGGTCTGGCCGACCACGAGAACCTGATGGGCCGGGCGTGGGCCGGGGTCCGGGCCGCGGCCGACATGGTCACCCTTGCCAAGGCGGCGCGTGAGGCCGGCTACGTGGTCGCCCTGCTGTCCAACAGCTTCGGACTGGACCCCTTCGACCCGTACGCCGCCTGTGGCGTCTGGGAGTTGTTCGACGTGACCGTGGTGTCCGAGCTGGAGGGCATCGCGAAGCCAGACCCGGCGATCTACCGGCTGGCGCTGGAGCGGATGGGCCTGTCAGGCGAGGTGTGCGTGTTCGTCGACGATCACCCGGTGAACCTGCCGCCGGCCGAAGCGCTCGGTATCACGACGGTGCTCGCCGACGGCCGGCCAGAGACCGTCGCCCGGATCGCATCCCTGCTCGGCATCGGGGCCTGCGTCTGAGCCTCCCGCTGTACGGTCATACCCGCACACTGCGGAGGTACCGCCCCGGGAAGGCCATCACCTGAGACGGAGTCAGCCTGTGACCCTCTGGGCAGAACGCACCACGGCGGAACGAGTCAAGATCCTGCGAGGCCGGGAGGTCACACAGGAAGACCTGGCCGAGAAGTCCGGGGTCTCCCTGGGCACGATCCGAAAGCTCGAACAGGGGGGCAACCTCTCGCTCCCTTCGCTGATGAAGGTCGCTGTCGGTCTCGGCACCGACGTCTCAGTGATCCTCGGACAGCAATCCCCGCGCCGAGGCATGGCCCTGGAGGAACGCTCGGCCCTACGCGCAGTATCAGCTGCCGTCCACGACACCGGACTCGGCATCGGCACCGACGTGGAGCCCGGCAGTCTGGAGGACCTGCGAGACGCGGCACGGCGCGCTGACGCCGCGTTCTGGAGCGGACGCTACGTCGAGCTCGGCGCGATCCTGTCCCTCCTGCTGCCGGAGGCACGGGCGCTCTACGACGCCACCACACCGGATCGACGCGAAGCCGCCGGTGGAGTCCTCGCCGATGCCTTCCAGACTGCTGCCGTCATGGCCAATATCCTCGGCGCCCGCGACCTCGGGTACACCGCGATCACCCACGGCCGAAACGTCGCCGACCAGGTGGGTGACGGCCTCCGCGCGGCCCACCTGATGGCCTCGCTGTCGTGGATCTGCCTGCGCGATGGCCACACTGCCAAGGGCGTCCACGTCGCCGAGCAGTCCGCCGCCAAGGTCGAGCCCCGCATGTCCGACAGCGACCCGGACCGGCTCAGCGTGTACGGGCAACTGGTCACGAACGCGGCCGTCGCCGCGTCCCGGGGCGGCGCGAGCGCGGACACCGCCCGCGACTACTTGAGCCAGGCCCACGCCGTCGCGGCCCGGATCGGCCGCGAGCACGCCCGGGGCGACCAGGGCCAGCCGTTCGGCCCGTCCTACGCCGCCACGCAGGCCATGTCGGTGGCGACGGCCCTGGGCGACACCGCCGGAGCGCTCAGGCTGATCGAGACGACTCATCTCGATCCCGGCATGCCGCTGTCCACCCGCGCCAGGTTTCACCTGGACATCGCCCTGACGCGGACCGAGACACGGCAGTGGGAGGCAGCGGCCGCAGCGCTGAAGGAAGCGTGCCGGATCGCCCCGACATGGGTCCGGCACCAGGCGCTCCCCGGAGTGATCACGGACCGGATCGCCGACGTGTCTGTGGCGATGGCGAGGAGCGTTGCGCAGGCCGCCGGTGTTCCACTGGTGATCAGATAAGCCCTCCATGTCGGACCATGGTGTCCGCGACCTGCTGGTATACGCAGCTACCACGCCCCGTAACGCCCAGCCGTAACAACCGCCGCGGGTACCACTGAACGTGGTAGTCGGCCGTGTGCGAGTTCTCCGGCTACCACGACCCATGTATTCACCGACGGTGAATGGTCGGTGACAGTGGTCGCCATGACCAGCGACCACCCCCGACCCGTCGGCCGCGCCCCCGTCGCCATCTACATCTGCTCCGGCGACGAACCCGCCGCCGATCTCATCGCCGCCCACGTCCGCGTCTTCGCCAGGGCCCGCCGGTGGACCGTGGCCGTGCTCGCCGTGGACAGCAACCCCACGCAGCCCCTCGCCGAGCGACCCGGCTGGCAGGCCATCACCGACGCCCTGTCGGAGAACAGGGCCTGCGGGGTCGTCACCTGGACCCGCGACATGATCCATGACGACCCTCTGAACAGCCCCGGCCGACAGTTGGCCGCCTTCGACCGGCTCGCCACCGTCCTGCTCGAGCGCGGCGCCTTTCTCACCACTGCCACGCACCCGGGCACCCCGGCCGGAACCGTGCCGGAGCGCCGCTCCCCGGGCGACCACTGGCGGCGGCGTGACCTCGCGTCCTCGGCCGCGGGCCTGTTCATTCCCCGCCGTGCAGCAGGACGAGGTACCGACCCGAGGACCTCCGGATGCTGACCCGTACGGTGACAGCCGCCCGGGAGCAACGATGAACACCACCCTCGAACGGCCCCGGGAAGCCGAGGGAGCGCCCTCGGCAACCCGTCCTGCACCGGCCACCATGCGGCTGCCGTACGCCTTCCGGTCCGCCCGCGCAGCCCGCCTCATGGTCAACGCCAAGCTCATCGAGTGGGGCTTGGAGGCCCTGATCGACGACGCCGAGCTGATCATCTCCGAGCTGGTGAGCAACGCGGCGAAGACCGGCTGCCGGACGTACATGATCGTCGCCGTCCGCCGACCCACCGCCGGAGTCGTGCGCCTGCTGGTCTCCGACGGCTCCGCGTCGCCGCCCGTGCGGATCGAAGCCGGTCCCTCCCACGAATCCGGACGAGGACTGGCCCTGGTACACCACCTCACGAAGGCCAAGTGGGGCGTCCGACTGTGGCCGCACGGCAAAGTCATCCACGCCGACCTCGGGGTACCCAGCGAGTTGGCCTGACGGCACCCCTCGGACTCCGCCCGGCGTCCCGGGCGGATCAGGTGCCGGCCGAAAGCCTCCCCCGAGCGGCGGCCGGCACCTCCTTCACGGCGCGCTCCCACCACAGCGCCCTGCATCCCGATACCCACGTGAGGAGGACCCCTTTGAGCACTCCCTTCCGGAAGATCCACGGAGCCGGAAACGACTTCGTGCTGCTCAACGGCGCCGACCAGGACACCGGCCGCGACTGGCACGACATCGCGGTGAGGCTGTGCGCGCGCCGAACCGGTATCGGCGCCGACGGTCTGGTGGTCAGCACGCTGATCAGCAGCGCCCCTCCGGTCCTGGAGGTCTCGTGCTTCAACGCCGACGGGTCGATCGCAACGATGTGCGGCAACGCGCTGCGGTGCTCGGCCTGGGCTGCGGCCGAGGACTTCGGCTTCGACACGATGACCCTCGTCATGGCCGGGGTCGAGCACGAGGCGACCGTCACCCGTGAGGCTGTGGCGATCACCGCCGAAGTCGGCGCCGTCGACATGCGGGTGGTCGAGTCCGTGTGGGGCGGCCGCCCCTTCTGGTTCGACTCCGCTCACACCGGCACCGAACACGTGGTTGCCGTCGTAAACGACGTGGACGGCCTCGACGCCGAGGCCTGCGGACGTCTGATGCGCCACCACCCAAAGCTCGCCCCGCTCGGCGCGAACGTCAACTTCGTGGAGAGCATCGACCGGCAAACCCTCAAGATCCGCACCTATGAGCGCGGTGTCGAGGCCGAGACGCTCTCCTGCGGAAGCGGGGCTGTCGCCGCCGTCGTCATCGCGGGACGCCGTGGCCTGGTCACCGCGGGCCCCGTCGCCGTCCACAACCGCGCCGGAACCCCCCTCACCGTCGCCCCGCACGCCGATCGACCGGCCAAGTCGTACTGGGTCGCCGGCCCCGTCACCCTCGCCTACGAAGGAGTCATCTCGTGACCATCACCATCGACTGGCATGACACCGCCGCGCTGAGCAAGGAGATCCAAGCCGTACGGGAGCGCAAGTACCGCGGCACCAACGTGGGCCTGGTCTACGGCGGCGTCTCCGCCGAGGACCGCCTGTACCTCTCCAGGAGCCCCGTCGAGCAGATGTCCGTGACCGCGCTCTCCGAGTCCCTGGACACGATCGGTACCGCATTCCGCGTCCTGGACCCGTGCGAGCCCGGGTTCGTGTCAGAGCTGCTCGGCGTCGACATCGTCCTGTCCAACCTGCACGGGCCCTTCGGCGAGGACGGCCGGCTCCAGGGACTGCTGGACTGGCTGCGCAGGCCGTACTGTGGCAACGGTGTTGCGGCGTCCGCCATCGCCGCCGACAAGATCCTCTGCAAGAGGTACATGAAGGGGCTCGGCGTGCCGACTCCGCCGTGGCAGGTGTGGACCGGCGGCAGCGCTGTGACCTGCGGCGGGCTGCCCATGATGGTCAAGCCGACCATGGGCGGATCGAGCGTCGGAATGAGCCTGGTCCGCACCACCGAAGAGCTCACCGCCGCACTCGAAGAAGCGACCCGCACCGACCCCTCGCCGGTCCTGGTCGAGCATTACATCTCCGGGACACCAGTGACCGTAGGACTGCTGGAACTTCCCGGCGGCGTCCTGGCGTTCCCGCCGCTGGCCACCGAGGTCCAGCAGGCCGATTTCTACGACGCCGACACGAAGCTCGACGCCGACGGCCGCGGCGGCGTGTCCGTGACGCTGGCGGACCTGCCGCCGTCCGTCCTGCGCACGCTCACCAGGCACGCCAGGACCCTGTGGGAAGGTCTCGGCTGCCAGGGGGGCGCCCGGGTCGACTTCATGGTCACCGCCGACGGCGAGGTGTTCGCCCTCGAGGTGAACACCACCCCCGGCATGTCGCGGGACAGCAACTTCGCCGCCGGAGCGTCGATGTGCGGCCTGACCCATGAGGACGTCGTTCGCGCGATGCTCCACCAGGCCCTCGCCCGGCCGACCTACGATGTGCCTCTGCCCGTCCCGAGTATCGGTGCCGTCCCGGCCCAACTGGACGCCACCGTCTGAACGATAACGCTTCGGAAGGTCGCCGCCATGCTGCATGTCCACGAGGTCCCGATGTGCCGTCAGCTCGTCCCCGTTGAGGAGTGGGAACAGCAGGGCGGCATGGAGCTCGGGGACCGGCTCACCTGGTCGAACCGAGCCTGCGGCATGGCGGCCCTCCGCATGATCCTGCTCGCCTACGGCAAGGAGCCCCCCACTCTCACCGAGCTCATCAAGATCGGCGTCAAGCGCGACGCCCTGACCGACCGAGGCTGGCTGCACGCGGGGATCGCCAAGATCGCCATCGACTTCGACATCGCCGGTCAGGCCGAGCCGGTGGCGGCCGAAGAGCTGACCGACCAGCTGGCGAAGGCACCGCTGATCATCTCCGTGACCGAGCAGTTCCCCACCGACGGCCGCCGCGGAGGACACCTGGTCGTCGCCCACGGCTTCGAGAGCGGCGACGACCAGGTCATCCACTTCCGGGATCCCTCGGCGTGGGGCCAGGACAACGACCGCGTACCACTGAGCCGCCTCGCCAAGTCCTACACCGGCCGCGCCATCACCTTCCCGCCCCTCCCGGCGGCCGGACGCACGATCGCCGTTCTCGGCGAGATGGGCGAGCTCGGGGAGGACTCCGTCTCCGCACACCGCGAGATCGGCCGGTACGTCGCCGAACAAGGAATCGACCTGCTGATCGCGGTCGGCGGTGACCTGCCCAAGCAGCTTGCCCTCGCCGCCGCCGCGCACGGCACCGACGTGGCCCTGGTCGCCGACGCCGAGACCGCAGCCGCCTACCTTGAGAGCATCGTACGGCCCGGTGACAAGGTGCTGGTCAAAGCCTCCCGCTCCGCGATGCTGTGGCAGGTGTGCCAGCAGCTTCTCGGCCAGAAGGTCACCGGCTGGTGACCGCGTCAGGCCTCTGAAAGCCCTGGTAGGTCAACTGCATCCGGGCCGCCTCGACCCCACACAACCCCGGTGTCTCCGGCGCCTCCCCTGCCTGGTATCCGCAGACGGCTCGGGCCTTCTCCAGCGGCGGGGGGGGGGGGGGGGCCGCCCCGGCCCCCCCCCCCCCGCCCCGCCCCGCCCGGCCCCGCGCCGCAATCCCTTTCCCCGGGGCCCCCGCCCCCGCCCCCCTCCCACCCTCCACCTCCCCCACCCCCTGCCCACCCCACCCCGTGGAGGGAAGAAGGAGAGCGGGGTCACTCGGGCGGGGCGCGGGGCCCACGGGTGGAGTGCCCCGGGGCGGTGTGCCCGGCGCGGGTGCCGTGGGCGGGCTGGGGGTGGACGGCGACGGCGAGGGTGGACGGGGAGTCGCCGGTCACGGCGATGTCCCCCGCCCGGTCGGTGCGCAGCACAGTGGCACCCGACGCACGCAAGCGGTCGACGGTACGGGGCGACGGATGCCCGTACGGGTTGCCCTCGCCGCAGGAGATCAGGGCGAGCCGGGGCCGCAGGGCACCGGTCAGGTCCCAGTCCTGGTGGGCCGAGCCGTGGTGCGCGACCTTCAACACGTCCACTCTCCCGAGGCGCCCCAACAGGGCCGACTGGGCAGGCGGTTCGAGGTCGCCCAGCAGTGCCATCCGCAGACCGCCGGCCGAGGAGACGAGCAGTGCCACGCTCGCGTTGTTCGCTCCCGGCGCTTCGACGGCCGCCCCTGGAGCGGGCGACACCACGTCCCAGGACAACTCCGCACCGGCCGAACGCCGTTCACCACGCCCCGCACGCAACAGCGGTACGCCTGCGCCCGCCGCCCAGGCCGTCACCCGGGCCGCCTCTCCCGGTGGGTCGTCCAGCACCGTGCCCTCCACCGCGCCCACCTGGCGCCCCCGCAACACCCCCGGCACGCCTTCGACGTGGTCCGCGTGGAAGTGCGTCAGGAGCAGGAGCGGCACGGTCGTGATGCCGAGCTCCCGCAGGCAGCGGTCGGCGGCGTCCGGATCCGGCCCGGTGTCGATCACCACCGCGCTGTCCGGCGCACCGGTCGACAGGGCCAACATGTCTCCCTGCCCGACGTCGCACATCACCAGCCGCCACCCCGGCGGCGGCCAGCCCGTGGCGATCCGGGCCAGCTGCGGCGGGCGCAGCAGCACGCCCAGCAGCACCACCAGCAGAACGCCGGTCACCACGGCCCGGGCCCAACGACGACCGGCACCCGGCGGACGGCCGGACTCCGCCCGGCGGGGCAGCAGCAGCGGCGCCACCCAGCAGGCCGCCAGGGTCGCCAGGGCGACCGTCGCCACCCCGAACCAGCCTCCGGGCCACGACAGTTGCCCACCGGGCAGCTCGGCCCCGCGCCGACCGACGAAGGCCAGCCAGCCGGCCGGCACCCCGGCCGGCTCGGCCAGCAGCCGAGCCAGGGACGGGAAGAACGGTTGCAGCGCGAGCACCCCGAAGCCGAGCAGCGTCGCCGGCGCCACCGCCAGTTCGGCCAGCAGGTTGCACGGCACCGCGACCAGGCTGATGTGCCCGGACAGCACCACCGTCACCGGTGCGCACAGTGCCTGCGCCGCCGCCGTGGCCGCCAGCGCACCCGCCAGGTGGTGCGGCCACCGCCGGGCCCGCAGGGACTCGGCCCAGTGCGGCCCGAGGACGAGCAGCCCGGCGGTGGCGAGCACCGAGAGCAGGAAGCCGAAGGAACGCGCCAGGTACGGGTCCAGCAGCACCAGGACCAGGACGGACCCGGCGAGCGCCGGTACGGCCTGGCGGGGGCGGCCGGTGGCCAGGGCCAGCATGCCGATCAGTCCCGTGCCCGCCGCCCGCAGCACGCTGGGTTCGGGTCGGCAGACCGTCACGAAGGCCAGGGTCAGCGCCGTACCGGCCAGGGCACTGGTGCGCAGCGACAGCCCCGACAGCGCGGCCAGTCCGCGCCGTTCCGCCGTGCCGGCCTGCGCCGGTGCGCCCAGCAGTACGCCGAGGACGATCGCCAGGTTGGCCCCGCTGACGGCCACCAGGTGCACCAGGTCGGTGGCCCGGAAGGCGTCCACCAGGTCGTCGGGCAGTCGCGAGGTGTCGCCGACGACCAGCCCGGGGAGCAGCCCGCGCGCGTCCGGCGGGAGCCCGTCGCTGGCCGTGCGCAGGCCTTCGCGCAGCCGCCCGGCGATCCGCTGCGGCAGGCTCGGCGGTGCGAGCTGCCGGGGCGGGCCGTGGACGAGCAGCAGTGCCGCGGACTCGGTGTCGTAGCCCGCTCCCGCCGGCCGCACCTCGGCCTCGACGGCCAGCCGCTCGGACGGCAGCAGCCGCAGCCAGGAGTCGCTCTCCGGCCCGCGGACCATGACCGTCACCGGGGTGTGTGTCCGGGTGGCCCGTCCGTCCGGGAGAACGGTCGCGCGGTCGGCCACGGCCTCGACGGTGAGGAGGCTCTGCCCACCGGTGGTGCCGCCCCGGGAGGTGTGGACCTTGGGGTCCCCCGCGACGGTCAGCTCCACCTCGACCGCCGTGGCGGGCGTGCCCGGGGCGCGCGGCGGCGCGTGCTCGGCCGCACGGGCGAGCTCCGGCAGCGGGCCCCGGTGCAGGTCGGCGGTGTGCAACGGGGTCGCGATCGCGGCCGCCGCACCGGTGAGCAGGACGGCCGCCAACGCCACCGCCGCCCCGCGCCGGGGCAGCAGGCCCGGCCGGACGAGCAGCAGGACGGCCGCGAGCACGGCGGCACCCGCCGACAGCAGGATCAGCGGCTCGGACCCCGGTTCCACGGGCAGGAGCACCGCTGTGACCAGCCAGGCCGAGACGGCGGGCAGCAGCAGTCGGAAGTCGGCGCCCGAGGAGCGGGTGCGCGGGAGCGGCGCGGTGGTGGCGGTCACGGCGGTACCTCCTTTCGGCATCGGCGAGGGGCCCGCAACGGGGCCGGAAGTGGGACGGGAACAGAGGGACGGGAACAGGGGGACGTCAGAGGGTGAGGAGCGGACGGAGTTCGGCGAAGGTGCGGGCACCGATGCCGCTGACCTGCCGGAGCTGGTCGACCGAGCGGAACGAACCGTGCGAGGCGCGGTAGGCGAGGATGCGCTGGGCGAGGGTCGGGCCGACGCCCGGGAGGGCGTCGAGCTGTTCGAGGGTGGCGCGGTTGAGACTGACGGGTGGCCGGGGCGTACCGGCACCGGGCAGTCCGCCGGCGCCTCCGGGAGCGGGGACGGGTACGGGAACGAGCGCCTGCTCACCGACCGTGATCTGCTCACCGTCCGTCAGGACGCGGGCCAGGTTGAGGCTCCGGGTGTCCGTCTCCGGCAGCGGACCGCCAGCCGCCCGCAGCGCGTCGGCCACCCGCGATCCCCCGGGCAGGGTGTGCAGACCGGGCAGGTGGACCCGGCCGCCGACGTCGATGACGACGGCGGGCTCGGCCCCCGGGCCCGCGGGGCCCGTGGGTGGCCCGGCCCCGCTGCCGGGCGGGCCGTCGATGGCGGGCGGGCCCGGCTCCGGCGGCGCCGACGCGGCCGCCAGTGCCGGAACGGCGACCGCCTCCGGTCGGGCCAGCCAGAAGTGCTGCACGGCGTAGCCCACCGCGAAGAGGAGCAGGACGGCCAGCCCGGCCACCGCCCGCCGGTCGAGCGCCAGCGCCGAGGCGAACCGCAGCCGCGCCCCGCCGCCCGGCGGATCGGGGAGGTGCACCGGCTCGGGCGGGCCGGCCCCCGGCGGCACTGCGGCAGGCGGTACGGCCGCCACCGGACCACCCTCCGGCGGCTGGCCGGCAGTCGGCTCACGGCCCGCCGGCTCGCTGACCACCGGCTCGTCCTCTGTCGGCAACAGCGCCGCCATCCGCAGCCGTACCGTCTCGTCGATCGCTTGGCGCTTCGCCGCGCCCAGGCCCAAGGTCGTCATGGCGAGGACGTTAGGAGCACCTCGCGAAACCCGTGGAAATTTCCGAAAGCCTGTGGAAAACCCGGGGGTTGTGGATAAAAAGTGTCACTCACACGAGTGGCCACACCATCACGCAGTTGACCCGAGCCGCCCTGAGCCGCCCGCCCCAACCCCCCGCCTCAGCGCGGCGCGACCACCACCGCCAGCAGCCCCGGCCCGACGTGCGCGCCGATCACCGCCCCGACCTCGCCCACGTACAGCTCCCGCAACCCCGGCACCCGCGCCCGCAGCCGCTCCGCGAGCTGCTCGGCCCGCTCCTCGGCGGCCAGGTGGTGGACGGTGATGTCCACCTCGCCCTCCCCCGAGCGCTCGACCGCGATCTCCTCCAGTCGGGCGATCGCCCGCGACGCCGTCCGCACCTTCTCCAGCGGCTCGATCCGCCCCCCGTCCAGGTGCAGCAACGGCTTGACCGCCAGCGCCGAACCCAGCAGCGCCCGCGCCGCCCCGATCCGCCCGCCCCGGCGCAGGTGCTCCAGGGTGTCCACGTAGAAGAAGCCGCTGGTCCCGGCCGCCCGATCGGTCGCCGCCCCGGCCGCCTCCGCGAGGCCCAGGCCGGCTTCGATCGCCTCGGCCGCCGCCAGCACGCCGTACCCGAGGGCCATTCCGACCAGTCGGCTGTCGACCACCCGCACGGGCACCGGCGCCTCGGCGGCGGCCAGCCGGGCAGCCTCGACCGTGCCGGACAGTTCGCCGGAGATGTGCACCGACACGATTCCCCGCGCCCCGGCCTCGGCGGCCGCCCGGTAGGTGGCGGCGAAGGTCTCCGGGTTGGGCCGTGAGGTGGTCACCCGCTGCTTGCCGCGCAGCGCCTCGGCGACGTCCTTCGGGGAGATCTCGACGCCCTCGCAGCGGACCTCGTCACCGACCGCGACGCTCAGCGGTACCACCGTGATCCCGTGCCGGTCGAGCGCCGCCTGCGGCAGGTAGGCCGTGGAATCGGTGACAAGTGCGAGGTCGGAGGGCATGAGGCGGAGGTTACTCCCCGTTCGTCCGGGATGACAGCAGCTGTCCGCGCGCTCCTGGACAGGCCCGGCCGCGCGCGGGAATCAGCTCGCGGACGGCCCCGTGGAGGGCCCCGCCGACGGCTTCCGCAGCCGCTGCGCCAGCTTCGCCAGCGGGTCGGCCAGCCCGAGGATGTCCTCGGCGTTGGGCCGCCCCCTGCCGTCCGTCAGCCCGGCCCGGGCCGCACCGGCACCGGCACCCGCACCCCCGCCTGCCCCAGCCCCAGCCCCAGCCCCAGCCCCCGCACCGGCAGCACCGCCCCCCGCCGTGTCCCAGTGCCGCAGCGCCCCCGCCTCGCTCTCGCACTCCTGGCTCAGCCGGCTCAGCTCGTCGTCCGCGAACCGGTGCATCCGGTCCTGGGCCGCCCACCGCATGGTCTCCGCGGCGTGGGTGATCCGCTCCGCGCGCTCGCGCAGTTCCGGCAGCTTGGCCGCGATCCGCGTGGTGTCCGGCTCGCGTTCCAGCACCCGCAGCTCGCCGTCCAGCTCGGCCGCGTGCGCGTCGAGCCGGGTGAGCAGCGCGAGCGACTCGCCGAGCTGGCCGTCCTGCTCCAGCCCGCCCTCCAGCACCTGTCGGGTGCCGTCCAGCGAGGTCCGCAGCTGGAGGCGGACGGTGGCGATCTGCGCGGGCGGGCCGACCTTGGTGTACTTCTTCGCCTTGAGGGTGGCGGTCTCGACGGCGCGCCGGGCGTTGGCCTCGTGCCTCTCGACCTTCGCGGCAACGGCCTTGGCCGCCTTGACCGTGCCGACCACGGCCAGGACGAGCGTCGCGACCCCGAAGAGCAGGACCAAGCCGATCATCACGCCGAACACGTCCATCGCGCGTCACCTTCCGCCGCCGTTTCGGCCCCCACCGGGCCCAACGCGGGCCGCACTGCCGTGGGTTCCACCGTAGCCGCCGCACCCGGGCCCGGAAGGCCCGGAACGGGCCCGGCGGACGGAGATCAGGGACAGATCCGGGATCTCCCGGAGGGCCCGCACCCGCTCCACCTGCGCCTCTGCACCCCTGCGCCTCTGCCCCCTGCGCCCCACCCCGCACCCTCGCACGAGGTCCGGACAGAACACCGGGCGGGCGCCCCGAAGGACACCCGCCCGATCAACTCCTGTCCGGAGCCGTCCCGAACCGACCTCAGCCGGTCACGATGTTCACCAGCTTCGGCGCCCGCGCGATCACCTTCCGCACCGCCGCGTCACCGATCGCCGCGACCACCGCCGGGTCCGCCAGCGCCAGCGCCTCCAGCTCCGCGTCCGTGATGCCCGGCGCGACCTCCAGCCGGGCCTTGACCTTGCCCTTGATCTGCACCACGCAGGTCACCGACTCGTCGACCACGTACGCCGGGTCCGCGACCGGGTAGTCGGTGTGCGCCAGCGACTCGCCGTGGCCCAGGCGGCGCCACAGCTCCTCGGCGATGTGCGGGGCCAGCGGCGCGACCATCAGCACCAGCTGCTCGGCCACGGCCCGCGGCGTGGAGCCGCGCTTGACCAGGTAGTTGTTCAGCTCGATCGCCTTGGCGACGGCCGTGTTGAAGCGCAGCCCGGCCATGTCGCCGCGGATGCCGTCGATCGCCTTGTGCAGGGCGCGCAGCGTCGCGTCGTCCGGCTCCTCGTCCGTGACGACCAGTTCGCCGGTGCCCTCGGAGACGACGTTGCGCCACAGCCGCTGCAGGAAGCGGTAGGAGCCGACGACGGCCCGGGTGTCCCACGGACGGGAGACGTCCAGCGGGCCCATCGACATCTCGTACAGGCGCAGGGTGTCCGCACCGTACTCGTCGGCGATCTCGTCCGGGGCGACGGCGTTCTTCAGGGACTTGCCCATCTTGCCGGCCTCGCGCTTGACCGGCTCGCCCTGCCAGAAGTACTTGCCGTCGCGCTCCTCGATCTCGGCGGCGGGCACCGGGAAGCCGCGCTCGTCGCGGTAGACGTCCGCGGTGATCATGCCCTGGTTGAACAGCTTGTGGAACGGCTCGACGGAGGAGACGTGCCCCAGGTCGTGCAGCACCTTGTGCCAGAAGCGGGCGTACAGCAGGTGCAGCACGGCGTGCTCGGCGCCGCCGACGTACAGGTCGGCGCCGCCGGCCGGCTTGGCCTCGGTGGGGCCCAGCCAGTAGCGCTCGTTGGCCGGGTCGGCCACCGCGTCGGCGTTGGTCGGGTCGACGTAGCGCAGGTCGTACCAGCAGGAACCCGCCCAGTTGGGCATGGTGTTGGTCTCGCGGCGGTAGCTGCGGACGCCGTCGCCCAGGTCCAGCTCGACGTTGACCCAGTCCTCGTTGCGGGACAGCGGGGTCTCCGGCGAGGAGGCCGAGTCGAACGCGTCGTAGGTGCGCGGCGAGTAGTCGTCGACCTCGGGGACCTCGACCGGCAGCATCGACTCGGGCAGCGCGTGCATCACGCCGTCCTCGTCGTAGACGATCGGGAACGGCTCGCCCCAGTACCGCTGGCGGCTGAACAGCCAGTCGCGCAGGCGGTAGTTGACGGTGCCCTCGCCGATGCCGCGCTCGGCCAGCCAGGCGGTGGCGGCGGCCTTGGCGTCGACCACGCTCAGCCCGTCCAGGGACAGCGACGAGGACCGGGACCCAGACTGCGGCGAATCACCCTCGGAGCGCACCGAGTTGACGATGACCGAGTCGTAGGTGTCGAAGGCGTCGTCCCACTCCGCCGGGTCCGAGCCGCGCCCGTCGGTGGGCTCGACGACGCAGCGCATCGGCAGCGCGAAGGCGCGGGCGAAGGCGAAGTCGCGGTGGTCGTGGGCGGGGACGGCCATGATGGCGCCGGTGCCGTAGCCCATCAGCACGTAGTCGGCGATGAACACCGGGACGGACGCGCCGCTGACCGGGTTGACGGCGTAGGCGCCGGTGAAGACGCCGGTCTTGACCTTGGCCTCGACCTGGCGCTCGACGTCCGACTTGGCGGCGGCGGTGGCCCGGTAGGCGGCGACGGCCTCGGCGGGGGTGGCGGCGCCGCCGGTCCACTCGGCGGGCACGCCCTCCGGCCAGGCGGCGGGCACGATCGAGTCGACCAGGTCGTGCTCGGGCGCCAGCACCATGTAGGTGGCGCCGAACAGGGTGTCGGGCCGGGTGGTGAAGACGGTGATCTTCCCGCCGTCGACCGCGAAGTCGACCCGGGCGCCCTCGGAGCGGCCGATCCAGTTGCGCTGCTGCAGCTTGATGGCCTCGGGCCAGTCCAGCAGGTCCAGGTCGGCGATCAGGCGGTCGGAGTACGCGGTGATGCGCATCATCCACTGGCGCAGGTTGGACTTGAACACCGGGAAGTTGCCGCGCTCGGAGCGGCCGTCCGCGGTGACCTCCTCGTTGGCCAGCACGGTGCCCAGGCCCGGGCACCAGTTGACCGGCACCTCCTTGGCGTACGCCAGGCGGTACTCGCCCAGCACCTCGTCGCGCTCACCGGCGGTCAGTTCGGCCCAGGCGCGGCCGCCCGGCACCTCACGCTCGCCGGACTCGAACCGGGCGACCAGCTCGGCGATCGGGCGGGCCTTGCCGGCCGCCTCGTCGTACCAGGAGTTGAAGATCTGCAGGAAGATCCACTGCGTCCAGCGGTAGTAGTCCGGGTCGATCGTGGAGATCGAGCGGCGCGGGTCGTGGCCCAGGCCCAGCCGGCGCAGCTGGTGGCGCATGTTGGCGATGTTGGCCTCGGTGGAGACCCGCGGGTGGGTGCCGGTCTGCACCGCGTACTGCTCGGCGGGCAGGCCGAAGGCGTCGTAGCCCAGCGTGTGCAGCACGTTGTGGCCGGTCATCCGCTGGTAGCGGGCGAAGACGTCGGTGGCGATGTAGCCCAGCGGGTGGCCGACGTGCAGGCCCGCGCCCGAGGGGTACGGGAACATGTCCATGATGAAGCTGTGCGGCTTCGCGGCGACGTCGCCGGCGGCCGGGTCGGCCAGCTCACCGGTGGGGTTGGGGGCGTGGAAGGTGCCCTCCTTCTCCCAGATGTCCTGCCAGCGGGACTCGATCTCCGCCGCCAGCGCGGCGCTGTACCGGAACGGCTCGGTCGCGGTCTCGGCCGCGCCGGACGCAGGGGTCGTCTCGCTCATGGTCCTTCAAGCTCCATCGGTGTCAGTTGGCGAACCGCGACGCGGCCGACCGTGGACCCCTCCCACGGCGCGGGCGGGGGCGGAAAACAAAAAATCCCCTCGCAGGAGGGGACGCCACGCCGACTCCGGCACCGCCCGAGGGCGCGGCCGGTCCTGGTCAGCGCGGCCGGCTAAGGAGCAGGCGCACGGTTCGCATGGGCTCAGGGTACCGCAAGCAGGTCAGGGCTCTCCTGGCCGTCCCACCGGCGGCACCGCGCCCCTGCGGCCCCCACGGCCAACCGCGCCGCGCCACCGACCGCCGCACAGCCGCCCACCCCCACAGCCGACCGCCGACCGCCGAACCACGGCCAACCGCCCACCCCCACCGCCTACGGCGCAGCCGCCCGCGCCGTCCCGCCGTCCCGCAGCCCCGCCGCCTCGAAGTCCCGCAGCGCCCGGGCCAGCCGCTCCGACTGCATCCCCGCCGCGAGCGCGCGCGCCAGCCCCGCCGTCCGGGCGGCCTCCCGCTGGTCGCCGAGCCGCCGGTGGGTCTCGGCCAGCCGGACCATCAGCAGCGCCTTGGACCGGGCGCGCCCCGACCCGAGCCCGGCGACGGCCTCGGCGAGCAGGGCCTTCGCCATCCGGTGCTGACCGAGCGCCAGCCGCCCCTCCCCCACCATCCCGGCGAGGTCGGCCCGAGCCTCCTCGGTGCCGGGGACGCCGTCGATCTCGGCGAAGGCCCGGGCGGCGGCCGCCTCGGCCTGGTCGGCCTCGCCGCGGCGGCCGTGGGCGCGGGCGATCCTGCCGTACTGGCGGGCCCGCCCGGTGGGGCTGAGTGCGGGCCCGTGGGCGTCCAGGGCGGTGCGCAGCGCGGTGACGGCGTCCAGGCCGCGCCCGCCGCTGCCCTGGGTGGCGAGGGCCACCAGCGCGCCGAGCCCGGCGACCCCGAGCCGGACGTCGCCGCTGACGTGGGCGGCGCGCAGCGCGGCGACGAAGGCCCGCTGGGCGGCCGCGTCGTGGCCGAGGTCGAACGCGGCCCAGCCGGCCAGCCGGGCCAGCCTGCTGGCGGTGCCGTACAGTTCGCGGCCGAGTCGTTCGTCGTACGCGCCGAGCTCCAGGAGCTTTGCCAGCATGGCGAGTTCGGCGCGGGTGGGGCCGAGGACGAGGCCGCCGCCGCAGGAGCGTTCGAGGCGCTGCTTGCTGCGGTAGGAGAGGCCGAGCTCGCCGGCCAGGGTGGGGTCGACGCGCAGCGCGCCCTCGCCGCCGCCGACCGGCGGTGGCGGTGAGGAGAGCCGTTCGGCGGCGTGGTCGAGGTCGGCGCTGCGGAACAGGTCGGTGAGCCGGACCGGTCCGGCGTCGGTGGCGGCCTCGCGCAGCGCGGTCTGGGCGGTGTCGGCGGTCCACGGGTCGGTGAGCAGCCGGGGCGAGAGGATCTTGGCGCCGCGGTGGCCGCCCATGCGGCCCCAGAGCTGCTCGTAGGTGACGGCTATGCCGAGGGTGCGGCTGAGCACCTCGCAGACCGTCTGGTCGTGCGGGCTGCGCGGCACCATGCCGCGGTCGCGCCACTTGTACGGGGCGGTGGAGCTGATCGCCAGGCCCGGCGGGAGGGCGAGGCTCACCTCACGGGCGAGCCGTTCCGGACTCCAGCCGAGCTGGTGCAGTATCCGGGCCAGCTCCTCGTTCCGCCTTCGCTGCAGATCGGCCATGGCACGACGGTAGCGGTCTTTCCCTCCCGTCCGCCGGTGGCATGCACACAACGGCGAAGAGCCGCCCCCCGTAACGGGAGGCGGCTCTTGACCACTGTGGAGCTATGGGGAATTGAACCCCAGACCTCTTGCATGCCATGCAAGCGCTCTACCAACTGAGCTATAGCCCCTTGACCTGCGATGTCGCCGGGTTTCCCGTCGTTTCCGTCCGGTTTCCCTCGGCGACATCGACTACTTTACACGGTCCTGGGGGTGCTCCTGAAATCCGCTTCCCGGGCCGGTCACCGCACCCCCGGTCACCGCACCCCCGGTCACCGCACCCCCGGTCCCCGAGCCGACCCGACCCGACCCGAGCCGAGCCGAGCCGCCTGGCACCGTCCCCGCCGGCACCCGGGCGAACAGCAGGGCGCGGGTACGGGGCACAGGAACCCGAGGGCCCCCACCCCGCGATCCCCTTCCAGGAAGCACGAAAGGCCGCCACCCTCAGGTGACGGCCTCTCGAACCACTGTGGAGCTATGGGGAATTGAACCCCAGACCTCTTGCATGCCATGCAAGCGCTCTACCAACTGAGCTATAGCCCCGCGACACTGGCGACCTGGCTCCGGAACTCCGATTTCCACGACCGCCGATGCGGAGTGGAGCTATGGGGAATTGAACCCCAGACCTCTTGCATGCCATGCAAGCGCTCTACCAACTGAGCTATAGCCCCGCACTCGCCGGATCTCCCGCTTCCCTTCCGGGCCGCGTTCCTTCCCTGCGAACGAGGAAGACTCTAGCTGGTCAGGCCCGGAACTGCGAAATCCGCTCCTTCCGGGCCCCTCGAAGCCCCCGTCGCCGAGTGCCGTCAGGTGCCGAGTGCCGTCAGGTGTCGTCGCCGATCACCGGCTGCGGGAGCGTGCCCGCGTTGTGCTCCAGCAGACGCCAACCGCGCGCCCCCCTGCCGAGCACCGACCAGCAGCAGTTGGACAGCCCGCCGAAGCACTCCCACACGGGAGGCTCCAGTCCCAGCAGCCGCCCGAGCATGGTCCGGATGGTGCCGCCGTGGCTGACCACGACCAGGGTGCCGTTCTCCGGCAGCTTGGCGACCGCCTCCAGCACCACCGGCACCGAGCGGTCGGCGACCTCGGTGGACAGCTCGCCGCCACCGCGGCGCACCGGCTCCCCGGCCGCCCAGGCCGCGTACTCCTCCGGGTGGCGCTCACGGATCTCGGCGTTGGTCAGGCCCTGCCAGGAGCCCGCGTAGGTCTCCCGCAGCCCCTCGTGGTGCTGCACGTCCAGTCCGGTGACCCGGGCCAGCTCGTCGGCGGTGCGCCGGGCGCGCTTGAGGTCCGAGGAGATCAGCAGGTCGGGGTGCAGGCCGGAGAGCAGCCGGGCCGCCCGCTGGGCCTGCAGCACGCCCTGGCCGGTCAGGTCGATGTCCGTGGTGCCCTGGAAGCGCGATTCGAGGTTCCAGGAGGTCTGGCCGTGCCGCCAGAAGACGACGCGCGGGCCGCGCGCATCCCTGCTCAGTGCAGGTCCTCGGGCTTGCCGAAGTCGTCGGCCGGGGCGACGGCGTTGCCGGCGTCGTCGGTGATCGCGTCGGGGCGGTTGCGCGACTCCACGGCGTCCTCGGGCAGCGGCAGCTCGGGGCAGTCCTTCCAGAGGCGGTCCAGCGAGTAGAAGGAGCGCTCCTCGGAGTGCTGGACGTGCACGACGATGTCCAGGTAGTCGAGCAGGATCCAGCGGCCCTCGCGCTCGCCCTCGCGTCGCACCGGCTTGATGTCCAGCTGCTCGCGCAGCTGGTCCTCGATCTCCTCGGCGATCGAGCGGACCTGGCGGTCGTTGTTCGCGGAGGCGATCAGGAAGGCGTCGGTGATCGACAGCACCTCGCTGACGTCGAAGGCGATGATGTTGTGCGCGAGCTTGTCGGCCGCCGCCTGGGCGGCGACGTTGATGAGCTGCTGGCTGTGGTCGGTGACGGTCACGGTGTTCTTCCGGCTCGGCGGCGTGGGACGGCCCCGGCACGGCGGCAGGGGTCGCCTTCCAGGATCTCACGCCGTCCCCGCGGCCTCGGAACGCATTTCCGGGGCCGCGGGGCGGGCGAGGGGCCGGAGCCGGTCCGCTACTGGGTCTTCGGCGGCTGGTAGTCCTTGCCGAGCACGACCACCAGGTCCGCGTTCTGGGCGTCGCCGACCTTCTTCACCGCCGTGTCCGGCAGCCCCAGGCTGGTCGCCAGGGACTTCGCCGCGCCCTGCCGGGCGTCGTCGGTGTAGCGGATCTCACTGGTGGCCTGCGGCGCGGTCTTGGCGCCGCCCGGGATGAACGTCAGGCCCGAGTTGACGATCTGGACCTGCGCCGCGGCGCCCGCCGCGTCGTTGCCGGAGGCGTCCTGGACCGAGACCCGGGCGGGGGCGTCGCCGGCCGCCGCGGACTTCACGGTGCCGCCGAGCACGTCCTTGACCTGCTTGCCGGCGGTCGCCTCGTCCAGGGTGCCGTCGGGCTTGACGGTCAGCGCGGTGGTGCCGAAGTGGCCGTCCTTGGCCTGCTGGGCGAGCTGGGTGAGCACGCCGGCCAGGGCGTCCTCGGGCAGCGAGGGGTCGAGCACCGCGTTCATCCGGTGCACGTCGTCCTTGGCGTCCTTGAACGTGGTCGGCATGGTGCGCACCACGGCGTCCATGACCTGGCCGAACCGGGCCAGCTGGGCGTCCCGGTTCTCGCCGGGCGCCTGGAGGGTGGCGTAGGCGACCGCGGCCTTCCCGCTGAGCAGGGTGTTCTTGCCCGCCGGGGAGAGCTGCTTGCCGTCCGGCTTGCCGCCCTCGCGAGTCTCGGCGTTGGTGTCCACCCGGACGCCGCCGAGCTGGGAGACCAGCAGTTCCAGGTACGGGGTGTCCAGCCGCCAGGTGCCGGCCACCGGGGCGCCGAGCACGGTGGACAGGCCGTCGCGGGTCGCCGAGGCGCCGATCGCGTCCATGGCCTGGCCGACCGTGGTCACCGGCGGGTCACCCGGGCCGGGCAGCCGCAGCACGTCGGGCAGCAGCAGCACCGTGCCCTTGTGCCCGGAGGCGTCGTCGACCAGCAGCGCGCTGGACACCTTGCCCTGGAGGTCGCGCAGGTGGACGACGTTGACCTGCCGCCCGCCCGCCGCGGCGGCCGCGGTCGGCTTGTCCCCGGTGAACCACAGGTAGCCGCCGACGCCGCCGGCCGCGAGCGCCAGCACCACGCCGAGGCCGACCAGCCGGTTCTTGAGCTTGCGGCGGCGCTCGGCGCGCACCTCGCTGCGGGACTCGGCGAACTTCAACCAGTCGATGACGTCCTCGGACTCCTCCGCCTCCTCGTCGACGAAGGTGAACTCGCCCGTCTGGTAGGAGTCCTTGGGCGCCCGGCCGCCGGCCTTGCCGGGACGGGCCCCGGCCACCTGCTCGGAGGGCGCGGCCTGCGCGGCCGGGGCGGCCTCCGCACCCGGCCGGGGGGTCCGGCGGCGCGGCGGCGGCACGGCGGCGGGCCCCGCCGGGGCGGACGGCTGCGGCACGGTCGGCTGCGGCTCGGCGACCACCGGCCCGGCCGGCGCGGCCGGGGCCACCGGTGCGGCCTGGTACGGCTGCTGCTGGTACGCCTGGTACCCCTGCTGCTGGTAGCCCCCGTACGGGTCCTGCCCGTACACCGGCTGCCCGTACTGGTCGTACGTCGGCGGCTCGTACGGCTGCTCCTCGTACCCCTGCTGCCCGTACGTCTGCTGCTGCGGGAACTGCCCGCCCTGCTGGCCGCCCTGCTGGTAGCCCTGGGCCTGGGCCTGGGCCTGCTGCCCGCCGTACGAGCCCTGCCCGTACACCGGCTGCCCGTACTGGTCGTACGTCTGAGGCCCGTACGGCTGCTCCTCGTACTGCTGCCCGTACGCCGGGGGCTGCTGCTGCCCCTGCGGGTGCCCCTCGCCCTGGCCCTGGTACGACTGCTGGTACGGCTGCTGGTACTGGCCGGTGGACCACTCCTGCGGCTGCCCGCCGTTGCCGCTGCCGTTACCGCTGCGATCGGTCACGCCCGCTCCTGGCTCAGGTCCCGTGCGGCGCGTAGAGCGCCCGCTTGTCGATGTAGCGGACCACCCCGTCCGGGACGAGGTACCAGACCGGCTCGCCCTTGGCGACCCGGTTGCGGCAGTCCGTGGAGGAGATGGCCAACGCCGGGACCTCCACCAGGGAGACCCCGCCCACCGGAAGCCCGGCGTCCGACAGAGTGTGCCCCGGACGGGTGCAACCGATGAAGTGGGCCAGCGAGAAGAGTTCGTCCGAGTCGTGCCAGGACAGGATCTGGGCCAGCGCGTCGGCGCCGGTGATGAAGAAGAGGTCCGCGGCCGGGTGCAGGGAATGCAGGTCGCGCAGGGTGTCGACGGTGTAGGTCGGGCCCTCGCGGTCGATGTCGATCCGGCTCACCGAGAACTGCGGGTTCTCGGCGGTGGCGATGACCGTCATCAGGTAGCGGTCCTCGGCCGGGGTGACCTGGCGGTCGCTCTTCTGCCACGGCTCACCGGTCGGGACGAAGATCACCTCGTCCAGGTGGAACGCGCTCGCCACCTCGCTCGCGGCGACCAGGTGGCCGTGGTGGATCGGGTCGAAGGTGCCGCCCATCACCCCGAGGCGCTTCTTCACCGGTTCCGGTCCGCCGGGATTCCCGGCCTGCTCTCCCATGCCGCCACACCTTACGCGACGCCCGTTGCGGTGCGGGAACGCCCGTGTGGGGGTTGTCCGCAGATGCGTGAGGGAGCGGCCGGCGCACCGGCCGGACGCTCCCCGAGCGGTCCCGGGACGGAGCTCAGCGGTCCCGGTTGAAGCGGGTGGTGATGAAGAGCAGGAGAACCAGGATGAACAGCGCGGCGCCACCCGTCAGCAGCGGGTTGAGGCTGTCGTGGTTGCCCCCCTCGGCGAGGAGGTTCAGGGCGGGGAGTGCGGCAGCAGTGCTCATGGTCGGCGGGACCTTCTCGGCTCGGTGACGGACCTGGGGGTGGTTCCGGGCCGGTGAGGGCCCACCCGTCATCGTACGGGGGGTTACGCGGCAACCGCTCGGCGGCCCACCGCCGCTGACCGGGCGTGAGCGAACCGAGGGGGACGCGGCGTCTACTGGCCCCGGAAGGCGCGGGCCATGATCCAGACCAGCAGGCCGATCCCGACGAAGGAGGCGATCACGATGATCCGCAGGAACAGGCCCGGGCCGGCCTCGTCGGAGATGGGTGCGGCCAGGCTGACCAGCGCTTCGGTGGACATCTGAGGGACTCCTCGAACTGCTCGGTACCGCGGCCGGGTCCGGTCTCGGTTCTCCAGGGCATTCAGGGTAAACCCGCCTCACACCGGCAGCGCCCACCGGCCCCCGCGCCGCGCCCGACCCACCACCGACCCGCCGCCAAGCCGCCGTCAAGCCGCCGCCGCACCGCCACCGCGGCCGTGCCCGGGGCCGTGCCCGGGCCCGCCCCCGGGGACGAGTACGCAACCGCGGACGTTGCACAGGCAGTCGTTGCAGACGAGTCACTGCCGGCGAAGACCAGCGGGGGGCCGGGCGCTGCGCCGAGGCCGCCGTCGACCAGGAGGTACGCAGACCATGACCGACACGACCGCGAACGCACCGAGCCGCCGTCGTCAGCGCTTCCCCGAGATCTCCACCCGGGCCTGGGAGCACCCCGCCGACCGCTCGGCGCTGGTCGCCCTGCGCCGGCTCTCCGGCTTCGACGACGTCCTGCGCAAGCTCGCCGGGCTGGTCTCCGAGCGCTCGATCCGGCTGATGTTCCTGGCCACCGCCGTGAAGACCTCCGAGCGCCAGTTCCCCGAGCTGTACGGCATGGTCCGCGACGCCGCCTACGTGCTCGACCTGGAGCAGGTCCCGGACCTGTACGTCAGCCAGGACCCGACGGTCAACGCGTTCACCATCGGCATCGACACCCCGATCATCGTGGTCACCAGCGGCCTGGTCGAGCTGCTGGACGAGGAGGAGCTGCGCTCCGTCATCGGCCACGAGGTCGGCCACGCGATGTCCGGCCACGCGGTCTACCGGACGATGCTGATGATCCTCACCAACATCGCCACCCGGATCGCCTGGGTGCCGCTCGGCAACCTGGCGATCATGGCCATCGTCACCGCGCTCAAGGAGTGGTTCCGCAAGGCCGAGCTGTCCAGCGACCGGGCCGGCCTGCTCGCCGGGCAGGACCTCCAGGCGTCCATGCGGGCCCTGATGAAGCTGGCCGGTGGGCACAACCTGGCCGAGATGAACGTCGACGCCTTCCTGGAGCAGGCCGAGGAGTACGAGAAGGCCGGGGACCTGCGCGACGGCGTGCTCAAGCTGCTCCAGCTGCTGCCGCAGACCCACCCGTTCGCGGTGGTCCGGGTCGCCCAGCTCAAGAAGTGGGCGGAGAGCGACGAGTACCGCTCGATCCTGGCCGGCGCCTACCCGCGCCGCACCGACGACCCGGACACCTCGGTCGGCGAGCAGTGGAAGGCCGCCGCCGAGCACTACACGACCTCGGTGAAGGAGAGCAAGGACCCGCTGATGGGCCTGCTGCGGGACGTGGCCGGCGGCGCCGCGACGGTCGGCGGCAAGCTGCGGGACACCTTCACCGGTGGCGGCCGCAACGACTCCGGCCCCCGCAACGGCTCCGGGGAGCGCGGCGACTCCGGGAACCGCGCCGACGGCTGACCCCCGCCCCCGCCCTCTCCCCCGCCTCCTCCGACGGGACGGCCGGTGCCCCGCCCGGGTCACCGGCCACCCCGCCGCCGCCCCGCCGCCCCGCTGCCCAAGACGCCCCCGACGCCGCCGCCACCCCGACGCCCGCCCCGCTCAGCTCCCGGCCAGCACCCCGCACACCTGCCAGGCCGGCCGCGCGTGGTTGCCCGGGTCGACCGGCGTCGGCGCGGCCACCGCGGTGCCCTGCGCGGTGGCCAGCACCGGCTGCAGGAAGCCCGCCATCGAGGCGGTGCACGGCTCCGGGCCGGCCTGCAGCACCGCGTCCACCAGCCGCAGCTGCGCCTGCCCCAGGTCGACCCGGTCCAGTTGGAAGGTCAGCTCGCGCCGCACCGTCTCCAGGGTGACCGGGGCGCCGGCCGGGGCGCCGGCGGGCTTCAACGCGTAGACGAAGGTGTGGTCGGTGGTGATCTGCAGCGTGCCGCCGTCCGACTCGTCGACCCGCATCGCGCCGACCACCTTCACGGTGTCGGAGGCCAGCGCGACCTGCGCCGGGTCGAAGCGGACGATCCAGCCGGTCACCGCGTGGTGCCGGTCGTCCACCGGCTGGGCGACGCTCGCGTCGAACTGGGCCTGCTCACCGGGCGTGACGAAGACCCGCACGTCCGTGGTGGCGCCCTGGACCAGCTCCGCCGGCGCCAGCGAGGAGGCGACCAGGTAGCGCTGCACGGTGTCGAGGGCCTTGGTCACCTCGACCTTGCTGAAGTGCTCGGTGCCCGCGCCGCTCGGGGTGTTCAGTCCGGCCGCCCCGTCGCCGTACCCGGTCGGCAGCGCCGCGAACGGGTGCGCCGGGTCGGCGACCGGGCGCACGGCCGAAGCCGGGCTCAACGCGACCAGGCTGACGGTCAGTTGACTGCCCTCCGGCCGGGCCGGGATCCCCTTGGGCGAGTTCACCCCGAAGTACACCGCGGCCCCGAAGGCCAGCAGGATGAGCAGCAGCAGGGCCAGCGCCTGACGCGGCACGCTGCCCAGCGGCCCGAGCCGCACCCGGGCCCGGGTGGCCTTGCCGAAGGAGCCCGCGAGCCGCTCCCGGGCGGACAGTTCCTGGATCCGGGCAGCCCGGACGAACGACTCGTCGAAGACGACGGACCGGAACTCGTCCTCATTGCCGGAACCGCCCTCGGGCGTACCCTCAGGAGGCTCGCGCGGGTCACCCATAGCACCAGGGTAGGCGCACACCGGGCCCGCCACGAGGGCCCCGGCGCAGATTGCCGGGAACGCTCCGTGACCACCGCCCCGGGGCGTGCGCCCCCGGACACTCCCTTAGGGCGTCGACGCCGCCAGTGACGGCTCGGCCGGCACCGACCGCGGGTCCGCGCCCGGGCTGCTGCTGCCGGACTCCGGGCGCCGGGGCGCCCCCGAGGAGCCGCCCACGCCCTGGTAGACGGCCGCGACCGCCACCGCCACCAGGCTCACGCCCATGATCACGGCGAGCACCCAGGCCACCGGCCGGTGCCAGCGCTGCTGGGCCACGTACCGTCCGCGGGCCCGCACCGGGTCGTAGCGCCGCCCCCACCGCCGGCCCCGGCGGCCGGTCGCCCGGCCCGGGCCCGACCAGGGGTCAGGGTAGAGGTGGTCCTCGTCGAGTCCGCTCGGGTACGGGCGCAGCTCCAGCGGAAGCCCGTCCGCAGCCGGCACGTCATAGCTCCAGCCCGGTCCCGCGGAGTCCGGCTCGAACCGCGCCTCGGCGGCGGCGAGCTGCCGCTCCTTGGCGGTCGGCTCGTGCACGGCGGCGGACCGGACGAAGGCCTCATCGAAGACCACGGTGGCGAACTCGTCGTCCGCACCACCGTGGTCGGCGCCGTCGGGGTACGGCAAGCCCCCCACATCCTCAGCCACGGATTCAGCGTATTACCGGCCGGGCGATTTGTCTGTGGCTCCCGGCAGTTGGTCCGTCACCCGTGTGACGACCGCCCCGCGCGGCGCCCCGTTCGGCGCCCGCGCCCCGCCCTCACTCGGCGTCCGCGCCCCCGCCCACGGTCTGCGTCTCCTCGCCGCGGACGTGCCCGTCACCAGTGACGATGTACTTGGTGCTGGTCAGCTCCGGCAGGCCCATCGGGCCGCGGGCGTGCAGCTTCTGGGTGGAGATGCCGATCTCCGCGCCGAAGCCGAACTCACCGCCGTCGGTGAACCGGGTGGAGGCGTTGACGGCCACCGTGGTCGAGTCCACCAACTGGGTGAACCGGCGGGCGGCGGCCTGCGAGGTGGTGACGATCGCCTCGGTGTGGCCCGAGGACCAGCGGCGGATGTGCTCCACGGCCGCGTCCAGCGAGGGCACCACGGCCGCCGCCAGGTCGTACGAGAGGTACTCGGCGCCCCAGTCCTCGTCGGTGGCGGGCACCGCGGTGACGCCGGTGCCCTCGGCGGCCTTGAGCACCGCCTCGTCGCCGTGCACCGTCACCCCGGCCCCGGCCAGGGCGGCCAGCGCGAGCGGCAGGAAGGCGTCCGCGACGTCCTGGTGCACCAGCAGCGTCTCGGCGGAGTTGCAGACGCTGACCCGCTGCGCCTTGGAGTTCAGCAGGATGCCGACGGCCATCGCCAGGTCGGTCCGGGCGTCCACGTACACGTGGCAGTTGCCGGTGCCGGTCTCGATCACCGGGACGGTCGAACCCTCGACCACGGTGCGGATCAGCGAGGCGCCGCCGCGCGGGATCAGCACGTCGACCAGGCCGCGGGCGCGCATCAGCTCCTGCACCGAGTCCCGGCTCTCCCCCGGGACGAGCTGGATGACGTCGGCCGGCAGCCCGGCCGCGACGACGGCGTCCCGCAGGACGGCGACCAGCGCGGTGTTGGAGCGGTAGGCGGAGGCGGAGCCGCGCAGCAGCACCGCGTTGCCGGACTTGAGGCAGAGCGCGGCGGCGTCCACGGTGACGTTCGGCCGGGCCTCGTAGATGATGCCGACCACGCCGAGCGGCACCCGCACCTGACGCACGTCCAGGCCGTTCGGCAGGGTGTAGCCGCGCACCACCTCGCCGACCGGGTCGGCCAGGCCGGCCACGTCCCGCACGTCCGAGGCGATCGCGGCGATCCGCTCGCCGGTCAGGCTCAGCCGGTCGACCACCGACTCGGCCGTCCCCGCCGCGCGGGCCCGGGCCACGTCCTCGGCGTTGGCCGCGACGATCTCGGCGCTGCGGGCGACCAGCGCGTCCGCGATCGCCAGCAGCGCGGCGTCCTTGGCCCGGCGCGGCAGCGGGGCGAGCGCGGCGGCCGCCTCCCGGGCACGGCGCGCTACGGCGAGGACGGGGCTGTCGGCGGTGGCGAGGTCGTTGGTCATGCCGCCAAGGGTAGCGACTGCCCCCGCGCCGCCGAGCCGTCATTTCGCCCGGTGAGACACCGCCCGGACGGCTCCGCACGCCCTCGGTACGGCCCGCGCCCCGCCCTCAGCACGGGCCCGCCCCACCACCGGTACGGCCGCCCCCCGCCCTCAGTACGGGTGCACCCCGCCCAGGTGCGGCGGCGGATCGCCGAAGCCCTCGGCGACCCGCTTGCGGTACGTCGCCCGGTCGACCACTTCCAGCCCGACGATCTCCCACGGCGGCAGGCTCGCGGTCACCTTGTGCTCGCCCCACAGCCGCAGCGCTATCGCCGCCGCGTCGTGCAGGTCCCGGGCCTGCTCCCAGTAGCGGATCTCGGCGTGGTCGGCCGCGTAGCGGGCGGTCAGGAAGAACGAGTGGTCGTGCGCCAGCCGCTCCAGCGAGGCCCGCAGCGCGGACAGCGGGGTGGTCTGCCCGGCCACGCTCAGCACCACGTGCCACAGCCGGGCCTGCTCCGGCACGCTCGGCGGATCCGCCGCCTGCGCGCGCTGCGGCCGCAGCCGGCGCACCCCGCCGGGCCCCTGCGACGGCGGACCGGCCGGCTCGGCGGGGCCGTCCCCGCGTCCGCCGTCGATGCTGGTCAGCCGCCGGCCCGCCGTCCCTCCGGTCAGCGCTGCCTCGCGCCTGCGTTCCACCGGCGGCCTCCTGTTCGGCGATCTCGTGTCGTCCCGTACCGGCCCGCCGGCCCCCGGCCGACCGGTACGGCTGCGCCCCTCCTCGCCCGCGGCCGGTCCGCTCCCGTACGGAGCGGCCCGCCGACCGCGCCGCGCCGTCCGGCCGCTGCCGGCCGTACGGCCGGTCAGCCGTGCAGAACGACCAGGTCGTCGCGGTGGACGACCTCGCGCTCGTACCCGGCGCCGAACTCCTGGGCCAGGTCGCGGGTGGACCGGCCGAGCAGGCGGGGCAACTCCCTCGCATCAAAGTTGACCAGTCCGCGGGCCACGATGTGGCCGTTTTCGGCAAGAAGGTCCACCGGATCACCCGCGGCGAAGTCCCCGTCGACCTTGGTCACCCCGGCGGGCAGCAGCGAAGCGCCGCCGGAGACGACCGCCTCGACCGCGCCCGCGTCCAGGTGCAGGGCGCCGCGCGGGCTGCTGGCGTGGGCCAGCCAGAGCATCCGGTCGGAGGTGCGGCTGCCGGTGCGCCGGAAGAGCGTGCCGGTGGGCCGCCCGGCCAGCGCGTCGGCGGCGTGGCTGGCGGCGGTGAGCACCACCGGGATGCCCGCGCCGGTGGCGATCCGGGCCGCCTCCACCTTGGTGACCATGCCGCCGGTGCCCACGCCCGCCTTGCCGGCGCTGCCGATCTGGATGCCGTCGAGGTCGTGCGGGCCGCTCACCTCGGCGATCCGGCTGGTGCCGGGCCGGGACGGGTCGCCGTCGTAGAGGCCGTCCACGTCGGAGAGCAGCACCAGCAGGTCGGCCCGGACCAGGTGGGCGACCAGCGCGGCGAGCCGGTCGTTGTCCCCGAACTTGATTTCGGCGGTGGCGACGGTGTCGTTCTCGTTGACGACCGGCATCGCGCCCATCGCCAGCAGCTGGTCCAGCGTCCGGTAGGCGTTGCGGTAGTGGGCGCGACGGCTGGCGTCCTCGGCGGTGAGCAGTACCTGGCCGACCCGGATGCCGTACCGGGCGAAGGAGGCGGTGTACCGCGCGACCAGCAGCCCCTGGCCGACGCTGGCCGCGGCCTGCTGGCGGGCCAGGTCCTTGGGCCGCTTGTCCAGACCGAGCGGGGCGAGCCCGGCGGCGATGGCACCGGAGGAGACGAGCACCACCTCCGGCGGCTCCGGGCGGCTGCGCGCCTTGGCGAGCGCGTCCACCAGGGCGTCCACCCGGTCGGCGTCCAGGCCGCCGGCCGCCGTGGTGAGTGAGGAGGAGCCGACCTTGACCACGATCCGCCGTGCGGTCAGCACCTCCTCCCGCAGTGAGTCCTCGCTCATCTCGCTGTACGCCCTTCCGGTGTGGTGCGGGTGCGGCGGGGCCCGGCCCTGCCGCCATGGCCGAAATCTACGCGATCCGCGCAGGTCACCCCCAGGGGGTTTCACCGGCTGGACCGGCCCCGCTCAAGCTCCGGACCTCTCGGGCGACGTGACGGCGCGTCATGCCGCAACACAGCGGACGGCCCCGCCACCTGTCGAGGTGGCGGGGCCGTCCGCTGCGCGGCGGGGTCGACTCAGTGCTCCTCGTCGTCCTCGATCGCGGCCTGCCGGCCGCTGGAGAGCGCCTCGAAGGCGAGGTACTCGGCCTCGGCCGCGTCCCGGCCCTTCTGCTTCTCGCGGCGGCGGTCGACCGCCGGGCGCTGGGTCTCCATCCGGTGGTCCTCACCGCGGCGACCGAGCATCTCGGCGCCGGCGGCCATGGTCGGCTCCCAGTCGAAGACGACGGCGTTCTCCTCCGGGCCGATGATGACGGTGTCGCCCTCGCGAGCGCCGACCTTCCACAGCCGGTCCTCGATGCCGAGGCGGGCCAGCCGGTCGGCCAGGTAGCCGACGGCCTCGTCGTTGCTGAAGTCGGTCTGGCGGACCCAGCGCTCCGGCTTGACGCCGCGGATGCGGTAGGAGCCGTCCTCCTCCTCGATGGTGAAGCCCTCGTCGTCGACGGCCGTGGGCCGGATCACGATCCGGGTGGACTCCTCGGCCGGCTTGGCGGCGCGCGCCTCGGCGACGATCTTCGCCACCGCGAAGCTCAGCTCGCGCAGGCCCTTGCGGGAGGCGGCGGAGACCTCGTACACCTGGTAGCCGCGCTCCTCCAGCGAGGCACGGGTCAGGTCGGCGATGTCCTGGCCGTCCGGGACGTCCACCTTGTTGAGCGCGACCAGGCGCGGGCGGTCCTCCAGACCGCCGTACTCGGCGAGCTCGGCCTCGATGGTCTCCAGGTCGGTCAGCGGGTCGCGGCCGGGCTCCAGGGTGGCGCAGTCCAGCACGTGCACCAGCACCGAGCAGCGCTCGACGTGCCGCAGGAACTCCAGGCCCAGGCCCCGGCCCTGGCTGGCGCCCGGGATCAGGCCGGGCACGTCGGCGATGGTGTAGACGGTTTCGCCCGCGGTGACCACACCGAGGTTGGGGATCAGGGTGGTGAACGGGTAGTCCGCGATCTTCGGCTTGGCGGCGGAGAGCACCGAGATCAGCGAGGACTTGCCGGCGCTCGGGTAGCCGACCAGCGCCACGTCGGCGACGGACTTGAGCTCCATCACGATGTCGCGGGCCTCGCCGGGCTCGCCGAGCAGCGCGAAGCCGGGCGCCTTGCGGCGGGCCGAGGAGAGCGCGGCGTTGCCGAGGCCGCCGCGGCCGCCCTGGGCGGCGACGAAGCTGGTGCCGTGGCCGACCAGGTCGGCGAGCACGTTGCCCTGGCGGTCCAGCACCACGGTGCCGTCCGGCACCAGCAGGACGAGGTCGGAGCCCTCGGCGCCGGTGCGGTTGCCGCCCGCGCCCGGCTTGCCGTTGGTGGCCTTGCGCTTGGGCGAGTGGTGGTACTCGAGCAGGGTGGTGACCTGCGCGTCCACGGTCAGGATGACACTGCCGCCCTCACCGCCGTTCCCCCCGTCCGGTCCGCCGAGCGGCTTGAACTTCTCACGGTGAACGGAGGCGCAGCCGTGGCCTCCGTTACCCGCGGCGACGTGCAGTTCGACGCGGTCCACGAAGGTGGTCATGGTTGTGCCTCCAGTACGGGGAAGGGTTCTTCTGCGTAAAGCGCGAAGGGTGGACCGGAGAATTCCGGCCCACCCTTCAGTGTGAGTCCTGTCAGACTCGGGAGTCCGTTCGGACTCAGGCCTCGACGGCCACGATGTTGACGACCTTGCGGCCGCGACGGTTGCCGAACTGCACCGCACCGGCGGTCAGCGCGAACAGGGTGTCGTCGCCACCACGGCCGACACCGGCACCCGGGTGGAAGTGGGTGCCACGCTGGCGGACGAGGATCTCGCCGGCCGAGACGACCTGGCCACCGAAGCGCTTCACGCCGAGGCGCTGGGCGTTCGAGTCACGGCCGTTACGAGTAGAGCTTGCGCCCTTCTTGTGTGCCATTTTTCGCTATCCCCTTACTTGCTGACCGAGTCGATGCTGGTGATACGCACCGCGGTGTGCTTCTGACGGTGACCCTGACGACGGCGGTAGCCGGTCTTGTTCTTGTAGCGCAGGATGACGATCTTGTCGCCCTTGGTCTGGTCGACCACCTCGGCGTGAGCCTTCACGCCGGCCAGGACCCACGGGTCGGAGGTGACGGCGTCACCGTCGACGACCAGGATGGTCGAGAACTCCACCGAGTCACCCGGCTTGGCCTCGATACGGTCGATCTCCAGCACGTCGCCGATGGCGACCTTGTGCTGGCGGCCGCCTGCGCGAACGATCGCGTACATGCGGTACCTACTTTCCCAACTCGGTCGGAACTCCCGACGCCAGCCACCTGGGTACGGACACAGGGGCCTCCCTCCGAACGCGCGCGCACGGGGCGCGGTGCTCTCGGAGAGGTGATGTGCTCGGGAGCGCGGCGTAGACACGCCGATGGTCAAGAATACGGACCGGCCGCCCAGGGGGCAAACCGGCCGGTACGACCGGGGGCGGGAAGGACTCCCGCCCCCGGCGTGGGCACTACTCGGACGCCGTATCACCCTCGGCGGCCGCGGCCTTCTTGGCCGCCGCGCTCGTCCGCTTGGTCGCGGTCTTGCGGGCGGTGGTCTTCTTGGCCGCCGTGGTGGTCTTCTTGGCGGCGGTCTTCTTCGCGGCGGTCTTGCGGGCGGCCCGCTTCTTCGGCGCCGGGGCCTCCTCGGCCGACGCCTCCTCGGCGGGGGCCTCCTCCGCGGCCGGGGTCTCGACGACCTCGGTCTCCGCGACGGCGGTCCCGGCGGCGGCCTCCGGGGCCACCTCCGCGACGGGCTCGGCCACGACCTCGACCGCCGGCTCGGCGGCCGGGGCGGCGGCGGCCAGGGCCGCCTCCAGGGCCGCGTCGGCCTTCGCCTGCAGCACCACGATCTCGGCGGCCTGCGGGGCACCGGCCGGAGCCGTCGCCTTGCGCACCGCGCGGCGGCGCGGACGGCCGGCCGGAGCGGCGGCGGGGGCCTCGGCCACCGGGGCCTCCACCTCCACGGCCTTCGGCGTCTCGACCACCACGGTCCCGACGGCCGGGGCCTCGACGCCCGGGACCTCCAGGGCCAGCTGGCCCTCGATCTCCTCGCGCACCGGCTCGGCGGGCTCCTCGAACGCCTCGGTGACGGCCTCGGCCACCGACCCGGCCTCGACGGCCTGCGGCTCCTCGTGGCCCGCGCCGCCCTTGCCCCGGCGACGGCGCTTGCCGCTGCCCGGGCCCGCCTCGACGGCGGTGGCCGCCGGGGCGTGGACGTGGGCGCTCGGCTGCTCCATGTGCACGATCACGCCGCGGCCGTTGCAGTGCACGCAGGCCTCGGAGAAGGACTCCAGCAGGCCCTGGCCGACCCGCTTGCGGGTCATCTGGACCAGGCCCAGCGAGGTGACCTCGGCCACCTGGTGCTTGGTCCGGTCCCGGCCCAGGCACTCCAGCAGCCGGCGCAGCACCAGGTCGCGGTTGGACTCCAGGACCATGTCGATGAAGTCGATCACGATGATGCCGCCGAGGTCGCGCAGCCGCAGCTGGCGCACGATCTCCTCGGCCGCCTCGATGTTGTTCCGGGTGACCGTCTCCTCCAGGTTGCCGCCCTGGCCGACGAACTTCCCGGTGTTGACGTCGATGACGATCATCGCCTCGGTGCGGTCGATCACCAGCGAACCGCCGCTGGGCAGCCAGACCTTGCGGTCCAGCGCCTTCATCAGCTGCTCGTCGATCCGGTAGGTGGCGAACACGTCCACCTCGGAGGTCCACCGCTGGAGCCGCTCGGCGAGGTCCGGCGCCACGTTGGAGACGTACTCGTGGATGGTCTTCCACGCCTCGTCGCCGGAGACGATGACCTTGGTGAAGTCCTCGTTGAAGATGTCGCGGACGACCCGGACGGTCATGTCCGGCTCGCCGTACAGCAGCGCCGGGGCGTTGCCGGTCGCGGCCTTCTTCTGGATGTCCTCCCACTGCTGCTGGAGGCGCTGGACGTCGCGGGTCAGCTCCTCCTCGGAGGCGCCCTCGGCGGCGGTGCGCACGATCACGCCCGCGTCGTCCGGGACGATCTTCTTGAGGATCTGCTTGAGGCGGGCCCGCTCGTTCTCGGGCAGCTTGCGCGAGATGCCGGTCATCGAGCCCTCGGGCACGTACACCAGGTAGCGGCCGGGCAGCGAGATCTGGCTGGTCAGGCGGGCGCCCTTGTGGCCGATCGGGTCCTTGGAGACCTGGACCAGCACGGACTGGCCAGACTTGAGCACCGACTCGATCCGGCGCGGGCCGCCGTGGCCCAGCGCACCGAAGTTGACCTCACCGGCGTACAGCACCGCGTTGCGGCCCTTGCCGATGTCGACGAACGCGGCCTCCATGGACGGCAGCACGTTCTGGACCTTGCCCAGGTAGACGTTGCCGACGTACGAGGTGGCCTGCTCCTTGTTGACGTAGTGCTCGACCAGCACGCCGTCCTCCAGCACGCCGATCTGGGTGCGCTGGCCGTTCTGGCGCACCACCATGACGCGCTCGACCGACTCCCGGCGGGCCAGGAACTCGGCCTCGGTGATGATCGGCACCCGTCGGCGGCCCAGCTCGCGGCCCTCGCGGCGGCGCTGCTTCTTCGCCTCCAGACGGGTCGAGCCCTTGATGGACTGCACCTCGTCCGGGTCGAAGGACGGCTCGGTGGAGCGGCGGCGCGGCTCGCGCACCTTCACCACCGTGCGGACGCCGTCCTCGGTGGTCTCGGCGGCCTCGACGGCGCCGGCCTCACCGCTGCGGCGGCGACGGCGGCGACGGCGGCGCGACGAGGACAGGCCGGCGGCCAGGTCGTCGTCGTCCTCGTCGTCCTCGTCGGCGACGGCCCGGGTCGACTCCTCGGCGGCGGGCTGCTCGGTCTCGACGGCCTCGGCGGCCTCGAAGTCCTCGGCCTCGCCACGGCGGCGGCGACGGCCGCCCCGACGGCGGCGGCGGGACGGACGGCCGTCCTCCCACTCGTCCTCGGCCTCCGGACCGGCGACGGGGGCCTCCACGACGGGCTCCTCGACGACCGGGACCTCGACCGGAGCGGCCTTCACCGGAGCGGCCTTGACCGGAGCGGTCTTCACCGCAGCGGCCTTGGCCGGGGCCGACTTGGCCGGGGCGGCCTTGGCCGGCGCCTCGGCGGCCGTCCTGCGACGGTTCGGCTCGACCCGGGTGCGGACCCGGCGGCGGCGGCCGACACCGCTGTACTCGTACTCGTCCTCGTCCTGGCGCTCGGCCTCGACGGCCGGGGCCTCGACCGGCGCCGGGGCGGCGGCGGGCTGCTGCGGCGCGGCGGGCGCGACGTAGGGGGCGGGCTCCTGGAACACCGGGGCCTGGAAGACCGCGGTGGCCGGGCGCACGGCGCGGCGGCGCACCCGGTGGTGCGGCTCGGCCTCGGCGGCCGGGGCGGGGGCGGCGACCGGCTCGGCGGCGACCGGGGCCTCGGCGACGGCCTCGACGGCCTCCTCCTCGGCGGGCTCCTCCTCGACGGCGGGCTCCTCGGCCACCGGCTCCTCCGCCGGGGCCTCGACCACCGGCGCGGCCTCGACCACGCGACGGCGGCGCGGGCGGCGGGCCGGAGCGGCCGGGGCCTCCTCGGCCACCGGCTCGGCGACCGGCTCCACGACCGGCTCGACGACCGGGGCGGGGGCGGCGGCCACCGGCTCCTCGACCGGGGCCTCGGCCTTCTTGCGGGTCCGACGGGCCCGAACGGGCTTCTCCGCCTTCTCCTCGGCCTTCGCCTCCGTGGTCTTCGTCTCCGTGGCCTTCGCCTCGGCCTCCGGTGCGGTGACCACGATCGCGGTCTCCTCCGGAGCGCCGGCCGGAGCCTCGGCACGCTTGCGGGTCCGGCGGGCCCGGACCGGCTTCTCGGCCGCCGGCGCCGCCTCGGCGGGCGCCTCGGCCGCAACGGCCGTCGGCTCGACCGGGACCACCGTCTCGGCCGTCTCGGCGGCCGCACCCTGCGGGGTGCCCGCCGGGCGGGACACCGCCCGGCGGCGACGGCGCGGCGGCGCGGCGGACGCGCCCTCACCACCGGTCGCGGCGGTTTCGTTCTGTTCCGTGGCCGCGGTCTGCTGCGGATCGGTGTTATCGAGCATGCGGGTGGATCTCCCGTCAGGCCCCCGGGCTCCACATCCGGGCACGGCACGGCACCAGTGGGCGGCCGGCATCGCGAGGATGCTCGGGCCGGACCCTTTGACGGTGCCGCCGTGCGGACGCGAGGCCGCACAGGGGCTCGTAGTCTCGCTCGGCGCCCCGCGTTGCGCGGGGTGTCGAAAGTCTTCTGGTCTGACCAGTCTTCTGAGTTTTTCCCAAGCTGAGCCGTCCCCCAACCCCGGGTGGCTCCCGGACGGGGTCCCGAGCCCACCGACCGTCGTGGTCGGCGGGCCCCGAGTGGCCGGCCTGTGCTGCGACGACGCTCGCTCCCCTGGGGAGCCGCGGCAACCCTGGAGGACCGTCGGGTCCAGTGAGGCACTGGACCCGGCCTCCGCCCCCTAGGCGGACGCGGTAGCGCGCGGCCTGCCGGCCGTTTCTCAGCCGGCCGGGGCCGCGGCGCGGTCGAGCGCCAGCGGGTCGGTCACCGTGCCGGACTCCTCATCGAGCGGCCCCTGCGCCAGCCTGGTCACCTCTGCGGGGACCGGCGGCGCCAGGTCGGCCGTCGCACGGAGACCGGACAATACGTCGTCGGGTCGTACGGCGGGTGTGGCGTGTCGTACTACCAGGCGCAGTATCGCACAGGGACGGCCCGTCCGAACATCGCGGCCGTTTCCGACCGCCGTGTCCGCACCGCCGTCGACCTGCGGCTCGACGGCGACGAGCGCCGCCACCGCACCGCGCGCGTCGAAGACCCGCACGCCGTTCTTGGTCCGGCGCTCGACCTCGACCTTCTCCTCGGCGAGGAACGCGCGGACCGCCTCGGCGGCCTCGGCCGGCTCGACGCCGTCCAGGCGCACCAGCCACTCGGAGGCCTCCAGGCGCTCCACGAAGTTGGGCGTGCGCACCTCGACCGCGTCGATCACGTCCAGGCCGTCCGGCAGCGACTCGTCCAGCTGCGCCCGCAGCTGCTCCGGGTCGCGCGCGGCGGCCAGGCCGATCTCCAGGTACTCCGCCTCGCTCGCCACCCCGGTCGGGGCGGCGTTGGCGTAGGACACCTTCGGGTGCGGGGTGAAGCCCGCCGAGTAGGCCATCGGAACGGCGGACCGGCGCAGGGCGCGCTCGAAGGCGCGCTGGAAGTCACGGTGGCTGGTGAAGCGGAGCCGGCCGCGCTTGGTGTAGCGGAGACGAATCCGCTGCACCGTCGGCGCGGGCGGCGGACCGTCGGGCGTACGGCGTGCCAGGGTCGCTCAGTCCTTAGTCAGTTCTCCCCGTCCGGCGCGGCGCAAACCCGCCACTGTCCGGACTCTGTCACCCCAAAGGGTACGCGCCCCGCCGCCCCGCTCGCTCCGCCCCTGGTCAGCCGCCCACGACCGACCCCCGCCCGGAACACTCCGGACGGGGGTCGAGAGCCCTGCGCCGACTACTTGTTGACGACCGTCAGCGGCAGCATCTTCTTACCGGTCGGGCCGATTTGGATGGCCGTGTCCATCTGGGGGCAAATAGACACAGGGGTATATCCACTCATAGGGTCTTTGACATGGGAAAACGCAGCCGTGCCGCCTCAGCCGCCAGCCAGAAGACCTATGCCGTTGATGCCGAGTGGACCCCCGCGGATCTGGCACTGCTGGAGGACCTGATGAGAGCCGAGGCCGCCCTTCCGGCGGACGCGCCCCGGGCCCTGCTCTCGGTCCGTCTCTCCGTGCTCACGGACGACACCACCTCCCCTGTCCGCCAGGAGCTCGACCTCCGCCGTGAGGCCCTCAACAAGGGCTGCCGCGTGATCGGCGTCGCCAGCGACCTGAACGTGTCCGCCACCAAGGTGCCCCCGTGGAAGCGGAAGCAGCTGGGCGAGTGGCTGAACGACAGGGCGCCGGAGTTCGATGTCCTCCTGTTCTGGAAGCTCGACCGGTTCATCCGCCGACTGTCCGACCTGAACGTCATGATCGACTGGGCGTTGAAGTACGGGAAGAACCTCATCTCGCTCCACGACACGATCGACCTGAGTACGGTCGTCGGAAAGATCATGGTTGCTCTGATCGGCGGCATCGCGGAGATCGAGGCCGCGAACACGAGCACCCGTGTTACGAGCCTCTGGGACTACGCCAAGACACAAGGTGACTGGCTGGTTGGCAAGCCCACCTACGGCTACGAGACCGGCGAGGATGAGAACGGGAAGGTTGTCCTCTATATAGGGGACGATCAGTACAAGGCCCTGCACTGGTGTCGGCGCATGGCCCGTCGTGGCGTCTCGGCCACGCGGATGGTCAAGGTCTTGAAGCGCTCGAAGCTGATGGGCGACAAGCTGACGACCTCCACCTTGCTCAGCAGGCTCCGCAACCCTGGCCTGATGGGATTCCGGGTCGAGGTGGAGTTGAAGGGGCGCGCACGCCGGTCAAAGCTGGTCCTGGACCAGCATGGCAAGCCCATCAGGGTCGCACCGGGCATCTTCACGGAGGACGAGTTCAACGAGTTGCAAGCCAACCTCGACAAGCGCAGCAAGAAGCAGCCGGCGCGCCAGCCTGGCGGCGCTACGAAGTTCCTCGGCGTCCTCATCTGCTTTGACTGCCGATCAAACATGACTGTCAAGCGGGGTGAGAACGCGTACGGCCCCTACGCCTACTTGCGGTGCCAGAAGTGCAAGAGCGGGGGGTACGGTGCCCCGAACCCCGAGATCATCTATGCGAAGGTGGTCCTGGATGTGCTGTCCGTCCTCGGTGATGAGCCTGTACAGGTCCGGGAGTACGCGAGGGGCGCGGAGGCCCGCGCGCAGGTAACACAGCTCGAAGAGTCTGTTGCTTACTACATGAAGGAACTCGAACCTGGCGGTCGTTACACCAAGACCCGGTTCACTCGTGAGCAGGCAGAAGCAACCCTGGACAAGCTGATCACCGAGCTTGGTGAGATTGACCCGGAAACCACCGAGGACCGTTGGCTCAACGTGGCCAACGGGAAGACGTTCCAGCAGCATTGGGAGGAGGGCGGCATGGAAGCCATGGCCGCCGATCTGCTGCGCGTTGGTGTGCAATGCGAAGTGACCAGGATCAAGGTCAAGGGGCAGCGCGCACCGGAGGTGAAGTTGAAGCTCATGGTCCCCAAGAACTACCGCGACCGCCTAGTTATAAAGGGAGACGACTTCGCCGACAAGCTGTAGTGCCGTCAGGTTGACACCTCGCTGCACGCCGACAGCCCCCCGCCTGTGGCGGGGGGCTGTCGTGTTACTCAGTGCTTGGCTGGGTCGTACGGTTCTTCCTGACCGTCGTCATCGATGATGACGATCTCGCTCGTGACTACCATCGCCCCCTACTCCCCCTCGCCAGCTTCCTCGACCTCGCCCATCTCCTCGTCCCAATAGCCAGCCGCCATGGCCTGCGCCAGTTCGTGAGGCACGCCGCTGCTGACAGCCCGGGTGTAGATCATTCCCGTGATCTCAGCGGTTTCCAAAACCGCCTTCGCTCGCTTGAGCCGCAGTGCTTCGGCGAATCGGTCCTCGATGTCCCCCAGCAGCTCGGCGTACTCGCTTCCCTCGTTGTTCTCACTCACTCGCAATCCCCCACTTCGTTGTTTTCAGCGCACAGCCAGCACAGGCCGGCTTCCCCACCGTCGTTCAGGTCAAAAAGGCCGTACGACTCATGGTTCTCGCACCATTCGCAGTCCTGGATATCGTCTTCGATCAGTGCTTGCTCCCTTCCTTGTCGAGCACGCTTCCCCAGCTCCTTTCTCCGATCTCGCCTTCGGCCGGTATCACGACCCCGCGGACCGTGAACGACATGATTTCGGCGGCCTGCCTGGTCAGTTCCTCTGCCTGTTCCTTGGGGAATGAGAAAACGATCTCGTCGTGAATCACGAGCCGGACCCAGGGGGTAAATCCAGCCTTGTGGAGTTCCAGGATCGCCCGGACGGTGATGTCCCGGCTTCCGCTTTGTACGTAGTAGTTCTGGGCTGCGTAAATTCGCCCTCGGTCGACGGGCAGCCGCCGACCGGTGACAGTAAAGATGTGACCGTACTTCCGGGCCTGCTCGGTCAGCTTGTCGGCGAGCTTTCCCACATGGGTGTACGTGGTGTTGAAGGCGTCGAGAGTGCGCTTTGCGACCTCTCCCGAAACGCCGGCCTGTTGAGCCAGTGCCTTGGGGCCTCCTCCGAACACGGTAAGGAAGTTCGCCATCTTGCCGATCTTCCGATTGACCCCGGCAGCGTCCGCGGTGATCTGGTGCAGGTCCTTGTTGTGAACGAATGCATTGATCATCACGGGGTCCCCGGATTCGGCTGCCAAGAACCGGAGTTCCATGTTGGCGAAGTCGACCGACACCGTCACATGGCCTTCCTCCGCGAGGAACATGTGCCGCACGTAGCCGTCTCCGGCTGGGAATGTCTGTGCCGCGATACTTCCGGAAATTGACATCCGTGCCGTCCGCGCTCCGACGGAATTGATCGATCCGTGTACGCGGCCTTGCGAGTCCATCCCCTTGAGGGCGTTCTCGAACCAGGTGGCCCGCCACTTGCCAGCCTTCGAGGCCTTCTTGACGGCCTCGGCCAGGGGGTGCGGGATGCCGTCCAGGACTTCCGCGTCCATCGCCAGGTTGCCCTTAGCCGTCCGCTTCGTCAGCTTGATGCCGAATCCGGTGAAAGCCTCGATAAGCTGCTGGTTCGAGTTGACGTTCTCGACTCCGAAGCTCCTGGCCACCTCCTTCCACTTCTCTTCTTCGGCCAGCAGCTCCGCTATTCGGGTCCTGGCATACTCCTCGTCCACCAGGTATCCGGTTCGTTCCACCAGGGCCATGACGTAGGCAAGGCGGTGTTCCCAGCTGAACAGGCCCTTTCGCTTAGACCTAAGGGGAATCAGCGGGTACAGAATGTGGAACAGTCGGTAGGCGAGGACGGGATCCATCCCCGCATAGAGCAGGTACTCATTATCGAATGTCCAGACCCGGGACCAGATATCTTCCTTCTTGACCCGGTAGCGCTTGGCTATCTGGGTCATCGAGCCCTTGACCTCGGTGGCCAGTTCCGCCGAAATGTAGTGCTTGGTCAGCTCTTCCAGTTTGAGGCCGGGCCCCTGCTCCGTGACGGCCCTGGGGTCAACCAGGTGGGCTGAGATCTTGGTACAGAGAAGCCGCGGGGCCAGATCCTCCAGGGTCACCCCAAAAGCGACCTCGGCCACGTGCGCATCAAAATTCGCGTTGTGTGCGATGACCCGGTGAGCTGTTCGCAGGGCCCAGGCTGCGGCCTCGGCGAACTCCGGGTCCACCTCAATGGGAAGAACCCATGATTCCGTGGCATTGCCGAACTGGGCCAGCCGGCACCGGAAATCGCGGTCCGCATCCCACCAGTTGAGGCCGGTGGTTTCGGTGTCGTACCCCAGTACCGGGTTGGCCTCTACAAAGTCGATGAAACCCCAGAGGTCCATCACGTCTTCGCAGACGTGGATTTGAACGGATTCTCGCTTGATTCGGTAGGTGATGACCTGAATGGGGTGTCTCCTAAATTGGCTCCTCCTCGCAGGAGTGCTGTTCGCTCGCATTGATCAGGTCGGCCAGGGTCACGGCGTTGCCGGTGCAGCAGCTACACCCGCCTTCCCCGGCGGAGCCGTTACAGGGCTCGTGCACCAGGGCGACGCCGCCGTCCTCCAGGCCCTCGACCACGTACTCCTCAGCGCCCATCGGCGCTCCAGGGGACGGTGGGCCAGCAGGTGGTCAACAGGGTTCCTCCAGGGGACAGAAGAGGGGGCCGGGCAGAGGCCCGGCCCCCGAGGTCATCGGGAATCCCTCTACTTCGCCTTGAACGAGCCGTCGGGCTGCTTCCAGAGCGGGGCGCACTGGTCCGGCTTCTGCGGGGCCTGGCAGAACATCGCGCTCCAGTTGCCCTTGTCGACCAGCTTCCGGCCGTGCGGGCAGTCGTCGTCACCCGGGCCGGAGGGCGTCCCCTTGCTAACCACCTTGCCGTTCTCGAACTTCGTCCGGGCCGCGGAGCCAGCGCCCGCCGGGGAGTTGAGCCCGGTGTTGTAGCTCTGCACCTTGGCGGCCTGCTCCAGCAGGCTCTTGAGCGCCGCGGACTCGGTTCGCAGCAGCGTGTCCATCTCGGTGAGGCTGCCGGCTCGCAGCACCAGGAGCGAGGCGTCGTAGCCGGCCCCGCCCTTGAACGAGAGCGTGACGTTCTCGGGAGCGGCGGTCTGGGCGTTGGTCGGGGTCTGGGTCACAGGCGCCTCCTGGGCGTTGGGGATGATGGAGTTTGCGGCCGGGGCCGGTTCGTCCCATGGGGACCGCTCGTCAAACGGGTCGGGGTAGGTCACATGGCCTCCTAGAACGGGGCGGGCGTGGCGTATTCGGCCTCGGACAGCATTCGGACCAGGGCCCGAACGTCCTCGTCGGCGAGTAGTACCTCCAGGACCCCGGACGGGGCCGAGATCATCAGGTATGTCTGGCTGTCGGACTTGTCGTCGTAGATCACGGTGGCTGCGAAGCTGACAGTGTCGGACACCCGGGAGTACTGCTTGCGGGTCTCGGTCATCGGCCAGCCCTCGCCTTGCTGCGGATGTGGGCGTTCATCGCCGTGGACAGGGCATCGACGGCGCGCTGAGCCGTCTTCGCCTCACCCGGCGAGGTCGGCGGGAGACCGTAGATGTAGGCCCGGGTAACGGCGTCCCTGTATTCCGGCTTGAGCTTCCGCAGAGCAGCCCCGGCATCAATACGGGCAGAAGTGATGTTGTCCGTGATCCGGCACCGGCTGAGATCGTCCTTCTTGCCGATCATCTCGCCGATTTCCTCATCCGTGTAGACAAAGGACTTGAGCGTGGACCGGACTTCATCCGGGGTGTAGAAATACTGATCGTCCATCAGGTCCTTCTGCATCTGCTCACGGGACGCATAAGACTTGGCTGCCCTCCATGCCACCTGGCGAAGGAAGTCGAAGTCCTCAGCCCGCTTCTCCAGGTGACTCCGCTGTTCCATCATGTGGAGCATGATTTCCTGATGGACGTCGTCAGCTTCCACTATCGGCCACTTTCGGGCCAGTTCGCCGGCCACCTTGCGGGAGATCTCAATGACCTTCTCCCAGTTCATTTCTGCCACTAGGCAGCCTCCCCCTTTCGTGATACGAACTTCCCCCCAGACCGCTTGATCTCCCCGTATCGCTGGCCCTCGACCACAAAGGAGCCGTCCCGCTCCACGGGAATGGCGTGCGGGGTCGCCGAGTACTTCCCGGCGTAGAGAAGACCGAATCCGGACTGCCAGTTGGCCGGACCGCTCCTGAGGTATCCGGCCTGCCGGACATCCATCAGATGTCCGACCTCGAATCCATAGATCGTGTTCAGCCGGCCGTTGTGCCCGGTGGTGTGGGGCGAAATAGCCAGCCGGTGAGTGTGGCCCATGATCAGATTCGTACCGGCCTTCACGGCCTTAAGCCTCGCGGTCGCTCCGGGCACCTGACTCATCCCCGGTGACTCGTGCCCGTGAACGGCCACCCAACCGGGAGCCACCGGGTAGTACGGCTCAGCCTTCTCTATCCCGTAGGCCGCGAAGTCGAGCAGGTGCTCAAAGCGGTAGAAGGTATCTTCCGCCGCAAGAGCCGGCGCCCGGCTGGCCAAGTACTTCCGCGGCCTCTCGTCATGGTTTCCTTCGAGAATCCTGACCGGACCGTCGTAGACATCCCGGAGCGGGCCCAGGAAAACCCTCTTGCAGTACTCCGAGTCCCGGATGACGTTGCCTTCGAACTCGGCCTTCGTGCCAGCGCTCCAGCGGGACGGCGCCGGGTAGTCGACGAGGTCACCGATTTGCAGGACTTCATCCGGCTGGTACTCGGCGATGAACTGGATGACGTTCCGCAGAGCCCGCTTGTCTTCAAATGGGATCTGAGTATCAGAGATTACTACGATTCGCCGCAAGCGGCCTCCTCTTTTTCTAGCTCTCGAATTGCATAGTCGAGGTACCACCGAGCCTTCCGGAGGTCTTCAAGCTTGCTACCCTTTCGTCCTGCTCGCAGGACGTACTTGACGACGTTGCCGAGTACGAAGCCGAGATGCTTCGTGATCTCAATGACCTCAATTGGTAGCCACGTGTAGTGGTTCGGATGGTTGACCGGATCATTGACATGAGTCAAAGGCCGAGCTTCTTCCGATAGGCATTCGCACCCTTGGCGTGGATGAATGAATTGATGTCCTCACCGTCATCGAGCTGGATCACGACCCCATTGGGCATTTGGGCTGCCCGCTTTTCGGCCGCCTTGATTCCGGCCTCGTCACCGTCGGCGACGTGGAAAACGCGCTCGTACCCAACCAGCGGGAGCGAGAAGTGCGGCTCCCAGGCCCCTGTTCCCTGGACGGCAACACATGGGACTCCCGCCAACTCCGAGGCCTGGGTGTCGAACTCGCCCTCGGAAACGGCCATATACGGACTAGGGGCGATCAGGGCCGACGTGTTGTAGAGGCGCGGAGGGTCCCCCGGAAGCGACTGGTACTTGCCGTGCCCCTCGTGCTTCTCCTTTCTGTGCGGGGCGTAGTACTCGCCGTTCTCGTCCTTCACGCAGGAGTCGCGTATACAGCGAAATCGGATGGTGGCCACACCGTGTGCTCCACCTGCCGGCCGCCGGTACGGGATGGCCAGCATCCCCCGGTACCGCTCATGCCCAATTTGAGCCGAACGGACGTATCCCAGACCGAACTTGGTTGCCACCTCCGCCAGCCCGCGGGCTGCCATATACGCTTCGGCGGGGCTTTCCTGATACTGCTGGAAGTACGTCTTCGCCGCCTCCACCGAACCGCTCACGTGCGAATTTACACGCTTCCCTGAACCCAATACTCATCTCCCTTCGGATCACGTCGATCCCATCTTCCGAGATGTCACAAACGAAGCACCCCCATCTGGCTTTCTCGACGCTTACCGAGGCGCTGGGATGTGACTCCGTGTGCAAAGGGCAAAGGATCTTCTGCCAGCCAGCCCGATCGGCCTCGACCTGGATCCCGTAAAAGTGCGCCAGCACGGCGCCGATCGGCAGCTTCATTCCCCCTCGTCCTTCCCGTCGTGGGTGTAGCGGGGCCCGAGCACCTGCCAGGCCGGGTAGCTCTCCAGGTAGTCAGCGGCCCGCCGGAGAACCTCCGGCCGGTCCCGCGCTCCTCGGGCCAGGAGCTGGCCGTTGCACCGAGCGCACAGCAGACCGCGGATTGCCTCGGTCCGGTGACAGTGGTCGACCGCCAGGTTTCCGCGCCTGGTCTCCTGGCAGATCGCGCACCGGCCGCCCTGCGCAGCCAGGAGGAGGTTGTACTCTTCGGAGGTCAGACCGTAGGTGGCCACCAGGCGCGAGTTTCGGGCCGCCGTCCTCCGCCGGCCCTTCTTGCAGGTCGAACAGATCCGACCCCGGGCGCCGACGAAGAACCGTTCCGCCCGACTCTTTCCACAACCTGTGCACAGCCGGTAGCCCTTGCGTGGCTCAGCCACGCCGTCGCAGCACAGCCTCAAGACGAAGCTGCTGCTGGAGATCGGTCAGGTCCCGGGCCAGGCCCTGGAGGTAGGTCAGCGGCACCACCGCCCAGTCCCGCTCACCGCCCTTGCCGCCGATCGAGATCGCCGCGACCTGGAACGAGTTACCCAGGCGAAGGAGGTCCTGTGCCAGGCGCCGCAGCCGCAGGCGTCGGCGATCCTCAACGGTCAGCACGACGGCGACCAGGCCCCCGCCGGCCTCCCGGATCGCCTCGGCGGTGATGGTCGGTTCGGCATTCAGAAGGACGTCAACAATCTCGCGATCGATGGTGTACCCGCAGGTAGTCATTCTTCCCCCTCAGAAAGTGGCGTCGGCCGGTACGAGACGCAGGCTCGTGCGGTCGAGTTCATAGCTGCTGTAGGTCTGACCGGAGGAGTCCTCAAATCCCTCACGGTTCTTGACATCCGACACGTGCAGGACTCGCCCGTCCATTCCGTCGATCTCCTTGAAAATGGTGAGGATCAACGAGGGAACCCGCCCGATCTTGCCCTTCACGCCCGAGAGCGGAATTGGCTTGGTGCCGTCCGAGTGCTCTCCGGTGACGTGGTGAAGAGCGAGGACATGGGCCCGGGTTTCCCGGGCCATCTCGGAGAGGTATTCACACAGTCCCTCCAGGCTGAACGTGAAGCTCTCCGCGTCTCCGATACTGCCCACATCAATATTCGTGATGTTGTCCACCACCACCAAGTGCGGGTAGCAGCCGAAGACTTCAAAGTACGCTGCCAGCGTTACTTCCAGGTCCGCCAACGAGGGTCGGGCATGGTAGACGAAACGAACCCACCACCGCTGTGCGAGGGCTCCGGCGTACTCGTCGAAGTCACCTTCGAGGAGTCGCCGTTTGACGTTTCGTACATCGCTGCCCGTAATGATGGACGTTGCCCGGCTGACCTGCGTTGCCGCCCCGGAGTCGGCGGAGAAATAGAGGACCGGGATGTTGCCGTGGAGAGCCAGGTTCAGAGCAAACAGGCTCTTGCCGGTGCCAGGCCCTGCAACCACGAGGCTGAACTCCCCTCGCCTGAACTCGACTTCATGATGACTGAGTCCCGTGAAGGGGTGGGGAATAGGCTCCCCAGCCGCCCCTCGGATGGCGACAGACTGTGCCAGAGAGTACATTCAATCCCCCCTTCCTCGAATCAAGTCTTCTTCGCGAAAAATAGGGCTCATCCGAGCCCCTTCGAGAGTCACACGTTAGCCAATCAACCATCCTCGAATCAAGTTCATTGTCGAGAAAATGAGCACTTGTGCTGCACGTCACAGAACCGGCAGAGGAATCCTGGCTTGGGCTCGAACCTGCCGGCCTTGACCCCGTCATCCATGGCCGCGAAGCGCTTGCCAACCTGCTCGGCCGTTACGCCGCTCAGATCTACAGGGCGGGACAAGCCTCCCTTCTTCGCGAGATACCAGTCGCCCGTCTTCACTTCGACATCGTGTGCAAGCCGCACGGCTACCCCGTACGTCTCCAGCTGGAACCTCGATTTGGTGGAGCCCGTTTTGAGGTCTCGCACACGGACCGTGCCGTCAGCCTCCGTCAGGAGCTGGTCGATGAACCCGCGGACCTGCACCCCGCCTAGCTCGACAGAGAAGCCGAGTTCAAGGCCGGGCTCGCCGGTACTCGTAGACCAGACGGCCGGCTGGTTCACCTGGCTCCACTCCCAGTACTGCCGCGTCTGCTCCTGACCAAGCACGTACCGATGCTCGATGTCCTGACCTCCGGTGCCGCTTGCCGAGAGCCACCGATCAGTATCGGGCTCCTGCTCCAGGGCGGCATTGACCAACCGCGCGTACTCGTCGCTGTACAGCTGGACTGCCTCCTCCAGCCCCATCGCACGGTTCGAGCCCTCGATGGCCTCGGCCGCACCGTGGAACGCAGTGCCGTGCATCGACCAGGCCGCCGGAAGCGGCGTCACCCTCTCCACGCGGCGCAGGCGGCACAACTCCCCGCACTTCTCCCACTGTTCGACCTGACTGACACTTCTGGGCTTGTTTCGGATATCAGACACTTAGCGCAACTTTCGGGCAGATTCGGACAAAGGTGTGCATCTGACTCCCTAGGAAGTCTGGGTGTGGCCATGGATTTTCCAGCCGCTGGACCGCAAGTTCATCGAGCCGCCGACCGTACCGAGTGATCAACTTCCCCTCCAGGCCGATCAGTTCATCGATATCTTCCTCCCCGAGATTATCGGCGTAGCAGATATCCCACACCTCGCCCATCGGAGTCTCGGCATGGTAAATCACGACGAGACCATCCGACCGCGTTACACGGAGTCGGTTTGGCGTGACGCGCTCAAAATTGGTATCCGAACCTTTGCCTGCCGTAGCGAGCACTGCCCCTCCTCGTTCGACCACACAGGGTGACACGCCCTGTGCGGGACGTCCACAACTTATCTCACATCACACTGACACCAACCTCGAATCAAGTGTGGGGATAGTCACCGAGCCTGTACGTTATGTAATCGTTAGCACCTCTCCTCGGAGCGCCTAAACCGACGTACCGTCAGAAACAGAACAGGTCCCACACTTGTGGGACCTGCCAGGATGAGGTTAGATCGCTGCCTAGGACTGGCTCTCGGAAAGACGCAGCAAGTTCATCTCTTCCGGATCCAGGTATGGCACGTCTTCGGGCCAGCGAATTACCAGCTGCTCGTCACTCGGCAACCGCGACACATACGAGAAGCCGGCTACCGTCTCAGGGTCGTAGGCCACGACCACCAGCTCCTTCCTGAGTCGCTGCTCGAACCTCATCGCCTTTGCTATTTGCTGATCGCTCATCTGGGAATCCCCAAGCCGCACTCTCAGCCAGTATTTCAGATACTGAATCGGCCCCTGATTGTGATGCGACCCCGCCCCCGTAGTTGCCTTCACCTTCCAAACCTGCCCGATCAGGGTATTCACTTGGTTGATTGTGGGCATTCTCCACAAGCCAATTTGATGAAGCCTGTAATCGACAGCCGCCGCAGTTGCACCATACATCTGAGCGATCTTCTTGTTGCTATATCCGAGGGCGAAGAGCTTTGAAAGCTCCAAGTTGTCTGGCAGTTTCGCCATTCTTGGTTTCCCTTGCCAGTCGAGGTTGATATATCCCGCGAAGTCCAGCTCACCATAGCTCAGAGGCAACCTCGAATCAAGTGGAACGAGCGTCGAAAGCCTGTTCGACGGCTCAATGTGACCTGGGTCTCACTTCAACGGATTGTGTCCTGGGCCGCCCTCCGGGGACACATACGTCTTTAGTGAGAGAACAAACAAGAGAAGAAGTCTCAAGAGAGTACTAAAATCTCTGAAAATCTTCCTTAGCTTGTACCAGGATACAAAACGAACCAAGCGCCCTGTTTTAGACCTTCCTGTTGAGATTTCAATCTCCAGGAGGAGTCCAGGGATCGGCCCCGGCTGCCAGACCAGCATCCGGCCGGGGCCACAGACCACCGGGAGGTGACCATGCCCAGAGCCGCATCTATCTGCCTGGTGAGCGGGTGTACCTCCCGGACAGCCCAGGACGGCCGGTGTGCCGGCCACCAGCTCCGCCGGCCCTGGTCTCGGACCTCGGCCCGTAACCAGCACCGACCGGGCGACTGGTCCTCCCGGCGGGTCCGGGTGCTCACCCGGGACCGCTGGCGGTGCCAGAGCTGCGGCGCCCGGGAGGAGCTGGAGGTAGACCACCTGACTCCGGTGGCCAAGGGCGGCTCCTGGCAGCTCGAAAACCTGTGGACCCTCTGCCGGGCATGCCACAGGATGAAGACCTACCGGGACCGCTGAGGCGGTCCAGCCGGATGTAGCTCAGATGGATAGAGAGCACTCCCATTGGTGGAGAGGTCGTAGGTTCGAGCCCTGCCATCCGGACGAGGTTCCCGTGCCGAATCATGGGACATAGGGGTGTAGCTCAGTTGGTAGAGCAGCGGTCTCCAAAGCCGCGTGTCGGAGGTTCGAGTCCTCTCGCCCTTGCCATACGGGTCGCGCCCGTAGGTTCCTGAAACTCCCCCGGCCAGGGGACGGAGGGAACGGTGCTGGTCGTCCAGCGGCTAGGACCCCTCCCGTGCAGGGAGGCGACACCGGTTCGAATCCGGTCCAGCACACACATCAACTGCCCGCCCTGGTGGCGGGCTTCGTCATGTTCGGAGGTGGCTCGATGACCCGAGGACCGCAGCCGAAGAGCAACGCCGTCAGGCGAAATGCCCACCCGCACGCCCGGGAGTTCAAGGCCGGCTCCCAGCCCGGCCGGGAACTCCCCCGGGGCCTTGGGATCACCACCGCGGGCGCCAAGCGGTTCTGGAGGACCTGGGCGACGTCGCCGCAGGCCTCTCAGTGGGCTGAGACCGACTGGGCCGAGTTGGAGATCACCACGAAGCTCGTGGATGCCCTGTATCAGGGGGACCTCCGGCATGCCGGTGAGATCCGGCAGCGAACGGCCAAGTGGGGTGCCACGGTCGAGGACAGGAACCGCCTGCGGATGTCGATCAACGACGAGGACCAGGGCGGGGACGCCGACCAGGCGCCAGCCGAGCTCACAACCACAGACCTTGACGAGGAGCTGTACCAGCTGCTGAACGGACCGTAGATGAGGTGATCGCTCCTGCAAACAGGGAACCTGCCCGCAGGGGTACCCGCCCCGAACGAGACACTCGGGTACCAGGTCATCCGCTGGTGTCAGAAGTACATCGTCCAGCCGGACGGCGAACACGCCGGTGAACCCTGGCAGTTCACCCCCGAGCAGCTGCGGTTCGTCCTCAACTTCTACCGGATCAAGCCGGACGGGGGGTGGGTCTACTCAGCCGGCACGCTGCGGCGTGCGAAGGGCTGGGGCAAGTTAGACCCCTCTTCTCGCGGCCCTGGCGATCGTCGAGTTCATCGGGCCGGCCCGCTTCTCCCACTGGGACGCGTTCGGCCTTCCGGTGGCCAAGCGGGTTCCGCTGTCGACGGTGCAGATCGGCGCCACGGCCCTGGACCAGACCGACCAGACCATGGAGATGATCCGTGGGATGCTCTCGGAGTCTCCGGCCGAGACGGAATTCGGCCTGGACATCGGCAAGGCCGTCATCCAGTTCAAGTCGGGCAAGCCCGGGACGATTCGGCCTAAGGCAACCGCCGGCCGAACGAACGAAGGAAATCGGCCGACCTTCGCCCTGATGGACGAGGTCCACCACTGGGTGGGCTCGAACGGCGGCCCGGACTTCTTCCAGACCCTCAAGCGGAATATCGAGAAGACCACCTCCGCGGGTTCCCGGTGGGTCACCACGACCAACGCCTACAACCCGAACGAGGACTCGGTTGCCCAGCGGATCCACGAAAGCGACATGGTCCGCCAAGCGTTCTGGCTGTACGACTGTATCGAGGGCGATATCCAGCCCGAGGAACTCCGGGATGAGGCCAAGGTCCGAATTGCCCTGGCCCAGGCTTACGGAGACGCCACGTGGGCCGATATCGACGGTCTGACCCGAACGATCCTCTTCGACCGTACGACCCCGGACAGCACCTACCTCCGGTTCTTCTTCAACGCCATCGCGGAATCCTCCGACGGTTGGATGAGCAAGGCGGAGTGGGCGGCCTGCCAGGACGACGACGATCCGATCAGGCCGGGTGACCAGATCGCCCTGGGATTCGACGGCTCCATCCGCGGCGACGCAACCGGCCTGATCGGGTGCCGGCTGCGGGACGGCAAGCTCTTCGTCCTGGGGCTGTGGGAGAACCCCCGCGACCCCAAACAGCCCGATTGGGAAGTAGATGTTCTCGCGGTCGAGGCGGCCGTGCAGAAAGCTTTCTCCACCTACCGGGTTGAGTGGATGTACGCCGATCCGCCGTACTGGCAGGAGAACATCGGCCGATGGGCGCTCCAGCACAATGAGCGCGGCCAGGACCACGTCTTCGAGTTCTGGACCAACAAGCCGACACGAATGACTCAAGCAATCGAGCGATTCCGTACGGCCGTCATGGTTCGGGATCTCCGCCACGACGGGGACGAAGACCTGACCCGTCACGTTCTGAATGCCGCTACCCGAGAGGTCCCGCAAGGGACTCTCATCACCAAGGACTCCCCGCGATCGAAACGGAAGATCGACCTTGCCGTGTGCGCCGTGCTGGCCTTCGAGGCCCGAGCGGACGCCATCGCCGACGGCCGGTTGCAGATTAAGCGCAAACGCGTAGTCGGGTTCTGACGACCCCGCATAGAAAGGGGTCCATCTGACAGAACTTTCGATACCTGGGATCGGCTTCTCTCCATCCACTCCTCGCGAGTGGATTGACTATCTCCAGAGCAAGCTGGTCCGTGACCGTCCGAAGTTCCGCCTTTACTCGGACTACTACGACGGCAACCATCAGCGGCTCGCATTCGCTCAGGCCCGGCACATCAGCGAGTTCGGCCACGTCTTCGACAAGTGGCGGGACAACTTCTGTGGGCTGATCGTCGACTCGGTCAATGAGCGGCTGGCCATCGACGGATTCCGCATGACCGATGAACCGGACGCCGACAAGGACGCCCGGGACATCTGGCAGCGGAATTTCATGGATGCTGAGTCCAATGCCGGCCACCTCGATGCCATGGTCCAGGGCGCCGCCTACGCGGTGGTCTGGGCGGGCAAGGACGGCCGCCCGGCCATCACCATGGAGTCGGCCGAGAACCTGGTCGTCCAGTACAAGCCCGGCTCCCGCCGGGAGATTGACGCGGCTGCCAAAATCTACCGGGACGACTGGGGCCGTGAGTGGGCAACGCTCTGGCTCCCTGACCAGGTCTACACCTGGCAGGCCGGCCGTTTCGGTTGGGCCGAGGGCGACGCTACCTCGGAGCGGAACCCGCTTGGCGAAGTTCCCGTGGTGCCGCTCAACAACCGGTCCCGGCTTACCGGTGACCCATTTTCGGACCTGGCCTCGGTCATTCCTCTCCAGGACGCCACGAATAAGGTCGTTTCGGATGCCCTGCTTGCCTCCGAGTTTGCGGCCTGGCCGCAAAAGTATGTCACGGGCCTTGAGGTCGTGGAAGATGCCGCGGGTAACCCTGTGGAGCCTTTCAAGGTCGCCGTGGACAAGCTTCTCCAGGCCGAGGACCCGCAGGCCAAGTTCGGCCAATTCGACGCCGCCGATCTCGGTAACTACGTGAAACTCGCGGAGATGCTGGTCCAGCATATGGCCAGCACCAGCCGAATTCCCTTCCACTACTTCCTCAACGGTGGAACGGTCCCGAGCGGTGAGAGCATCACCGCGGCCGAGGCAGGGCTCATCGCCAAGACCCGTGAGCGAATGCTGCACTTCGGGGAGTCCTGGGAGCGCGTCATGCGCCTCTGTTTCAAGATTCTCGGGGACAAGCGAGCGGAAGCTTGGGGAGCCGAGGTCATTTGGCGTGATCCGGAGAACCGGACGGAAGCCCAGCACATGGACGCCCTTCTGAAATTGAAGATGATCGGCGTTCCGATGGACCAGCTCCTTTCGGATGCGGGATACACGCCGCAGCAGATCGACCGGTTCCGAAAGATGCGCGAGGACGAGGCTAAGGCCGAAATGGAACTGGCCCAGAAGTACCCTCGCCCGGATCTCCAGCCCCAGCACGATACCGCTGCTCTAGACGCCAAGAAGGCGGCTTCCAGGCCCCCGCAAGGAAATTCAGGGAACAGCGCCCGAAAGCTCAACCCCTCGAAGGCCTGACCGCCTTGAGCGTTCCGGCCCCGCAACGGGGCCTCTTCTGTTTCTGACGAATGGAGTAGCCCATGACTGACCCCACCTCTCCCCCGACTTCCGAGAACCAGCCGCCGGCCACCGGCCAGGCACCGCCGACCGTCGAGCAGCTCCAGGCCGAGATCGACAAGTGGAAGTCCCTTTCCCGCACCAATGAGAAGCGTTGGAACGACGCGTCCGGCGAACTGGAGACACTCCGCCAGGAGCGCATGACCGACGCCGAGAAGGCCACCGAGAAGGTTCGGGCCGACACCCGGGCTTCCGTACTCGCCGAGATCGCCCCTCAGCTTGTTGAGGCCGCTATCGCCTCCGAGGCCGCGAAGTCCGGCATCGAGGTCGGCGACCTCCAGTTCACGCCGCTGGAGCAGTTCATCGGCGCAGACGGCACGGTCAACCGCGAGCTGGTCATCAAGTTCGTTCAGAGCCGCGGTGAAGGCAAGCCGCGTTACGCCCAGAACCTCGGCCTCGGCCGCCAGGGCGGCACGACCGCCGGCCAGCTGTCCCGCGGCGACCTCGCCCGCATGACCCCCAAGGAAATCCAGGAAGCCCGCAAGGCGGGCCTGCTCGACGCGCTCATGCGCGGCGCCCTCTGAGACGTAAGGTAACCGCTTGACTTTCTACTCCCAGCCCGGGAACAACCCGGGTGCCGGTAAGTACCAGACCACCGCCGGCCATTTCATCCCCGAGATCTGGACCGCTCAGCTCCTGGCCGACCTCGAAGAGCACCTGGTGCTCAGCGCCTCACCTTTCACGAACCGCAACTACGAGGGCGAGTTCCGGCGCGAAGGCGACGTCGTTCGGATCCCACACTTCGTGGACGGCACCGTCACCGACAAGGGCATCGTGAAGGCCTACGGCGAGATCGGCACCGCCGACCACGCGGCCCTTGAGTACATGAAGATGGTCGTGGCCAAGGGTTCCAGTTTCCACCTCGAACTGGACGGCCTCCACCAGCTCCAGACCAAGGCCGGCATCGACCTGATGTCCAACCTGGTGGCCCAGCGAGCCCGCGCCTCGGCCCTCGCCATCGATGAACTGGTCGCCCTCACCCTGCTCGCCGGCCTCCAGGGCAAGGACCTCAACGGAGCGGAGGACCGCAATGCCGCGGTCACCAACCTGCCCAACCTCGAACTCGGTCCGATCTCCGCCGTCCAGGCCGCCGACACCGGCCGAGACGCCAAGGAGTGGCTCAGCGTCTACGACTACGTCGTCAGCATGCTGGAGACCCTCGACACCCGCTCCGCCCCCCAGGACCGTTGGCTGTTCATCAGCCCTCGGATGCGCTCGATGCTGCTTCGCGACCCCAAGTTCATCGACGCCTCGCAGCACGGCGGTTCCGGTTCCGTCGTGGCCTCCGGCCAGATCGGCACGATCCTCGGCCTGCCCGTGATCGTCGCCAACGCCCTCGGCTCCCACACCCGACCGACCTCCCCGGTGATCAAGCGCGGCAACGAGAAGTTCAAGGCGGTCGATCTCTTCATGGGGTCGACGTCCGCCGTCTCCGTCGTCGTCCCGTTCGCGGAGATGGAGGCCTACCGGCCGGAGAAGAAGTTCACCGGGGCGATCAAGAGCCGCATCCTCTATGACGCCAAGGTGTGCCGCCCGGAACAGCTCCTGGTCGCTCAGGGCGTCGAGGCGGAGATCAAGGTCCACAACTCCACCATCACCCCGCCTCCGGCTCCCAAGTAATGAGTCGGTTCGCCACCGTTGAGGACGTGGCCGCCCGCCTCGGGCGGCCCGTCCTGTCCGACGAACAGGCCCGGGTCAACGCCCTCCTGGATGACGTCTCGGCGTTCATCACCGAGTACTGCACAGGGAGTTGGGACCGGCAGAACCCTCCGGTGCCGTTCCGCGTCGTGGCCTGCCACGAGGTGATCCGTTGGCTCTCGGTAACCCCGGGAGTGGTCGCGGAACGGACCGGCGAGCTGGAGGTCCAGTTTCAGGCCGGGGCGTCCGTCCTCGGTCTCTCCGAGGCGGCCAAGGCGAGCCTGCGCCGCTACCGGCGCTCGCTCTCCTCGATTCCCCTTGCCCGGGAGGTGCCGCCCTGCCCCGCTACTCCGAGCCCGTAGAGATCTGGCGCGCCGCCCTGGTCGCGGACGCCTACACCACCCGGCGGGACTGGGACCACCCCACCCGCATCTGGGCGGGCTTGGCCTCAGTCCAGCCCGGCAAGCCGTACACGGTCAGGAGCCCGGAGCGGGAGACCACGGTGGACCGCCTCCTGATCTACCTTCCCGCTGGTGCCGATGTTGACTCCGCGGACCGCATCACGGTGCACGGGATCCGCTACCAGGTCGAGGACGAACCCGCTCGGTGGACCGGCGGCCGCCTGGCCCACATCACGGTGAAGGCGGTGAGGGTGAGGCGATGAGCAAGTTCACCCTGCGGATGATCTCCGGGTGGGAGCGTGAGGTGCTGTCGACTCCCCAGGCCCAGGCCCTCGTGGAGTACCACGTGGCCCGAATCGCCGAGCTGGCCATCAAGGCCTCCCCGAAGGCCTCGCACCGGTCCAACTGGAACTCGATCAAGCGGAACATTGAAGCCCTGGTCACCCTGTATGACAACTGGTACGGCCAGGTGGTCATTGAGGCCGACCACGACGTCCGACACGCGATGCTCCAGGAGCTGGGCTACCGGGACCGCAAGGGGCGCCGGCACCCCGGCCGCTTCTACCTCAAGGAGGCCCTGGAGAAGGCGAGGATTGAATGATCGACCCCGTCAACGTCACCTGGTCCTACCTGAGTTCGCTCCCTGACATACCCAAGGGCAGCGTTACCGGCGACATGGTCGGTCGGCAGGCCGGGGACACCACGATCTACCTGGCCCAGTCCGGCGGCCACCGCATGGTCCGGGACCGGATGGACCGTGCCGATATCGAGTACGACGTCTACGCCGACAGCAGGGCCGAGGCCTCCCGCCTGGCCCTCGTCGTCCGCCAGCACCTCCTTGAGCACTTGCCCGGCCGGGAAGTCGCTGGGGCCCTGGTGCTCGACGTCGCCGAGATCTCCAGCCCCCGGTACTACCCCGACTCCACCAGCCGCGAGCACATGTACGGCGGCGAGGCCTCGCTCTTCTACGTCGAGACCTGAGGGAGCCGGCACAGCACGTCGGGTTCGACCTTCCCTGTCTCAGCAGAGGTCACGGGATCCCAGCCGTGCCGGGAGTACCAGGCCACCAGCTGCTGGCGGTCCAGGCCGAAAGGCCCCGGTTCAACGGACAGCATCAGCGCCACGCCCTCCCGGTCGGCCGCCGCGGCGATCTCACTGAGGAGCTCGCTACCCCAGCCCCGGCCCTGAAAGTCGGGATCGACCCGAATCTCGGCGAGGATCACGACGCTTGGCGTTTCGGGCTCGTACCGCAAGGACGCGTAGGCCCTGCCCTGGTGGTTCAGATACGCGGATTTCACAGCGGGCAGCCTATCGCCATCTTCCCCAAGACACTGGGGAATTCATCATTCTCCTCACGCCTCGTGGCCATGCGGCCCCGGGGCTCTCTTACGCCCGGAGGCAGCCCTTTTGACTGATGCCCAGCGAATTCGATTTGCCCCCAACGGTGGCCTCCATGTTGCACCGGCCCCGACCGGCCGACCGGGCGGCACCGAACTGCCCGCCGATGTCGGCGACGGCAGGACCGCGCCAACCGGCTACAAGTCGCTCGGCTACGTGGACGAGGGCGGGGTGACGATCACCCCGAGCATCGAGACCGACCCGGTTAACGCCTGGCAGTCCGCGACGCCCGTTCTCTACGCGGTGAAGTCTGCGTCGGTGCAGATCAAGGCAACCCTGATCGAGAGCAACGCGCTTACCACAGAGCTCTTTTGGGGTGCTTCCTGGATCGCGCTCAAGGACTCAACAGGTAAGGAAACCGGCGTCTATCGCCTCGACCTCTCCAGTACTCCTGATCTCCAGGAACTCTCGCTGGTAATCGACTGGTCCCAGCGCAACACCTTCTACCGCTGCGTAATCCCTCGGGCGATGATCAACGACCGTGGAGCCATCACCCTCCAGCGCAAGGAATCCCAGAAGTACGAGCTGACAATTTCGGCTCTCGATACCGCCGGAAGCCTCGGTTATGTCCTCACCAACGACAACCTCAAGGGCACCAGCGGCGGCATCACTCCCCCGGCCCCGTTCGCGGCTACGGTCACCGTTCCCGGTTACACCTCCAACGATTCCGCAGCCAACGCCTGGACTGCCCGCGTGACAGCTACCGGAGTTACCGGCCCGGCTACCGTGAAGCTGCTGAACACCGCCGGTGCGGCCTTCCAGCTCCAGACCACCCTTTCGACTGACGGCACCTTCGACGTGACCGTTCCCAAGGGGCAGGCGACCGCCGAAATCAAGGTTTCGCACGCTGGCGTGGACTACTGCTACTCGGTGACCGATAAGCAGCAGATCGGCGTCTCGAAGGCCTGCACCGTCGTGGCCGGCTGAACCAACTCCCCTGCCGGGGAGGGCTTGTAGTCTCCGGCCCCATTCTTCTTCCCCCCAGATACTGGAGTTCCCCATGCCTGCTGCCAAGACCGCCCCGACGACTGCCACCGAGGCGGAGGCCACCGAGAGCCCGACCACCTTCGAGCATGCCGGGATCACCTTCGTTGTCCCGCCGCCGCTGGATATGCCCCTTGACCTTTTGGAGGCCGACACCGAGATGGAGGCCGTCCGCCTGATCGTGGGCGATGAGGCCTGGAACGCCTACCGATCCGGCCGTCCGACCATCCGGGACTTCCAGGCCCTCGCCAGCCGCGTCAACGAGGCGGCCGGCTCGGGAAACTGATCGGCACCGTCCGCGTCATCCGGGAGCACAACGAGGCCCTGGAGGCCGATCTCCTGGAGTTCTACCGGGTCGATCTCCTCGACCTGTGGCGCGGACGGCTCTCGCTTCGCCGGGTCGGCGTGTTGATCAACTCCCTGATGCGGAAGCCAGGCAGGTCCGTCCTCCTGGCCGAGCTGGACGAGTCCACCCAGTGGGGCAGTACGGAACACCTGCTGGCACGGGTGAGTGATGCCCTCGAACTCTCCAACTACCTTTTCATCAAGGCTAATTCAGAAGATTCGGATCTCCCGATTCCCGATCCGATTCCCCGGCCAGGTGCGGCCACACCTCAACTCGAAGTGCCAGCAGTTGAGTTCGCCGACGGCGCGGAATTGTCGGCCTTCTTCTCACGAATGAACTCACTCTGACCTAGGAGGGCTGCATGGCTCCATCCTCTCGCGGCCCGATCAAGGTCGGCAGCGGCTACATCGACATCATCCCCAAGGTCAGCTCCGAGGCCTCACAGAAGTTCCGGGCCGAGCTGGTCAAGGAGATGGAGAAGGCCGGCACCCAGGCCGGTCAGGTCTTCGGCACAGCCGTTACCAAGGGCTTCGAAGGCCTCCCGAAGGCAGCTGCAACGGCGGCCCGGAAGGCCAAGCAGGCTGTTGAGGCGGAGGGCAAGGACTCGGCCGAGGTCCTGACCGCCATCGAACGGGATCTCACCCGGCAGTACGGCACCGAGGCAGCTCGCCGATTCAGGGAGATCCGGGACCTGGAAGCCCGGAAGCAGGCCCTTGCCGAGGAGACGTCGACCGTCACTCAGCGGGCCCTCCGTGCCACCGTGCAGCAGGAAACCGAGGCTGCCGCGGCCCGCTCCAGGGCCACCCAGGCGACCGAGCGGGAGCGGGTTGCGAGCCTTCGCCGAGTTGCCGAGGAGGCTGCTCGAACCGCCCGTACGGAGCGGGCCGAGCGACAGCGGGCCCTAGAGGACGAGGCCCGAGTCGATCAGCAGATCGAGGCCACCCGCCTTCGGATGGAGCGCGAGTCCCAGGCCGCCATCCGGGAGACTGCACGGGTCCGTCAGCAGGCCCAGCAGGAGGCTATTCGCGGGGAGTTGGCCCAGGTCGCCGCGGTCCGTGACAGCCTCCGTCAGCAGCTCGCCGCGACCCGAACCACGCTGTCCCAGATCGAGACCTCGCACACCTCGTTGATGACGAGCCTCAGCAGGGGCTACAAGAGGACGTTCGAGGGCATCGAGAAATTCGGAACTGGCCTTTCAGAGTCCGGCCATATCGTCACGAATAACCTGGTTGCTCCGTTGGGCCTCGCGGCTGCCGCCGCCACCACGTTCGGCGTTAAGTCCGCTGACGCCATGATCTCGGCTCAGACCGGTCTCCGCGGAATGGGAATTGAACTCAAGGACATCAATTCCCTCCTGACGCAGATGAGCGAGTACGGAATCGAGACGCCTTACTCAGTCAACGACATGTTGAAGTACGGCACGCGATATGCGCGCGCCAACTCCGCCCACAACCACAAGTTCGCTTCCACCGATCCCGTCGAACACGCCGAGGGCTCCCGGGAAGTTGCTCAGCGTTCCGTCGACATGGTCAAAATGATCGGCGACTCAGCGGCCTACGGCGGTGTTCTCGACTCCAAGATGGTCAGCGACGGCATGTACGCCCTTGAGGTCATCCAGGACATGGGCCGTACGCCGCTCAGGAACCTCAAGCAGCTGGAACGAGCAACGGGCATTCCCGGCCAGCAGATTGCGAAGCTTCTCGGGTTCAAGGATCGCGCCCTCACCAAGGACGAGATCGCGAACTTCAAGAAGATGGACAAAGAGAATGGCGTTGACCGGGAAATCCCCACCACGAGCGAAGCCTCGGCTCAGCTCTACGCTTTCATGGCTGATGCCAAGCATACGGGTGGAATCACCGGCGAGCAGCTGATTGAAAAGCTTCTCGCTCACTGGAAGGACCCTAAGCTCCAAATCGAGGGCGCTGCGGCCCGCATGGGTGGCGCCACGGTCGGCAGTCGTATCGAGAATATGAAGGAACAGGCCCAGTTCAAGCTGGGCCAGCTTTTCTACTCCGAGGGCGAGGACGGTAGTTACAACTACACCGGACTCGGCCAGAAGATCATGGGCCATAAGGTCACGGACGAAAAGGGCACCCGCTTTGAGGGCGGGCTCCTCAATGATGCCCAGGCTATCGGTAAGGATGTTTTTCCGACCCTTAAGCTGATGGTCGAGAAGTTCATCGACTCGCTGTCCAGGTTCACGAAGTGGATCAAGCAGGCGGCCGAGTTCCTGGAGTCGCACCCCGCTCTCCGGGACCTGGTGATCAAGGCCGCCGAACTCGGGGCCGTGCTCGGCCCGTTGGCGATCGGGGCCGGCATCCTGCTCAAGCTGGTCGGCAAGGCCGGGAAGCTGGTCGGCACGGTCGGCAGCGTCGTGGCCGCTCCTGTGATGGCCGCAGGCCGCGGAGTCCGGGGAGCTACCCGGATCGCCCGGCAGACCCGCGCTGGCCTGGAGAGTCGGAGCGAGGGCGACGGCTTCCTGAGCGGCTACCGCCAGCGCCGCATCGAGCTGACCGGCGGGACCGGTGGAGACGACCGTCGAGTCCGCAACGAGATCCGGGAGCTTGAGCAGCAGATCCGCCAGGCGGACGCCCGGACAGCGGAGCTGCGACGGGACCTCCAACAGCTCAACAGCACCCAACTACGCTCTCTCATAAGCGAGTTGTCCGGTAGCCCCCGTAGCGTCGAGGGTGCCGCTCAGTCGGCCCACACCGAGCTGGGCCAGGCACGCACTCAGGGCGTCGAGGCCCTGAACCGGGCCACCCTCGGAGGCCTCCAGCGAGAGTTGGGCGATTCCCGGCAGAAGGCCGTCCTCCTGACCGCCGAGCTCCAGTCCGCTGCCCGCGAAGTGACCCAGCTCGATGCGAAGAGCCTCGGCGCTCTCCGGGCGGAGTTCACCCAGCTCCACGCCGGGGTCAACTCGGTCTACGAGCGGATCGGCCAGGGCACCGGCGCCCTGTCGGTGGCCGGTCGGATCGGCCTCCTCGACCAGAGGTCCCTGTCCAGCCTCCGGGCCGAGTTCACCCAGCTGCACGGTTCCGTCGACCTGGTCCACGAGAAGGTGGGCCAAGGCACCGGCGCCCTGTCGGTGGCCGGTCGGATCGGGCTCCTGAATCAGCGGTCGCTGTCCGGCTTGAAGATCGAGTTCGAACAGGTCCACGGGGCCGCTGAGAGCGCCTACCTCAAGATCGGCCAGGGCACCGGAGAGGGCTCCCTCGCGGGCCGAATCGGCCTTTTGAACAACCGCTCGCTCAAGGACATCACGGAGAAGATCGAGAAGCTGAGTGCCGCCCTCATGGCGGCTCACGGCCACGCCAACAGCCTCGACAACTCGATCGACAACATCGCGAAGAAGGCGCCGGGTGGGAAGCCTTCGGGGAACAGTCCGAGTAAGCCCGAGACCCCGAAGAAGAAATATGCGACCGGCGGTGTTCTCCCAGGTTATGCGCCCGGGGTGGACTCCATTCCGGCGATGCTCTCTCCGGGCGAGGCGATCCTTCGGCCGGAGGTCACCGCGGCCCTCGGGCCGGCACTGATCCACCAGTGGAATGCGGCTGCCCGAAAGGGCCAGCTCTCCCGCTACGCTGGCGGCGGTATCGCGGGCCGGTTGGGTTTCGACCAGATCCGCGAGGCGATTCAGCTCAGCAATGCGTTTCCCTTTGCCTCCACTGCCGCTCAGGTCATGACCCATGCCAAGGCGTCGGACGATGTCGGCGGTGAGACTCAGGGCGGAATGCTGCGGGTCGGATCCAATGTCTCGAAGTGGATCGGCAGCGGGGTAGCAGACCGGTTCCGAAATATGTTCAACTTCGTGACCACGGATTCCTGGAGCCTGCTCCGACGCGTGCCCACCGGTATCGGCCAGATCGCCGGAATTCTCGGCGGTTCCATCTCGCCAGTTCTTGGTGAGTATTTCTGGAACGACGTATGGAAGGGCGAAGGGAATATTCTCCAACGCGGGAAGAGCTTCCTCAGCGACACCTTCTCGACCGACACCCTGAAAGCGGTGATATCCAACCTTGGCGGCGGCCTCTGGGAGTCCGTCAAGTCCATCGCAGGAACAGCAAAAGACCTGGTCACCGACCCCGTCGGGACAGTGAAGGAGGGAATCTCAGGGATCTGGGACATGGCCTCGGCAGAAATCGACCAGATCACCGACATGGTTCAGGCCATCAAGGATATCTACGAGGCGCCTGGCGATTATGCCTCGTCGGTCCTGGAGGACGTCCTCAGCACAGCCGAGGAGGCCCTTCCGAATCTGGACGGCCTTTTTGATTTCAGCTCCGGCTCCAAGGTCGAGGCGACCATCCCGATCAGCGACCTGGATTTCCGGGACATGCTGGGCGGAAAGCTCGACCCGACCGGGGACCAGGTTACCCGTTGGCGGCCGGTGGTTCAGCGAGTCCTTGGCGAACTAGGCCTATCCCAGGATTACACGGATCTGGTCTTGTCCCGGATCAAGGTGGAATCCGGCGGTGACCCGACCGCCGTCAATCTATGGGATTCGAATGCCCTGAATCCGAATATTGGTGCCTCGCAAGGCCTCATGCAGACCGTACCCGGGACGTTCGCCGCATATGCGGGTCCGTACCAGTACCTCGGAATGCAGAACGGCCTTGCAAGCATCTATGCGGGCCTCAACTACGCCACCCACCGCTACGGCGCCGGGTGGCCGCAGGCTCTCGCCGGGAACAAGGGCTACTGGTCCGGAACGCTTTCGGCGAGCCCTGGCCTGAAACTCGTCGGCGAGCAGGGTCCGGAGTTGGTCAATTTCCGAGGAGGCGAGCGAGTCCACAACGCCGGAGACACCCGGCGAATGCTCCAGGGCAAGCATTACGAGATTCACATCCACGAGGCCAAGGCCGAAGACACGACTCAGGCCGTTCTCCGGGCCATGCAATACGCGGAGGTGATGTTGGCAGCGTAATACCCAAGGGAGGCCCCTATTGCCGATTCCGGCGACTACCCCAACAATCCGGGACCAGCAGCCGGCACCCCTGCCGCTGCCCCCACAGCCGGTGGAATGGGGCCACACCCACGTCACGCTCACAGGTGCCGGAGGTCAGGGGGAGGAGATCCCCCTGACCTCCTTTGCCAGCCGGGAATGGCCGGCCACCCTGATCCAGGCCGGGGCGACCGGCCTCGACATGCCACCCGTCGAGCTGTACGCAGACGACTCCCCCAACTTGGACGGATCGATCTACCGCGGGTCCCGGGTCGCCGCCCGGCAGGTCATGATTCCTGTGTACCTCCACGGAGTTGACCGTCGTTCGCTCCGGGAGCTCAAGCGCCGCTTGATCCGGGCCGTCAACCCGAAGAACGGGCCCTGCCTGATCCGGATCACCGAAGGCGACTCCCAGACCCGGACCCTCACAGTCTTCTACAAGGACGGCTTGCAGGGCGATGAGGGCGTGGACAGCGCGGGGTTCCGCTGGACTCGGTACGGGCTCCAGTTCACGGCCTACGACCCCTGGTGGTACGGCCCCGATCTCCAGGTGGCCGAGTGGAGTTTCAGCGGCGGGAAGCCGCTCCTCACGACCGGCAAGGGGCTGTTCCCCCTCTCCCTCTCGCAGGGCGTCCTGAGCAACAGCAGCGTCCCCATCGTGAACCCCGGTGACGTCGAGGCCTGGCCCGTGTGGCAACTCAAGGGACCCGTCCGCGGCTTCCAGCTCACCGGCCCGGACGGCGGGTCGTTCGGGATCTCCGCTGGCGCCACCGGGACACCTGACGCTGTACCAGCAGGCCGGGTGCTCACCATCGACACCCGTCCCGGAGTGAAGTCGATCCGGGACGACCAGGGCGTCAACCTCTGGCCCCGGCTGGACGGCTCCCCCGCCCTCTGGCCGGTCCCGGCCGGGAACTCGAAGGCCTCCGTAAACCTGGCGGCGGGCGGCCCAGCTGCCAGCCTCCGCCTCACCTTCCGCCCCCGATACGAAAGCTACTGATGGGATACCGCATCGAGGTCCGGGACCGGAACCTCAACCGAATAGGCGTGATCGACACCTGGATCAAGCTGGATTTCATCGTCCGGTTCTGCCAGCAAGGCTCTTGGCAAATCCTGGTGAAGGCTGGAACCGATCAGGCGAACCTCCTGCAAAAGGGCGGCGGTATCGCCATCTATCAGGACGGGGTTGCCCGCCCGCTTCTTACCGGGCAGATCGAGTTCTTCCAAAAGTACTGGACCACCGTTCAGCACACGGGCGAGGGATCGATCTTCGTCGGCGGGAAGTGTGACAACAAGATCGCTTACTCTCGTCTGGCTTTTCCGAACCCCTTGGCCCCTGTCTCCCAGCAGTACAAGGCGAAGTCGAACCGTCCCGCGTACGGGCCAGCCGGCCGCGCGCTGCTGTGGGAATTGGAGCACGCCATCGGTGCCTCGGCTATCCCAGACCGCCGGGTCTCAGGCCTAGTTCTTCCGGCTACGGCAGACTTCGGAGACCAGGTCAATGACTCCCTCCGATTCGATGTGCTCGGTACGGTCCTGGAGAAATGGACCGACTCCAATTCCGTCGGCTACCGGATGGTCTACGACCCGGATGCCAAGCGAATCGTCCTGGAAATCTTCAAGCCCCGAGACCGGTCCCGAGATGTCAGGCTGAGTCCCGAACTGGGAAATCTCCGCGAGGTCGTGTGGACGCTCACCGCTCCCCGGGTGACTCGGGCCATCGTGGCCTGCCAGGGCGAGGGCGAGGAACGATACCTGTACCAGCAGATCGACACCGAGGCAGAGGCGGAGTGGGGCCTCCAGATCGAGCAGTTGGTAGACCGTCGAGACCTCCCGCTCAAGACCGACCCGGCTACCGGCCTGCCTATGAAGGCCCGGCCGGAAACCACCGACGAGGAGTTCGCAAACGCCAAGAAGGCTGTTCTTGACGCGGCCTCGGCCGCTCTCAAGCTGGGCGAGAAGAACGGCAACTTCCAGGTCTACCCGATCGATACGGAACAGGTCCAGTTCGGGCGGGATTATTTCGTCGGGGACCTGGTGACGATCTCGGTCGACGGGGTTGACTACGTGGATATCGTCCGCGAGGTGAACATCACCGTGGAAGACGGTGGAAAGCAGCTCACTATTCGCCCGAAGATCGGCGAGCAGGGCACCGGCGACCCGTTGAATCTGTACAAGACCGTGAACGAGCTCCGCGAGAAGCTCCGGAAAATCGAAGCGAGGATGTGATCAGTTGGCGGAAATAAGCTATCCCTTCGCCCAGGCGAATGCCTCCGGCGGATCTGAGATGGTCTCCCAGGTCCAGTGGCAGCAGATGGCCCACCTGTGGGGCGGAGACAGGATCGATTACCAGCTCACCAGCAGCACCTACGACGCCGCTGCCCTCCCTTTCGCCTGGAAGGTCATCAACGGTCGAACCGTCACCATCGACCCCGGGAATGCGTGGGTCGGCGGTTTCTACTACCAGCTCACCGCGACCGCTTCTCTGGATATCGACCCCAACCCCACGGATAAGCCCCGTAAGGACACGATCGTGGTCCGGGCTGATGTCACCAAGGGCTCGGTCAATCTGGCCGTCGTCAAGGGCCAGCCCTCCATTTCCCCCATCGCTCCTCAGCCCCAGCGGGCACCGGGCCAGCGCTGGGAGATGGTCCTCCTGGAAGTTGACGTACCGGCCACCAACGGTGCCCTCGTGGTCTACTCCCGAGGCCAGTTCGACATGCCGCGGATCGTGGCCACCCCGTGGAACACCCGCAGCACTGCCGACTTCCTGCCCCGGGGCTCCATGCTCTATGACCTGGACGTGGACGGCGGGGACACCCAGTACGAGGCCTACAGCGGCCGGGACGGCTATGTGATCACCCGCCACCTCGGCAGGGTCCGCACCTCGACGCCTGGCCTCTGGGGCACAACCACTCAGCCGGCCGAGGTCGACCGGGTATGCCGCTGGAGGTGGATCGCACCGAACACGGTCCATTTCAACATGAAGATCAAGAACTCCGGGTCCGACATCACCACCACGGGGTGGTACATGCAGGCCTCCCTGCCTCAGCCGGCCAACGGCCGGACCGCGCAGGTCTTCGAGGGCTACATCGACAACCCCGGCGGCAACGGCGGGCGCCCGTGGCTGAGCCAGGTCCGCGGCATCGCCTGGGAGGGCAACAGCACGAGCGCAGTGAACCTCTTCACCCCCGCCGGGGACCAGCTCTCAGTACTGCCCGGAATCCCTGCCCGTTCCACTCTCTACCTGTCCGGCACCTACGAGAGCGACGTTTTCGCCGAGTAAGGAGGGAAATCCCTTGGCACGAAATCTTTTTGGGGGAACCGCCTCCGACGTGGCGGAGTCCGTATCCGGTGCCCGTATCCCCGGAGCGGTCGGTACCGTCTGGGACGGGCCGTCGGACGGGGCCCGGCAGACTACGGACCTCACCGACTCCTCCGGTGCCCCGATTCTTCAACTCGTTGCCGACAACCGGGGCATGGTGCCCCCGTTCTACGGTCCCCCGACCGGCTCCGAACGGCTATGGGTCGACTTCGGCGCCGGACGGGTCGGCCTCCTGGCGACCAACGTCGGCGAGCGCCTGGTCCAGCACCAGGGAGCCGCAGACCCTCACCAGGACCGGGCTTACGCGGACGAGCGGCTCCTCAACTACCTGCCCCGGACAGGCGCCGACCTCTCGGTCCCGGCCGGTGCCGACTGGGCCCGGTGGGTGGTGCCGACCATCCCCGACAACACCGGTTCCGCCTGGAAGTTGAAGACGGCGGACGGCACGGAGTACACCCGGGTCTTGAACTCGGGCACCCTGCTGATCGACACCAACGGCCCCCGGCCAGCGCTCTGCATTGGCGCCCCCGCATACGGTGCCGGCCAGGTCGTCATCAACGTCACCAACTCCCGGTCGACCTCCTCAACGGCGTCTTCCGTCCTTCGAGTTCAGGGTGACGGCTCCGTAATCTCCGCAGGTTCGGTCACGGCGACGAACGTCGGCTCCGCCCGGGTGTTCTCCGGCCCGAACGCCCCGGCCAGCCCGAGGCCGGGCGACGTGTGGGTGCAGTATGGCTAACCAGCTCAAAGTCTGGTCCGGCAGCGCCTGGGTCGACCGAACACCACAGGCCTGGAACGGTGCAACGTGGTCACCGCGGCCTCCCCTGTACTGGGACGGTGCCGCCTGGATGGCCGGCGCCCCGGTGCCCCGGGAGTTTCCGGCCTACGTCGCCAGCACACAGCAGCTCGTTCAGGACCAGGGCCTCGCGGAGCTGGCCCTTCCGGCGGCCCGTACGAACGACTGGATCGTCTCGCTCTGCGTCGCGGACGGCTCCGCGCCAGCACCGCGCTTACTCGCCCCTGCCGGGGCTATCCCTACCCAGTACCGGTTGAGCAGCGGCTTGTTGATGGCCGTGGCGGTGTGGCCGTGGGAGCCCTCCCGGGGGTCGTCCGTCGTCTGGGACATCGGCGGTGCTCACGCTGCCGTCATGAACCTCACCTATCGACTTGGCGATATTTCTAGCATCGGTCTGACCCCGGTCGTCGGAATCCGGGAGCACGCCAACACCAACTCGCTTCCCCTGATGGCCTCGACCTCGTACCGCAACCTCTACGCGGCCGTGACGGTCTCCAACTCCCTTACGGGCCTGGCCTGGCCGTCCGGCGTCACGCCCCGGGCCCAGCAGCTCGGCCAGTTCGGCACGAGCCAGATCAGCCTGATGACCGGGGACACCCCGGGAGCCGGCGGTTCGCCCGGAGCCATCCAGCTGGACACCACGGTCCCGTCCGCGGCCGTCGTCCTGATCTCCATCCCCGGGCGGTCCGACGGCAAGGCCACCTGGATTCTCGGTGACCCTGTCGGCTCCGTTCTCGGAGACACCACGATTCTGGAGCTGTAACCTGATCTCACTCCCTTCTCTCAAGTCCTGGACTTCCCGCCAGGTAATCGGCCCCGCCGATCTCAACGGCCAGATCTACGACGTACACAACGCCCTCTATACCGTGGTGAATGACCACGAGGCTTCGATCAACAAGCTCAAGGGCAACCCTGTCCTTTCCCTGGCTCTCCAGAACTCCATCACCCTCGGGGCGAACAGCTCCACCATGGTCTACTGGAATACCTCCCAGCCACTCGCGCGCGTCGGAACTTGGGCCACCGCCGACAACGGTTCATTTCAGGTGCCCGAGGCTGGCGTATACAAGTTCACGATGAGCTGGGGCGGGTGGTCAGCCGGTAGTTCCACCGCCAAGTGCAGGGCCTGGATCGGCACCCGCGACTTCAACGTCAGCGGCTTCCTGTACCCGCCGACCGGCGGCGACGCCGCTAGCAACAGCTTCACGGGCGCCATGCAGCTGCCCGCTGGTGGCACCTTCGCGGCCTACGTCGTCTCATGGTGGCAGCCATTTCAAAGTGATGGCGGGAACGCGAACGAGCGTTCCGCCTGGAATCTGACCGTAGAGAAGATATCCGGTTAGGAGGAGAATGACCCCTACTGACATTTTCGGTTATGCCGGTACGGCAGCCTCCGTCACAGCCGCATTCGTGATGGTCCGGGCCGCCTGGCAGATCAATACCGCCGAAGTCTGGCGAGGTGAGGCCGAGGCCCAGAAGACCCGAGCGGACCGCCTCCAGGAGGACATGAATGAAATCAAGGAGCGCCTGACCCGCATCGAGGCGGAAAACCGCCGACTGGTCGAGCTGATCACAACGCTCGACCCCTCCCGGATCCGTTCCGGCGTCTGATCAATTCACTCATCCCGAGGGGCTGACCAAGAGGTCGGCCCCTTTCTCATGCCCTAGGAGGGTTCCCTGAGTCAGGTTTCCGAGGTTCTCCGCATCGCATCCGGCGAGGTCGGCTATCAGGCCGAACGCGCACCGGGCGAGCGTCCGTCAGGCCACCAGAAGTATTCCGGCCAGGTCCCTGGCCTTGAGTGGTCCAACTACCAGCCCTGGTGTGCGACTTGGGTGTCCTGGGTTGCCATGAAGGCCGGAGTGGCGAGCCTCTATCTGCGTACGGCGTCCTGCTCCAACGGCGTCGAGTGGTTCCAGTCCCGTGGCCGGTGGAGCGCCTACCCGGCGATCGGTGCCCAGGTCTTCTACGGGCCCGGCGGCGGTACCCACACCGGGATCGTCTACGCCTATGACGCAAGCACCATCTACACGTACGAGGGCAATACCAGCACGGAGAACGACGCCAACGGCAACAAGGTCATGCGGCGGGAGCGGCGCCGCCGGAACTCCTACGTCTACGGGTACGGTCTGCCCCAGTTCGCCGAAGGCATCGTCACCGCGGACCCCGATCTCAAGGGGCGCCCCGGCTTCACCTACCAGGCGACTGCCTCCGGCCCGGCCGGAAACTCCGGTTCGACCTCCGGCTCCTCGACTCGCACCGTCACCGTGCGGGCGGGCCAGACGCTGGCCGCGATCGCCGCGGCCGCCGGGATCAGCCTGGCCACCCTGCTGTCCCTCAACCCCAGTGTGCAGGAACACCCGGACCAGATTCACCCGGGCGACACCATCACCGTGCCGGCCCACCCCGGCGAGGTCCAGCAGCCCGAACCCGATCCGACCCCGACCACTCCCCCGACCGGCAGTTCCTTCCCCGGCGCCGGCCAGTTCGGGCCGGGCGCCAACAACGGGTACGTCACCAAGCTCGGGCAGCTCCTGGTCCAGCGCGGCGGCAGCCGCTTTTACTCCGAGGGTCCAGGCCCTCGCTGGGGCGAGGCCGACCGCCAGGCCGTTCGGGCGTTCCAGCTCGCTCAGGGCTGGGGCGGTGCCGCTGCGGACGGCATTTCCGGCCCGCAGACCTGGGACTACCTGATCAACGGCAAGGGCCGGAACATCGGCTCGTCCACCGCGACTCCTGTGGGGCCGTCGACCGCCAGCTCCTCCCGCTTCCCGGGCCGACAGGCCTTCCGGCCGGGCGCCACCAACCCGAACGTCACCCTGCTGGGCAAGCAGCTGGTCCGCCGTGGCTACGGCCAGTACTACCAGGTTGGCCCCGGCCCCCGGTGGACGGAGGCGGACCGCCGCGCCGTCCAGGCCTTCCAGCGCAACCAGGGCTGGAAGGGCAACTCCGCGGACGGCTACCCGGGCCCCCAGACCTGGTCTCGCCTCACCCGCTAGAACGTGGCATGGGACCCAGTGTCCCCGCGACGCTCCCGAGAGCCAGCAAGACGAACATCATCAGGCAGCTGCTACCCGCCTCCTGCCCTCCTTGCACGGCCCAGGGCCGCGCACCTGGTCGGGTGTGCGGCCCTGCGGCCAAGGCAGCTCTCTCAGAACTGTCGGGACTGCTTCCAGTCCACGTAGCCGTTGCCGTATGCCGTCACCAAATAGACGGCAGCGGCATAGGCGAACAGGTTGAAATGGTAGGCGACGTGTGCAGTCGACTCCTGGCTCCAGGTCCCATCCCAACCGGAGTCCTCATTGATCGTGGCCAGGCTAACCCGATTGTTGTGCGACAGTCCGATCTGACCACGACCGGTGCCCGACATCGCGACGATCGTATCGTCTCCGAGCATATCACCAAGAATTTCATGATTACGCCACGTGCTCTGGCCGTAGGTCTGTCGAATAACGTTTGCCCGACGATCCGTGCCGGTCCAGGCGAGGATTATGACATTTCGGAACGAGTCGCCACCGAGGCCAATCTCTCCCCCGATTGCGACCATTCCAGTGCGAGGGCTTCTCGCGCCCGGGACTATCGTCGGATTGGCCCATCGCGACCCATCGAAAAAGATTGTCCAGATTTCATTACTACTGGCGCCACGGAACGAAAGGAATAGGTTCTGGCGAGGGAGCGGAATTACAGAGACGCGGAGCTCATTGGGAGTTGCCACCCCGTTGGGAACCTGGTTCCACAGGCCCTGAGGGGTGTAGGTCTGACTGTTTGGAGTAGCTGACACCGGCGTATAGAAGACATACCCGTTAGTGCCCGTGTGGAATACCCAGAATAGGGATGTCGGGCCATTCTGGCTACTGAATACGACCTGGGGCTCGGCGTACGTGGTGGCTCCTGGCATTTCCGTTGCCGGGCCATGATTGACCGAAATCATGATGGCGTTGTTGAAAGTCCGCCAAACCTGAACCAAAACGTTGGCCTGAGAGCGGGACTCTGATATTGAATCGGCCGATTGAATGCGCGATCCCCCAGCAGTCTCAAACTGCCATGAGCCGCTCTCGCCCGGCTGACTGGCGTATGCCGGCGAATTCACGAGAACGAGTGTAGAGAATGAAGTAATTAGAGCGATGGCCCACATCGTCCATCGCTTTGCCAAGGGATTCAAGGAAGCTCCTAGCGGCCGATCTTCTCGGCCATTACATTCCAGGGCCCGCAGCAAGGGCCATCGGGCACCGGCCCGCGGGATGCCGGTCAGCCAAGGTAGGCGCGCACGGCGATACCACCGTGTTGCATGGCCACACCCCGTGACATCAGTCATTTGACTGTACTTCGCGCCATCGGCTGTGTCCGCGAACACCCGGTGACAGCCATCGCACCTCAGCCCACGCAGCCGGCGGGAACGTGAACCACGCATGATCAACACCAATCCAGCGGCACATCACGCCGCACTGAATGAATCAACTACCAAGGGAAATAGATGACTTCTCTCATCAGCACTCACGCTGTCCGCGTTGTGGCCGCCGTCGCAGCCCTGATCCCGCTCCTCACCGCCTGGTACCCGGCCATCCCCTGGGAGGCCCTGGTGGCGGCCGCGGCCGCACTGCTCGGCGTGGGTGAGATCGCCCAGCGGCACGAGGACGCGAAGACCAACCTGGCCCTGCACGAGACCTCGCCGTACGATCGCGCGGCCAGCCTCCAGGCCGAGCTGACCAAGCAGGAGGCCGAGCAGGCCGTCTGATCAGGAATGCAAAGAAGCCCCTCCCCTTGCGGGGAGGGGCCTTTTCGCATTTCAGGCGGGCCTTCGATGCCTGCCGGCCGACTTCTTTCGCGGCGGTGGCGAGGTTCCTTGGATCACCCCGTCACCCGAGATGCCGTGCAGGAGTCTCTGAGCGGCCGCGAAGTTCTCGGCGTAACTCTCGGGGAGCCACTGGTAGCCGTCCCACCGCAGGAGGACGCGGGGAAGGTCCGGATGGAGGTGGGAGGACCGGTCCTCATGGCCGATGATGACGGCCTTGAGCTGGCCTACCGGGCGTAGGCGGCGGTCTCGGCGTTCCGCCCACCGCTCCAACGGTTCCTCGCTATCCACACGGCCCTCCTTGCCCCGCTGAGGTTACTTGGGCCAGGTGATCCTTTGCCCGTCCGGCCCGACGGTGATCTCGAATCGTTCCAGAGCCGGGGAGCCGTCGGTGTGCCACCACGTGATGTGGTCTTCGATGTCGTCCCAGATCCGGGCCGGCCCGCTCTGGCGGACTTCCCACTTTCCTGCACTCTGGGTGAGCACCGCCCAGGCCCCCGTTTCGGCATCAAGGAGGACGTGGTGGTCCTGGTCGTCCAGACTGAGACGAAGCCTCTGCACCTTGGGGGCCGCGATCTGGGCGACGAAGCGCGCCGTCCAGTCGTCGAGGATGTCAGGGCCGTAGGCGGCCAACCGCTCTTCTCCGCCCCCGAGATCAGGCAGCAGCCCGATCGGCGGGGGCGTGTGCGGGCGGGCGAGCATGAACGAGATCTGCCCTTCGAGGAAGCTCCCTCGTGCCGTCCCGTCTTCCTGCACGGTGAGCCGGGCCAGCTCGGAGGAGTACAGCCAGCCGCACACCGTGGCGAGGATCATCCCGCCCGGCTTGGTCTGCTCGATCCACTCGTACGGCACCGTGAGCACGCCACACGTGACCGTGATCCGGTCGTAGAGACCGCCGTCCCTGTGCCCGAGCAGCCCGTCACCGACCACAAGATTCGGATGGGCTCCGCATGCCGCAAGCGCGTTCTTGGCGCGGAGGCTCACATCCGGGTCGACCTCGACAGAGGTCACCAGGTCATCACCGAGGCGGCGGCACAGAAGCGCCGTCGAGTACCCGGTGCCGGTCCCGACTTCGAGGACCCGGTGACCGTCCTCGACTCGTAGTTCCTCGTGCATGCGCACCACGAGGTTCGGCATCGTGCTGGACGATGTCGGGGCCCTCATGATTTCACCGCGGATGTCGCCCGGCACGACGGTCCCGGCGATCTGCGTGACCAATGACTCGTCCGCATAGCAGCGGCTGAGCCAGTCGTCCGCGTCCGGCAACACCGGTCGCCAAGCCGTGGGTACCGAGCCCGGTACCTGCTCGAAGAACCCGCCGGTCAGGAACTTCTGTCGGGGCACCGCTTCGACCGCGTACCGCCACGGCTCCGTACGCAGGTAGCCGGCCGCGGCCAGTTCCTCGGCGAGGCGGCGGCGGAGTTCAGCGTCGGCGCTCATTCGCTCTTCCTCTCCAGCAGATCCGCCATGGCGGCGATCATGGGCAGGCCGGTCTCGTGCTCCAGCCACGCCCATTGTCCGGACGGGTTGCATTCCAGGAACCACCATTGCCCATCGTGGTCGATCGCGAAGTCGAACGCACCGAAGACCAGCCCGAACCGGCTGAGGTAGGCGTACAGCTGGGTCTCCAGCCCCTCCGGGGGCTTCACCACCGAGTAGGCCAACCTGTCGTAGTCGGTGCGCCAGTCCAACAGATCCGAGTCGATCCGCACATAGAACACGCGATCGCCAATGACGGTCACCCGCACATCCGCGACCTTCTCGACGCGCTGCTGGAACAGGTGGGCCGTGCCGGCCACCGAGTCATCGATGTCCTCCGGCAGGACATCGGCAACCCGCACCGTGCAGGACACGCCATCGACACGGTAGAGCGGGGTGGACAGCGGTTTGTAGATCACGGGGCCATGCTGGCGGACGAAGGCGCGCGCGGCGTCCGGCTCGGTCGTGATCAGGGTGGGAGGGAGCCGGAAGCCACAGTCCGCGGCGACCGCGAGCCCCGAGGGCTTAAACTCTGCGTCGCCGATGCGGTGGGGGTGGTTGACGTACAGGCAGCCGGGCAGTGAGGCCAGGACGCCGCCGAGCCCGTAGCGGGCCTGGGTGGTGGCGAACCTGGTGTCCTGCTCGCTCAGGTGCGGGAAGGTGAAGCCGGACGGCCTGCGGTAGTACAGGGAGCGGACGTTGGACAGGTCAGCGGTACGCGTGGGGGTGGTGAGCGTGCCCGTGATGCCGTGAGGCGTGATCGTGGCCGCGAACGACAAGGTGGTGGGGAAGTCCCCGGAGTCGAACCGCACGACCGGGGCGGTGCCCCGGTCGTGCAGCTCGTCAATCACCAGGTCGGTCGTGGGGTCATCCAGGTTGGTGACGACCAGAACCGGACCCGGGTTGGTCACTGGTCGCCGTCGCTCCCCGTGTCCTGGTCGCCGCCGCCGGAACCGCCGGGGCCGGAACCGTCACTGGGGTTTCCGGTGTTGGTGCTCGGCTGGGTGCCGGTGCTGGTTCCGTGGCCCGGCATCTCCATCACCACACCCGTGGCGTCGAAGTAGCGGCCCGTCTGGGTGACCGGGTCCAGCTCGACGCGGGCGTAGGACGGGGCCTGCGCCGGGTACGGCGCCATGCGGCGGGTGCCCCACGGGACGGCCGTGGCGATGCCGTTGGGGAGCGGCTCCCCCATCGGCGTCCGGTCGGAGTGAACGAACATCAGGCTCTACCTCCATGTGTAGGTGGTGCTGATGAGAAATGCAGCGATGATGCGGCCCCAGGTCACCCTAACTGCCTTTACTGGGAGCCTTTTAGGGGATCGTGCCAGTACCTGCACCGGCACCACACCCCGCCCGCCCTGGCCGAAAGGCAGGGTAGCGACGCGACCAGGACGGGAGTCTCAACTTCGCGGACATGAAGGAACTCAACTACCCTCAATGCCTCAATTCACGCGGAGATCAGCGCAGTTTCCCCAACAGGTCAGGGACCCTCGGTCAGGGAAAGGATGTTGATCTTAAGGGGCGCGTGGGGGATCTTGAGGGCCTCGCGAACAGCGGTTTCCACCGCTTCTTCCCGGTCTTCCGCAACGTCTTCCTTGGTCACCAGGGGATGAACGCCCAGGCCCTCGATGTCGAGCTGGTAGCAGTCGTCGGCCGACGTCAGCCGCACATTGACGATCTGCTCGCGCGAGCCGGGCCAAGAGTCATCGGGGTCCTGCAACGTCTTCCGGAGCCGGGGAAGGCCCGCCGAGAACTGGGAGCTCACGTTCGCAGCCAGGCAGGTCTCAAGGTCCTCCAGTCGCCGGGCCCTCTCCGCCGCGAACGTCCGTCCGACTTCGGCCACGAAGGCCCTCAGGCGACGGTCTCCCGAGGCAAGTGCTTCCTGCCTCCGGAAGCGTTCGTTCCGCTGCCAGTAAGCCCGCTGGACGGAGTCCTCGGCCATCTCGCGCACGTTCACCGCCAACTCGCTCCGACCCATGGCCCCGAGCCGGAACTTCAAGCTGATGAAGGCCAGCACCCGGTTTGTGCGGTAGTCGTCGTACTTCTCGCGGACCTTGCTGAGTTCCCGGCCGGCCAGGTTGCGGGCGTCCTCCCTCAGGGCTTCCAGCCCGTCAGCGATCAACCGCTGATGTCCGAGCCCGAGGTCGAGCGTGACACGCTGACGGTGTTGGAGGTACCCGAGTACCGCGTGACCGGCGACAGCGCCCGCCACCACCAACACGGCGGAGTTGATCTTCACTGACTTCTCCTAACTCTGAATGAAATCAGTCGAGTTGAATGGTCATCACGTCGGGTGGATCCACCTGGAACACTGCCCCTTGGGGGACCCGCAACCGCACCAACACTGCTCGTTCATGCCCCTACTTCGATGTCTCGTGATTCGAGTTGCCCGCCCCGGTGGTCCGCGGATCGCGCGGCCGAACCGGGGCGGGGGTTCCGGCCCAGGAGGTCAGGACTCCGGGGCCGGTGGTCTTGATCAACTGACCGGGATCGGCACACCCCGCAGGAGCATCGGTCGCCCGGCTCCGCTCTCCCACGCGTCCCATGCGTCCTCGACGCGGCGCTTCTGGTCGGGCTCCATCAACGCGTGGAGCCTGGAACGGGCCGCCCAGCGCAGGCTTCGGATCCCCCTCGGCAGTTCGTGGGCGAGCACCGCCCCCATCTGGCCCGGCCGGATCACACCACCGGCCCAAACGAGGTTGAGCCCCTCGGGGACCGCCGCCGCGTTGACGTAGTCCACCGTGAGAACCACCCGCAGCTCCAGGACGAGACCGGTTTCCGTCTCCAGGTGCCGGCGCGCGGCGAAGTGCGGCAGCTCGTTCGCCTCGGCGTGCCCGCCGGGCAGCGTCAGACCGTCCCTGTACTCGGGGTCGACCAGGAGAACCTGGAAGTCCTCCGAGCCGTCCGGGTCCTTGCGGAGGACGAAGATCTGCTGGCCCGAGCGTCTCCCGGGCGGGGTCGTCCTGATGCTCATCAACGTGCCTTTCCGTCAGCGAAGTTGAAGTCCGAGCCGCCTCCTGCCAGAGGGAGGTGCTGGCAGGAGACGGCAGGCCGCTCAACAAGGCCTCCGCCTCGGCCTCGGAGCGAAGTGGCGGGCCCTTCCACCCGCCGTGCACCTACCCGTGGCACCCGAGTCACGGGTAGGCGTTGAACCCCGCCGCCGCAGCAAGACGCCGTTCCCCTGCGGCGGCGGGAGCCTTTCAGTCCGACCGCTGGAGGCCGGTCTCCGTGTCCCCCTCCCAGGAGTCGTCGCACCTGGGCGGGAGCCGCCGCCGCCTGCGGCAGTTCGAGTTGTCCCGCGGTTCCGGGCGGCCACTGCGTACGAACCCGTCGGGTCCTCCGCTGGCGGCCAACATCATGGCGAACTCGGCGTCCAGGTCGTCCGAGGCCCGTTCCGACCCGGTCACGACCAGTCCCCCTGACCCTGGTACAGGCTGGCCCTCATGGCCTGCTGGCGGGAGAACCGCACCAGGGACTCGTGGTGGCTCTGGCAGGCCGGGATGCTGGCCATCCCATCACCCCAGGCGTAGTAGAGCCCGGGGGCAACCGGAGCCGGCTGCCCGTCGTTGCACAGAAGGCACCGGCCCCACCGGTACTGGTGGCGGGCGGGCATCTCACCCGCCACTGCCTCGCCCGGTCGATGAAGGGCGGTCTGGATGCCGATCATCACCGCAGCCTTCCGATCTTGGAGGCCTGCACGAACACGCTGAACCGGCCGATGCGGATCTGTTGGCCGTCCTCCATGAACCCGAAGTCGCCGCAGCCGCCGCAGGACCACCACGAGTCGTCCGCGGCCCGCTGGCCGTACGGCCGGTCACCGGTCCACTCGACCAACCCGCAGCACTCCGGGCGGACATCGGCCCGCCACCGGTTCCGCGTCGAACTCTCAACGACCGCGAACCCACCAGCCACCACCGTGCCCAGTTCCAGGCCGGCCAGCGCCAGCACTCCGGCGGGGCTCACGCCGACCACCCGCCCAACGGTCGGCGGTGCGGGTTACCACCGGTCCCGGGCGCGATCTCCCGGGGGTCGAGCGGCTGGATCCTGTCTCGCGGGGTCTCCCACAGGCGGTCGCTGTCACCCAGCGGCCGCAGTTCGACCGTGTTGCCGCACAGGCCCGGTCCCACGTACACGCCTTCGCGGGGCTGACCGTCTTCCATGTGCCCCAGGTCGTGGAGCACTTCGTGGAGCTGGGGGGTGAACGGGGGACTCTGCTCTTCGGACATGGGGGGCTCCGATCCGTAGTGCTACGACTACCCGGGGGCGCCAACTGTCCTCTAGCCTTGAGTAGTTCTCAACCTGTCAGAACTGACTGGAGAGTACCCTTGAACAAGAACGAACTGGACGCTGCCGCCTCTCCCGAAGCCGAGTTCGGTGACTTTCTTCGCAGCTCACGTGAGGCCAAGGGGTGGCGGCAGGAGGACTTGGCATATGCCGCCGGCTGCTCCCCCACACACATCTCGGCCCTCGAAAATGGTCGACGCCGTCCAACTCCCCAGATTGGCCGCAAGCTTGACAGTGCGTTTGGGTGGGATCGCGTCTTTGCGAACAGGGCCATCGATGCACGGTCTTCTGTGCTTCTCGAAGGGTTCGAGAAGTACGTGGCCCAAGAATCCAAGGCAGAAGAGCTAAGGCTGTTCACTCTGGGGATCATTCCGGGAGTACTCCAGACGCTCGACTACGCGCGTGCAATCGCGGCCGGGGCCGTGCGCCGGGGGAGCATCACACAAGAGGGAGCCGACGACCGGGTGGCTGTCCTCGCTCGTCGTCAGGCACGGTTGCGTCGAGAGCAACCCCCAGTCATCCATGCGGTACTGGACGAAAGTTGTCTTCGTCGGCCAGTCGGGGGCCCGGGAGTCATGTCAGCCCAGTTCGATCATCTCCTGGAGTTCGCCAAACTCCCGAACTCGCTGCTACAAGTTGCCCCGCTAGCCATAGGCGAAGACCGCGCCTTCGACTTGCCCGTGAACATCATCACGCTCCCGGATCGCTCCTTGATGGCCTACGCCGAGAGCGCACAGCAAGGCAACCTCGAACGGGACAGCGACGCAGTACGGCCGACCCTTGCGGCCTACTATCAGCTACAGGGCCTCGCGCTCTCCCAGGCGGAGACTGTTGCCCTGATCTGCCAGCTAAGAGAGGAACTACCGTGACCACCAAGGAACCTATGTGGTTCAAATCGTCCTACAGCAGCAACGGTGGCGACTGCATCGAGGTCGCGGGGAACCTTGTTGCCGAAGATGTTGTTCCCGTCCGTGACTCCAAGGACCCGCAGGGCCCTGCCCTGGTCTTCCCGACCACCGCCTTCACGGCCTTCGTGGCCGGGGTGAAGGCTGGCGAGTTCGGCGAGGTCTGATGGCATCAGGGAGGCCCCCACCCGAGCGGGTGGGGGCCTTCGGCGCCCTACTCGGTACTGCCCTCCGGGGTGACCAACTCGTACCCCTCGGGAAGGGCCAGATCCTCCGCCTCCAGGACACCGCTCACCGGCCACTGCGTCACGGGCACACCGTTCACCAGGCGAATGACCTCATCCCTGCAACAGGAGGCACAGATGGCAGTGTCCTCCTCGGTCACCCGGGACAGGCCGGGGAAATCCCCAAGCGGACCACGACACCGCGGGCAGACGTGGTCACTCACTCGAAGCCCTCACCCTTCGTCTCGTCCATCTCATCGAACATGCCGGCCAGCAGATACCGAGAGTCGCCCACGACCCGGTTCAACGGCGGACGACGAAACAGGGTCACCGGATACTGCGCGACGAGTTCCAGGCCCTCCCCATGGGCAGGACGCTCGTACGTCCGCTGTGCCCGTACCGTCGCCCCCATCTCCAGCGACCGAATCAGCAGGGATGCGGCCGCCCACTTGTCCCTGAGACCTATGCGGTAGGTGATCTCAATCAGATCGCCCTGGACAGAGCCCACCTCGACCTTGACACCCTCTGCGCCCACCAACTGCGCGAAGGCCGCTGCCCAGTTGGCGGGATCAAACCGCTCAGCTGTGTACTCGTTCACCACTGCTCCCTGTCTCCCCTGCCCTGGGGATGTTCCTCCCCGACCGTACCCGTAGGTGCCGACACAACCAGCTCCTCCCGCCACACGCCGTCCCGCCAGCGAGCGACCAGGTAGGCGAAGCGCCCCCGGACCGGAGTCCGGGGGCGCTGTCGCTGCGGCATCAGGTTTGGCGTCACCGACCCCACGACTCGACCTTCCGGCGCCACCAGTCCCGAGCCGTCTCGGTGTGGGCCTCCGAGGCCATCCACACCCAGTTCTCCGGGACTGGCCCCAGCTCGGCCGCGGGGGCCTTCGCGGCCGGCTCGGGGGTCGACTCGACCTCGACCACCAGCTCCTGGTCCTGGTCCTGGTCCTGGTCCTGGTCCTGGTCCTGGTCCTGGTCCTGGTCGACCGTCCTCTCCTCCTGGCCCACAGGAGCAACCCAGACCTGCGACATGCTGTGGACGGTGGCCACGATCTCCCCGGAGTCGACGTCGCGCAGGAAGTTCCGGCCCCGCTTCGACTCCTGCCACGAGAGGGCAACCAGGGTGCCGACCGGATCAGGATCCCCGGCCTTCACCGCGCCCCCGAACCAGAAGTAGGACGGGCGGTCGGACACGCTCACCAGGCTGCTCAAGCGCTGCTGCTGCCAGGTCCGGCCCTCGACAGCCCGCGGGGCCTCGGTGGGCTCGACCGTGAGCTCCTCCGGCTCCCGGTGCCCCTCGTCCAGATACTCGGCGATCAGGCGCCCGGTCTCCTCCCACGCAGGCCGGAAAGTCGCGATGAACTTCCTCCCCGCCCGCTGCCCGGCCGAGGAATCGGCCCGTACGTGGCCCTCGGCCCATTCCAGCAGCCACCCCAGTGTCTCGTGGGTGACCCGCCCACTGGCACCGTTCATGGTCCAGGAGCACCCCTTGAGATCGGCCACGACCTCCGGCCGGTCCTTCAACTGCCAGAGCTGACCGGGGACTCCGTTGGAGATCGAGCCGGGCATCTTGAACTCGTGCCGTCGTTCACGCGGGTCGTCCGGGACATGGTCAAGCTCATGCTTCTTGAGCACCGTCTTGGAAGCCTGCAACTTGCCGAAGTTGGGGTGGTCGCGCCAGGACCGGCAGATGTCCAACAGCGCTCCCAGGGCGGCGTTCGTCAGAGCAACGGTGGCCGAGTTGTTCGACCGCCCCATGTCCAGGGCCTTGCAAGCGTTCATCAAGTCGAACTGTCCGTCGGTCTCACACTCCAGGTCCCGCACGGCGTACTTCCGCAGCGCGGCGGGCAGGTGGGTAACGATCTCGTGGCTCATGGGCCCTCTCTTCTCTGTTTGGACTTCTCGGCTGTCGTGGAGGATGTTCAATGCGGGCACCCGAAGCTGTTCGGTGCACACGTTGCAATCACAGATGTGCTGGACACAGATGCACCCGGGGTCGTCGCACAGGCGGTCCGGACCATGGCCGTTGCCTCGGTCGAACCAGGTCTGGTACACGACGTGCTCTCGGTCGTACCGGTGACCGTGCGGCAACGGCTGCTCGTAGCAGGGCTGTTGTGCACACCGGGCCGCCTCCCTGTCTCGGAAGGCGGCCCGGCATTCGGTGCACTGGAGATACCCGTGAGGGCGTCCGTGAAGGCGGTGCGTCACAGCAGGGAGAGGAAGGGGTTAGCCGACCTCGTCGCCGCCGTCTTGGGCTTCGGCGGGGCCGTTCGAGCCGGGGCCCGTCCCGAGGCCGGCCGTTCTCCGGTGACCACGGCCAACGCGGGGGCGCCAGCCTTCTTCGACTTCCCGGCCTTCTTCGACTTCTCCTTCTTCGTCTTGATCGGTTTGGGCTTGACCACGGACTGAACCGCACGCACCGGCAACGGCATGACCGACTTCACTACTCGCTCCCGGACCGGAGCAGGCACGGGAATGGGCTGCTCAACCGCTGCGGGCCTCGGGTCCGCCAAGCGATAGATCGTTGCGGGCGCCCCCCGACCGCCGATCCGCTCCCGGACCATGTCTACGTCGCGCATCTGCTCCACCGTTGCCTTGACACCGGCCGCGTTGGCGCGAGATCCGAGCGCACGCAGGAGCACGCTGGACGTGGCCTCGCCGCCGTACCGCTGGAGCGTCTCCCGGATCAGGTCCGGCAAAGGCTTCGGGGCCTGCCGGCCTCGGGGCTCCGTCTCCACAGCGAAGCGTCGAACGCTGATCATGCTGTAGTCCACGAAGGCGCGGGCGGCCTCCCATGCCCGAACAGTGATCAGCGTCTTGCGCTCCGCAGCGGTGATGACGCAGGCGATCCGAAGAAGGTGCTCGTCCGCCCGTTCGATCAGGCAGGACAGCTCCTCCGGCAGGTCTCGAAGCGAATCCTCCAGCTCCTCCCGGTACCGGTCGTGCCGATCCGCCGCTGCATCGGACAGCTCCATCACCCGGGGCTCGGAGCGAGCCCACTTGTAGGCCCGGCTGAGCGTGGGCGACGCCTTGATGTTGGCCAGCGGGGACTTGATCCTGCTGGACAAGCGCTTGGACTGGTCGACCTCCACAGGCAAGAACCGGTTGAAGACGCCGCCGTAGGCCTCCTCCGAACGAATCAGCCTGCGCCAACGGGCAGGCTGAATGTGCCCGTGGAATCCGAGCAACGGGTCGTCAACCCGCTCCTCCTCACGCTTCCCGTTCTTGCCCTTGGTCGTGTTGACCAGGGCCGTACCGTCCCACGCACAGATCAACTGGTCGTAGTACGTCGCATCCCGATTCGCCGTCCGCAGCGTCGACGCCCATTCGTCCTCAACCACCAGGACCCGCCCGTCAACCCCGCTCTCCGCCGCCAATGTGTCCTGTACGACCTCAAAGAGCGTCGTCACCAGCGCGGCACCCGACTTGATGCCCTTTCGCTCGCGCTTCGCCAAGAACTCCGAGATGGACGTCCCGACAGCAGCCCTAGCCGTGGCCAGGGCATAGCCCTTTCGGCCGGTCTTCGACCTGCCGACCAGGACCGTCCACACATTCACGGGCCGACCGTTCGACTGCACCACTCGGCCAGCGAGGGCGGCGGACCACATGCTCAATGCCGCCGCGTAGATTCCGATCGGGTCGCCTTCGCTCCACTCCAACGACGCTTCCACGGCCTCGCCGATCGGGCCGTACTTCATCTGATCCCAGGTGGTCATTTCACTTACCTCTTTCTCGTTACGCGCTGATGGCCATGGGCTCGTCGATATCCAAAGCCTCGCTCAGCATTCCGCCGAAGCGGTCCCGGTGCTCCACGCACAGGTCCCACTCCAGGCTCCCGAGCGTGAGCCGTTCCACGGCCTCGACCACCGTTTCCGACTTGTTCCAACACGCGTTGCAGAAGACCTGTACAACCCGCTTCGTAGCCATCTCTCGTCCCTCCTCGTATACGGGTGTTCATGGCAAAGGCCGGATCCCCGAAGGAGTCCGGCCTCACCAAAAGCAACCGGAGTTACGACCAGCCGTCCCACCATCGGCGAACATCGTCCGCCGTGTATCGCGTTCCGTGCTCCTCCTTCACCACTGCTTCAAGCGTGAGGTCAGGGTCCTTTAGCGCCTCTTTGAATGCGGCCATGAAGAGGCCGATCAGATCCGTGTCTTTCTCGCTGTCGGTCAGCTCCGCCTCTATTAGGTCCCGAGCGTTCCCGAGGGCGTTCTCTATCTCGACGCTGGCGTAGTATCCGGTCATCACTTGCCAACTCCCATCTCTCTGTACAGGCCATTCATCGGATGAAGTTCAACAAGCTCAATTGGAGCCCAGACAAGCTGGCCGTTGAACCAGACTGAGAACAGACCGGCCTGAGGTCCACCGGACACCTTGCCCGCGCCCCTTATCAGGCCGTCCGAACCATAAACGATCACGTAGTCATGCTGCCGAATGTCCTGACTCACGCCGCTCAAATTTCAGGGCATCCTTCATGCGGTTCGACGCAGGCATGTATGCCAAGGGCCGTAACCCCGCCCTCGGCGAAAGCAAGGGCGGCGAGTCCCTGGGCAATGCCCACCCGGGCCTTGGCCCGACCCTTACCTCCGAACAGCGCGACGTCACCGTGCGAGGCGATCTGTTCAAGCGCCAACAGTCGCAGCGCCTCCACCTCACTTTCAGGCCTTCCACGCAGGTCCGAAATGCAAAGTGGCAGGAATCCCAGAAGGAATACCTGCCACGACTCCGGCACGGCCGTCTTTGTATCCGGATCACTGACTACCCGACCGAACATCGGGTGGTGTCGACTGCTCACGCCGCCACCCCCAGGTACGACAAGACCGCCTTATACCCACGTGCAGAGTGATAGGACTCCACCGCCCCGTTCACCAGAAGCTTGGCCACCCCGACCGGATCCGCGTATGCCTCGGCCATTCGGCCGCACTCCTCGAAGAGGACCGTCAACGCCGTACCTCGCTCAACGTCGTCCGGCATTTCCGCAATCCACTCGGCCGTCTCCCGGACGATCGCCTGGTCATCGATGTATCGCTTGATCATGCTCAAAGCTCTACTCCAGTCTCTTCCTTGTATGCCTCGCGAACAGCCTTGGGAATGGCCCCACGCGTCCCTACGACGAAACCATTTGCATTTCCCCACTCACGGCACATCTTCATGTGGCGGGCGTGATGCTCCGCTCGCTTCCTGGACTCCTCAGCGTCCGCCCAGAGTTCATCCCAGCGCTTTCGTTCCGCCTCCGCCTTAGCCTTGCGGGCGTCTTCCTTCGGCTTTTCCACAAGGTAGTACCGCACCTCATTTGAGTGAGGTACCGAGCTGTCCTCACGGTGTCGAAAGCCCTTGGCAATGATGAACGAGATCACGTTATCCTTGTTCAAGCGCCGGTGAATGAGCGGACACCTGCCTCCACCTTCCGGCTCCCCGAGGTACGAGACCACGTCCGGCATGGAGTCCACGACAGCCTGAATGTCAGCCGCTCTGACATTTGGCCCGATGTACCGGCGGAGAGCTGACTGTGACACCTCCCCCTCATACTCATCCAGCGCATGCCTAATCATTTCCTCAAGCATTGATCTACTTCCTCCGAATCGGCTTCGACCGAGCATGCATATCCGGATCGGAAACCGTCTTCTCCGTACATGGCCCGCACTTCGGAAAACGGGCGAACCAGGGTTCTCTAAACCGCTCGATTCCGACCCAATGGGTTGCCTCTCGACCGCAGTTGTTAGAGCAACCGCCCTGGTAGTTGTCGGGGTAGGACATTGACCGTTCCTCTCGTCTAGTGGCCAGCGCCACCACCAGGACCCCCGCAGCCGGCCGCGGGGCAGACTTCTCCCCGGGACGGTGGCCGGCTCGGGTCCTGGTGGTCACGCTGGCGACTAGCGCGTGTCTCTCAGCTGAGGCCCTGCTGCCGGTGCCGGATCGCATGCTCGCTTGCCTCGATCACCCGCTGAGCAATGACGGCGTGGTTCTCGTCCGTACCGGTCCCCGGGCACCACGTTCCCCGGGCCCACCGGGAACGCCGCTCAACAGCAATCCGGGTGGCGTGGAGCTCCTCCCGGGTCAGGTACCAAGGGCCCTCGTCCGGCAGGTTGTGGGAGAGCCGTACGGCCGCGTTCACGTACTCCGTGCCTGCCCACACCGGCTCAGAGGCCGCCAGCGCCCGCCGGAGGGTGTTCCGGATGAACGGGGCCTGGCACGTGTTGTCGACCAGCACCACCCACGTCTGGTCACCGTCCCGAAGCGGCCCCAGGCGCCCCCCGATAATCCCGGTGTCCTCCGGGTCGATGCCCCACTCGGTGAGGTAGGCCGAGATCGGCGTCCACGCCCAGTCGTCGAACACTCCGCCGTGATGCGGGCACAACAGCACACGGACCCGTTCACCGGTCCGCTTGGAGTCGGTCCACCGGACCCCAGTTGCATCCTCCGGGCAGTGCCCGACCGAGTCACTGGCGAACACCTCGCACAGGTACCCGGACCGCCTGAGACCGGCGTGGATCTCCAGAATCTCCCGGGCCGAATTCTCCGTGACCGCACGGGCCAGGTAGGCAGTCACTCCGTTCCGCTCATCCCACGCGTAGACGTACCAATCCTCCCCCTCATCTCGGATGTTGATCACGTACCCCTGGTAGTCGGGGGTGTATTCGGCCCCGAGACGTGCGAATCCCTTGCGGGCATCGGTCCAGCTACTCAACTTCTCGCCTCTCGGCTAGGTGTTGACCGTCGGCTGACAGGCCATGCAAAAGACCACCCCTCAGGGTGGCCTCAAGCAAGGCGGGTCAGACGTATTCACAATCCGACGGTCGTCCTCCCATAAAGGTCAGTCCGTGCATTACGCTTCCATCTCCTCTTCCTCAGCGTCCCGACGCTCCATCTCATACATGTGTATTCCGCCAGCGATGACCTTCTCAAGGTCGTGACCATACGATGCGGCGAGATGTGCCAGATCGCAGATGAGGTCTCCAACTAGCTCACGGAAACAGTCCTCTTCATGGAGATACTTGGCTTCTCCGTGCTGTCCGGTCTGCGCCGCAAACTTCACCGCAACCCTTGCCCAATGAGCGCGCTTCTCATTCATTTCAACTTCGGAATAGAACATCTCAGCAACCCCTCTCCAACTACATATGTGTTGACTGTCAACTGACAGGCCATGCAAAAGGCCGTCCCGAGGGACGGCCTAGAGCAAAGCGAGTCAGGCGTTGGCGGCTTCTCCCACCCCTGGCTTGTTCTGCATAAGCCAGTACCTCAGTTCATCTATGAACACATCGAGGTCATTCGACCGAGAGAACGCGCGCTCAGTGGCCAGCTCATTGAATCGATCCAATTCCCAGTCTTCACACTCCTGTTCCTCATCCTCGGGGTCATACGTCTTCAATTCCTCCCGAAAGGTCACCCTCCATCCCTCCTGAGCCTCCTCGTGGTCCTTGACTATGCTCTCGATCTTTTCTCGCAGGTTCATGATTTCCCTTTCAATGGAATGGGTTACGGCGGGAACAATTAGCGGGCACGGTTGCGATACCGGTCCTTGTAGAGGTTCAGCTCCACGAATACGGACGGAAGACCGTAAGAGGCCGCGTACGCGACCGCTTCCGCGTAGTCGTTAAAGACGCTGTGCCAAGCGGGTCCGATGTGAGCGACGTACATTGCGCCTCCATAGGCAGTAAGGGGAAGAAAAGGGTTGTCGACTGACAAGCCATGGATAGGCCGGGAAGCCCCGGCCACACCAAAGCGCGTCACTCACCGACGGTCGTGCAGCCAGTCACAGGCGGCCGCATATCCCTGCTGGCAGTCATCCCATTTGGCATCCCGGAAACCGTCGTTGAAGCTGAACACATTGGGTTCCGGGGCCCGGTGATCCGCCACCTCGACCCCTGCCCAGTAAGAGGCCGCCATGACGGCCACCAGGAGCACCCGAGAGAGGGCACTACGCATGGTCTTGTTCATTCAGTTCTCCAGTCCCCTAAGAACGATCAGCTCATCTGTGGCCGGAAAGAAGCTCAGCTGTCCGACCTCTGCCCATTCCTCGGCCGCCTTTCGGTGGCGCTCCTGGACCTTTGCGTGGCGCTTCTCGGCCCCGGGGGAGAAGTCGTCCCGGGTGAACTCCCACCACTCCCGGACGGCCTTGCAGCAATCCGGGTCGTCCGAGTAGCACGTCCCTTCCTCGGGGTGATTGCGCTTCCACTCAGCCTCCGAGTAGTGCGTCTCATCTGCTACCGCGCATTCCTCCAGGCGTTCCACCCATTCCTGGATGGCCCGGATCGCCAGCGCGTCATCGGCTCGGACGTAGAGCCGTTCGTAGTACCCGTGGACGAAGTGCCCGAATGAATGAATGGACACCCCTTCGGGGAAACGCTTCTCAAGGTCGCCGGATATGACCTCCCAGTTGCTCTCTTCGAGCGCGTCAGCGTCCCGGGTCTGCATAAAGGGGGTGGCAAGCCACAGACGGGTGAAGTCGTCCCGGTCGACGTGGAATGAGGTCCCCTTGTGCGCCTCCTTAGAGAACTCCTCCAACTTCGCCACGAAAGGCATTGCGGCCCGGATTCGGGCGACACGGCGCGTGCGTGCACCAGACATGATCCATTCCCTCTCTACCAGTGGTGGTTGGTGACGTCGCATTCACCGTCGACTACCTGAATGTGAATCCCGTGGGGACTGAGCACCCCGCAGCGGAAATCACCCCGCCCGGGGTTCTCCTCCTCTCCGTCCGTCTCGCAGTACTCGGCACATTCCTTGCGCGCTTTCTCTGCCGTTTCCTCGGCCCGCTCCCGCTTTCGGTGGACCCCGAACAGGTCCCCGACCTCGTTCCAGACGCGGTACTCAATCGCCATTGCCGCACATCCTCGAATCAAGTTTTAATGCAGCCATTAGCCCTAGAACGCCCGCTTCTGGCAAGCGTCGCACGGATTCCTGGCAGGGCAGCAACTAGCACGGGCGGTGCTGTAGCCAATGGGCTGGAAGAACCAGTTGTAGCGCTCCCACTTCACGCCGCGCTTAGAAAGCTCCGCCCGGACGGCGCCGACCGCGCATTCCGGACCGTCGGCCCTGACGTCAACCGTATCAACCAGCCCTCCGCCATTGCCTATTACCTCAACCGTGTAGACGCGGTACTCCCAGGTATGGAATCCGCCTCGAACCGTGCAACCGCATTTCTTCTTCACCAGCGTGTCAGTGGACATATCTCTCCCTAGGTCTGATGCCAGCCTGAATCTGGACCCACTACAGGCAGGTCCATCGAGAGCCGCAGAGGTGTGACCCAATACGGCCCTGCCGGGTAGTTTTGGCGCTCCCGGCCGCGCTTGGCCTCACACGCTTAAGGTCAGTCATCCCGGTGGGTGAGTATCAGTCACCCAACCTTCGCACTGCCGGACGCAATGGTGTCGGCTTGTAACGCAGGTGATCTATCCATGCCGGGTGATCAAGTCCGGTTATCCACCACGTACCAGGCCAGTCCTCGCAGGATTTACTCCCCGCTCAAGCACCTAGTCACTCCGGGCATCTATTCGCTTCATCCCGTGTGGTCTATGTGATGTTCAGTGCCGGTTTCCCCTTCGGCTTGCCAACCTCACAAGGGGACCTGTCACTTGCTTGTATGTGGCTCCCAGGAGCCTCTGTGTGCCGTTCTGTGGCCCCTTTGCTGGGGGCCGGTCATTCACTTGGTGGGTTTGGGGGCAGCTTCCTCACGCCCCGCCGGTCCGGCTTCCCTACTTGCCTGATGGCCTCTTCCCGATCCCCCGCTGTTGCGGTGGGCGGTACTTCCTGGCCCGGCGTTTCGGTGTTGCTTGCTCCGACGACCAGAACGTTAGGGCGACACCATCCTCGAATCAAGTTTGTCGTTGAGTGACATCTTCCCTGGATGCACCGAGAGTGCTCACTCCAAGGCCCTTAAAGGGATAAAGGGAGAGGCTTAGTGCGCATATGAGACCAAAGCGGACATGTGACTGGTCGTCATATGGGCTTTTGGCTACTCAAAGTTACGTTCAGATCGTTATCTTGGCGTTACCAGATTCACTAAAACCCTGGCGAAACTACACACATTCAACATATCCGATGGCATGTCAGACGGGCTCAGGCACCCCTCCGGACGCCCCTCCGGCCCAGTCCTGACAGGGCGTCAGACAGTGCCCCTCACCTGCCGCTTCCCAGTGCTCCCACTGAATGAATCCATCCCTACCCCTCCGAGTGCATTCATTCATCCCTGTGTCAACCGGGGGTAACACATGCATGCGTTCAGAGAGGACCCGCCGGGGGCACCGTCCTCACCCTCTGTACGGGTTTGAATCTTTCTGAGGGGCTGGAGGCCGCCTGGGCCGTCCTGGCGGCCGGCGGGGCTTCGAGGGCTGCTCAGAAGCCGTTCTCGGGCCTCCTGGGGCCCTTCCGGGGCCTCTTGGAGGTGAAGATGCCGCTCCGCGGCCTCGGAGAAGGCCTTGAATGAATAAAAGAGGCACCCTGAACGTGACGCCGGACACTCTTCCGACCAAGGTGTCCTCAGCTAGGGCCTGCCGACACATACATCTATTTTGTAGGGGGGTTATATACCCCCCGTCAGAGTGGGTTCTCTCTGTCTTCTCTAACTGGAGGCACGAGTAAGCCCTCCTCCCGAAAGAGGAGCCTACTGCTACTTCCAATGGCCCATAACCCTCACTCGGATGACACGTAGCACGTGCAGCCTCGGCCTCCGTGACTCCGACTTGATACCAAGCGAGGATCTCTAGAGGAGCTGAGATGAAGACTTCGACTATGAAGGCACTGGCCGCTGTGGGTGCTGCACTGACCATGGCTCTGGCACCAGCAGGTAGTGCCTCTGCAATTACTGGAGGGCGGGCGGCCACAGTTCAAGATGCTCCTTTCACCGTGTTCATTACAGGCCCGCTTCCACCCCATCCCTATCAATGCGCAGGAACCCTCATCAATTCAACAACGGTACTGACCGCTGCCCACTGTCTTGAGTACCTCAAGGGGGATGTAATAGTAAGTTCAGGCCTCTCTCGTACATCCCCCGACCAAACCGTTAGGTCTGAGAATATTATCGTTCACCCAGACTATAACCGGGACGACGGGGAGAACGACATTGGCTTGATCAAACTGCCCAGCGCAATGAAGGCGCAGCCTGCGGCTTTGCCGACAGTTGATGTGGACAATGGGTTGGTACTGGCGACCACAGGGTGGGGAAGCACTGTGCCGGGTGGCCCGCCTTCCGATGCGCTTCAAATCGCAAATTTCCAAACGGTAAATTACAGCCGGTGTGGAAATCTTGATTTTGAGTTCTTCGGCCTCGGAGTCTTCTGCTTCGGAAGCGACACGGCGAGAGTATGCCGGGGCGATGACGGCGACCCAATGGCCCAAAACGGAGTGGTCCACGGATTTGTTAGACGCAGGCTTTCCGGGAGCTGCACAGAAGGCGCCCCGGCCCTCGCGACTCGGGTTTTCCACTACGTGGCCTGGATCAAGGCCAACTCCTGAACCCTGGCCAGGGTCATCACGTTCAACCTGCTGGAGACAAAAGTAAGCCCCCTCTTTCGGGAGGGGGCTTACTTGTGAACCTCAGGTCGACTCGTCTTGGCCAGTCAGGCAGTTCCTCAGGACGACCTCCAGAACCGCATCGGCAATCTCGACTGCCACACTGGCCGGTACCTGCCCACTGTAGATCGAATCCAGCTTGGCCACGGCAGCCTCGCGTGCAAGATCACGAATTTCGGTCTGATCCACCCGGGTTCCTCCTTCAAGTCGGCAGGCGGCCCCAAGATGGCCGCATTGGAGATGCTGAGGGCCTGGATGTAGCTCAGTCTGCTCTCATGGCAGGGATCATCGTGCTCTTCGAGCTGGACCAGGCACAGAGCCCGGAGGGCGAGCCGGCCGTGCTCCTCGTGCACGCCGCGGGCCAGGACCCCGATGCCCCCGAGGACCCGCTTCCGCGGACCCTCTGTGGCAGGGGCACCGGGTCCATGGAGCACTCGCATTACCGGCCTGAGAGGCCTGGCGAGCCCTGGTACCCGTTCTACCTGCGGAACCAGCGTTGTCCCGCCTGTGAGGACGTCTTGAGGCGGGTCTGAGGCTCAACTGTCGGTCCTGTCACCCGTTCGGGTGGTCCCGGCCAGGGCGCTTGCTCGTTGTCAGTGGCCCGTGGCAGAGTTCCAACCAGCTCGCCGACCCGGGGACTCATGGGACGGCATGCAAGAGCCCCCCGCTTCGGTGGGGTAAGCCTGAGTCCAGGTGCGTTGGCTGTCCTGCCCCGGCAGGGCAGACTGGCGTTGGCGGTCACCCTTCGGGGCGGCCGAGGATATAAACACAGGTGTGCTCGTGAGGGCACAAGCAGATACCCCTGTGAGGGGGTATGCAAGACTCCTTCGGGTAACCGGAGGTTACCTGACCCGGTGGAACGATTATAAGCCCTAGAGGGTTCGCAATGAGCGAGCCATTGGGATCAGGTAGTTATCAGCCCTAGAGGGCTTGTGTTACGTCTCCGCCCTGCGCGGAGATCGCCTTGACCCAGATTGCCATGCTTTCCGGGATGAGGTTAATCCCTCGCATGAGGGATTGGCCCCGCAGTAGCGGGATAAGCTAGATCTCCCCGTGTATCGGGGTTGCTCCGAAAGGAGTTAACGACTCGGACCCGACGTCGAGTTGTTTCCCCGCTTGCCGGGGATGGGCCAGAGGTTCCGAGATTTCTGGCAGTCTTCCCCGGGAAGCCGGGGATGGCCCAACTACAGGCGTAGGATCGTCTCTGGTAGGACTGGATCTTCCCCGTGCAAACGGGGGTAGCCCAACTACAGGTGCGGGGTCGTACTTGGAGTCGGACTAATTTTTCCCCGTGCAAACGGGGATGGCCCCACTACTGGCGCTTCCCCAGGTCAAGTAGGGCTGCATTTTCCCCGCGTCAGCGGGGGTGACCCGTGCGGGGCTTAGGAAGACCGTAAGGGTAAGCACCAAAGTCCCCGCATCAGCGGGGGTCAGCCGCCTCTGGTCGGTACGTTGGAGAGTCCCTGTCGCAGGCCGGTTTGTCGGCTCACTGCAAGGTACCTCTGACCCTTCCCCGCGTCAGCGGGGGTCTTCGCCCCCTGATCTCGCATCAGGGGGCGACCTGCGTTTCAAGCCCTGTATCCGATCACTCCGAGAGGGCGGCTAGACCTCCGCGGAGGAACCTCCGTGCCACCTCGACGTCTCCAGGTCGGAATTCGACGGTCACGGAGACCCCATCGCGTCCTGCCGGCCACATGGCGATCGTAGAGCTGGCACCCAACACCCTGCTCAGCTGATCCACCAGCTTCCCGAGGTCAGGGTCACGCTCGTAGGCAACCTGCCTCTCTCGGTCCTGCTCACTGAGGTCTGCTGCCTCCAATGTCGTCTTCCGGTAGTCCTGCAACTCCGCGACCCGTGCCCAGGTTGCCACCATGTGACGTTTGCGCGCCCCCGGGCCGGCCCCGGACTCATCGATGGTGACTCCAAGGGTCCTGGGCGACGGCGGGGATGGTTGCAACCAGAGGAGGCAGTCCTGTCCCGGCAGACGGACTGACCGGCGTGAGGTCGACTCGCTCATCTCGGTCAGGCCTCCGGCGAGCACGGCCTCCTTGAGCCGCTTGCGCGCGGTCGCCTCGCTCACGTCCATGGCTGCCGCTGTGATCTCGACAGCCACCTCACGTGGTACGAGGGAGAGCGGATTGTCGATCTCGTGCTGCCTTACGACGTCCACCACGTTGGCCATGGCCCGCACTGTAAGCGGCGTTCCGCTCACGCGTGCAGTCTTTGGGCAGAGGGCGCCATCATGTTCAGGCTGTCGGCCCGTAGAACAGATGCGTTCCGAGACGTGTCCTCTGCCGGTGGAACCCGCCAGTACCTGTCAGGTCCTTGATCGCGAGTTGGTAGCCGTCTCCGCCATCATCGAAGCTGATGTTCGTCCCAGCCACACTCAAGATAATCGACTCGCCTCGGCCAGCAATGGTGTAGCCGCGTCGTCGGTACCACCGCATAACTGGCAAGTTCCCAGCCCGAATCTTGGCCAGGGTGATGCGAGTGCCTCGAGCGGCGACCAGCCGCTCGCCAGCGGTCAGGAGGGCCGTGCCTAGACCCCGGCTCTGCGATTCTGGTCGGACAGCCAGTAGTTCTACCTCCGCCAACCGGTCAGCAAGGATCCGCTGCCCCTTTGCTCCCAGTTCGGCATACTCCTGAATCAACCGAACGGGTGAGCCGAAGTACGTGAGGCCTGACAGTTGGCCGCCTGGCCCGTCCACTACCAGAACGGCGGCCTGGCCGTGCGGTAGGCGGAATCGGCCGCCGTACTCTTCGACGGCAGACTCTAGGCTCTTTCCGTTGGAACGCGGTTCGGCGCCGTGAAGGGCAAGCCTTGCGAGGTCCGAGACCTGAGCCCCTTCCCCGGCCCTGGCCAGCCTCACAGGCGCCAACATGGTCTCCATAGCCGCACCCTACTGCCGCGGATAGACTGCCCTGGTGCACCGCTCCCACGCGGCAGTTGTCAACTGTCCTGTGGGAACAGGAGGTCTGCCCCCGGAGTCCTGACTCCGGGGGCAGTGCCGTCTTCGGACCAGGGCCTGGCGCGTGAGTTGAGCCCGATAGGCTCAGACCGTACAGGCCTGGTTCGACCCCTTGCCTGATGTGGCCGCAGGAGTGCCACAGACGGGCCCCTCGGCGATGCCGAGGGGCCTTCGATGTTCCTGGGTCGGAAGAGGTGCGTAAGGGTGCTCCTAGGCCCCTGTCAGACCCATTCGATCTCGCTCTCGACTCCGGGTGTCTCGCTGCATGTGGGCAAGGGGGTCCGAAGCCGTTGGACGGCACTCGCCTCGCGCTGGCGGCCGAGCCGCCCAAGAATGTGATCTCTCTCACTCTCGGGCAGCTCGGCCAGCTGTTCAGCTAACGCTGCCAGCGAGCCGTTCATGCCTTCTGACCAGGGCTGTTGACGACCGTCAGCGGCAGCATCTTCTTACCGGTCGGGCCTGTTTGTACCCATGTCCCCATCTGGGGGCACACGCCGCAGTCGAAGCACGGCGTCCAGCGGCAGTCGTCGACCTCGACCTCCTCCAGGGCGTCCTGCCAGTCCTCCCACAGCCAGTCCTTGTCGAGGCCGCTGTCCAGGTGGTCCCAGGGCAGCACCTCCTCGTAGGAGCGCTCGCGGGTGGTGTACCAGTCGACGTCGACGCCGGTGCCGGCCAGGCCCTTCTCGGCGGAGAGCATCCAGCGGTCGTACGAGAAGTACTCGCGCCAGCCGTCGAAGCGGCCGCCGTCCTCGTAGACCGCGCGGATGACCGCGCCGATCCGGCGGTCGCCGCGGGAGAGCAGGCCCTCGACGATGCCGGGCTTGCCGTCGTGGTAGCGGTAGCCGATGTTCTTGCCGTACTTGCGGTCGCCGCGGATGGAGTCGCGCAGCTTGGCCAGGCGGGCGTCGGTGGCCTCGGCGGACAGCTGCGGGGCCCACTGGAACGGGGTGTGCGGCTTGGGCACGAACCCGCCGATGGAGACGGTGCAGCGGATGTCGTTCTGGCCGGTGACCTCGCGGCCCTTCTGGATGACGTTCTTCGCCATCTCGCCGATCTGGAGCACGTCCTCGTCGGTCTCGGTGGGCAGGCCGCACATGAAGTACAGCTTCACCTGGCGCCAGCCGTTGCCGTAGGCGGTGGCGACGGTGCGGATCAGGTCCTCCTCCGACACCATCTTGTTGATCACCTTGCGCATGCGCTCGCTGCCGCCCTCGGGGGCGAAGGTGAGGCCCGAGCGGCGCCCGTTGCGGGACAGCTCGTTGGCGAGGTCGATGTTGAAGGCGTCGACGCGGGTGGACGGCAGCGACAGGCCGATCTTGTCCTCGGTGTAGCGGTCGGCCAGCCCCTTGGCGATGTCACCGATCTCGGTGTGGTCGGCGCTGGACAGCGACAGCAGGCCGACCTCCTCGAAGCCGGTCGCCTTGAGCCCGCGCTCGACCATCTCGCCGATGCCGGTGATGCTTCGCTCCCGCACGGGGCGCGTGATCATGCCGGCCTGGCAGAAGCGGCAGCCGCGGGTGCAGCCGCGGAAGATCTCCACGGACATCCGCTCGTGCACCGTCTCCGCGAGCGGGACCAGCGGCTGCTTGGGGTACGGCCACTCGTCCAGGTCCATCACGGTGTGCTTGGACACCCGCCACGGCACGCCCGGGGCGTTCGGCACGACGCGGCCGATCCGGCCGTCGGCCAGGTACTCCACGTCGTAGAACTTCGGCACGTACACCCCGCCGGTGCGCGCCAGGCGCAGCAGCAGTTCGTCGCGCCCGCCCGGGCGGCCCTCGGCCTTCCAGGCGCGGATGATCTCGGTGATGTCGAGGACGGCCTGCTCGCCGTCGCCGATCACCGCGCAGTCGATGAAGTCCGCGATCGGCTCGGGGTTGAACGCCGCGTGGCCGCCGGCCAGGACGATCGGGTCCTCGTCGGTGCGGTCCGCGGCCTCCAGCGGGATGCCGGCCAGGTCGAGCGCGGTCAGCATGTTGGTGTAGCCGAGCTCGGTGGAGAACGACAGCCCGAACACGTCGAAGGCCTTGACCGGGCGGTGGGCGTCCACGGTGAACTGCGGCACCCGGTGCTCGCGCATCAGTGCCTCGAGGTCCGGCCAGACGCTGTAGGTGCGCTCGGCCAGCACCCCCTCGCGCTCGTTCAGCACCTCGTAGAGGATCATGACGCCCTGGTTGGGCAGCCCGACCTCGTAGGCGTCGGGGTACATCAGCGCCCAGCGGACGTCGCAGGCGTCCCAGTCCTTGACGGTCGAGTTGAGCTCGCCGCCGACGTACTGGATCGGCTTCTGGACGTGCGGGAGGAGTGCCTCCAGGCGTGGGAAGACCGATTCGACAGTCATGTACTAGGAACCCTTACGACGTGATTCGGTGCCGCGATTCGGCACGGGAGGGGTGACCCTCAAGGGTAGCCCAATCCGGGGAACGGCCCGTCCGGGACGGTTGCCCGCCGGTGCGCCCCGGCGCGATCCGCACCCGCCGGTGACCGCCCCGGCACGCGCGGTGCGCGCCCGCCGCCCGGCCCCGTCCGCCGTTGACACGCCCGGAACGCCCGTGCGGTACTGACAGGGCCCTGCCCAAGGCCCTGCACCCCTTCCGGAGACGGGAGTTGGGTCGTACGCTCGGCCAACGCCGACTCCCCGGCGGCCCGCTCGCCCCAGTACGCCCTCCCCCGTCCCCGCGCGGCCCCCTCACCCCGGCCCCGCGGAGCCCGTCCCCCGGCCCGCAGGCCGCGTCCGGCGGCGCGGCACTCCCGCGCGCCCCGGCGGCCGTACGACCGGTCGCAAGGAGAACCATGACCGACACCGGTCGGCGGGTCCGGCCCCTGGCCCTGCGCGCCCCCGACGCCCGGCCGGCCCGCTACCCCACCGCGGCCCAGGCGGAGAGCGCGGCCCGCCGCCTCGCCCTGCGCCACCCCGACCGCTGCCGGCTGCGCGAGGTGGGCCGCTCCCGGGCCGGGCGCCCGCTGCTGCTGCTCTCGGTGGACCGCGGGCCGCGCGCCGCCCTGGTGGTCGGCGGCCCGCACCCGAACGAGCCGATCGGCACCGCCGCCGCCGTCCGGCTGGCCGAGGTGCTGCTGGAGCGCCCCGCCCGGCCCGGGCTGTCCTGGCACCTGCTGCTCTGCCTGGACCCGGACGGCGCCGCCCTCAACGCCGGCTGGCTGGACGGCCCGCTCACCATGCGCCGCCACTACGAGCACTTCTTCCGCCCCGCCTTCGAGGAGCAGCCCGAACTGCTGCCCGCCCCCGGCTCCGGCCGCCCGCCGATGCCGGAGAGCCTGGCGCTGACCGGACTGATCGACGAGCTGCGCCCCTTCCTGCAGTGCTCGCTGCACGGGGTGGACTTCGGCGGCGCCTTCGTCCAGCTGACCGGCCCGGTGCGCGGCCTGGCCGAGCGCTTCGCCCGCTCCGCGGACCGGGCCGGCATCCCGCTGGACGTGGACTCCTACGACGCGGTCGGCTGGTCCAGCCCCGCCCCCGGCACCTATCTGATGCCGCCGCCCGGCAGCACCGGCACCCCCCGGGCGCTGCCGGACGAGCCCGAGCTGTCCACCTGGTCGTACGCGGCCCGGTACGGCGGGGTGACCGCCGTCCTGGAGGTCCCGATGTGGGCCGTGGACGCGGTCGGCGACGCCCGGGTCCATCCGGCCGGGCCGCGGGCCGTCGGCGAGGCGGCCCGCGAGCTGACCCTGCGCACCGAGCAGCTCGACGCGCTGCTCGCCCGCGTCCCGGCCCAGGCCCGGGAGGCGTACGGCCCGCTGGTGCGCACCGCCGAGTTCAACCTGGCGGTGGCCCCGCGAATGGCCGCCGAGTGGCTGGAGCTGTGGTGCCCCGGCCCGCTGAGCGCCGCCCGGGCGACCACGGCCGGGCTGGTCGCCGCCCGGCTGCCGCTGCGGGTGGCCTCGATCCTGCTGCGGTTGCTCGCCGACGCCCGCGGCCCGGCCGCCGAGGCCACCCGGGAGCGCGCCCGCGCCGTCGTGGCGGACAGCCTGGAGCGGCTGCGGCACCGCTTCGGTGCCCGCTGGGTGCCGGTCCAGGAGCAGCTGGCCCACCAGACCCGGGCGGTCCTGACCGCCGCCGACTGCCTCTTGCATCCTGCCTGACGATTCGTCAACTCTCTTGCAGGGCAAGGCGAAGGGCCGGCCCGAAGGGATCCGGACCGGCCCTGGGAGCCGAACGTTCAGGGGAGCCGAACGTTCAGGGGAGCCGACGGCTCACGCCGCTATCGGCCGCTGGCTGCGCACCGCCTGGAGCAGCCCGATGCCGATCCAGACCGCGAACATCGAGGAGCCGCCGTAGGAGACGAAGGGCAGCGGGATGCCCGCGACCGGCATGATGCCCAGGCACATCCCGATGTTCTCGAAGGCCTGGAAGGAGAACCAGGCGATGATGCCGGCCGCCACGATCGTCCCGTACAGGTCGGTGGCCTGGCGGGCGATCCGGCAGGCCCGCCAGAGGATCACGCCGACCAGCGAGATGATCGCCAGCGCTCCGACGAAGCCGAGTTCCTCACCGGCGACGGTGAAGACGAAGTCGGTCTGCTGCTCCGGCACGAACTGCCCGATGGTCTGGGTGCCGTGGAACAGCCCCTTGCCGGTCAGTCCGCCCGAGCCGATCGCGATCCGGGCCTGGGCGGTGTTGTAGCCGACGCCGTTGGGGTCGAGCTGGGGGTTGGCGAAGGCGGCGAAGCGGTCGATCTGGTACTGGCTGAGCAGCCCGAGCTTCCAGATCGCGATGCTCCCGCTGACCCCGAGCGCCAGGATGCCGAGCACCCAGCGGTTGGCGGCGCCGGAGCCGAGCAGGATGCCGAGCACGACCGCGGACATCACCATGACCGACCCGGCGTCCGGCATCAGCAGCACCAGGCCCATCGGCAGGCAGGCCCAGACCAGGCCCCGGAACACCGCCCGGTGCGAGGGGAACTCCCGCTCCCCCGCGTCGACCTGGTCCGACAGCACGACGGCCATCGCCAGCAGGATGGCGACCTTCGCGAACTCGGCGGGCTGGACGGAGAAGCCGCCGCCGAGCTGGATCCACGAGTGGGCGCCGTTGACGGTCGAGCCGATCGGGCTGAGCGTCGCCATCAGCAGCAGGATCACGCCGACGTAGACGAAGGGCACCAGGGTGCGGACCCGCCGGGCTCCTATCGCTATCACCACGGCGCACAGCACCAGGCCGATCACGAAGTTCGTCAGGTGCCGGTAGAGGAAGTACTGCGGGTCCCCGTGGGTGAGGTTGTCGCGCCCGCGGGTGGCCGACCAGACCAGCAGCGAGCCGACGAGCGAGAGGGCCAGGCCGGCCAGCAGCAGTATCCAGTCCAGCCGCCAGAGCGGGGAGTCCTTGGCCAGGGCCTTGGAGACCCCGCTGCGCTGCGGGCTCAGCCGCAGCTGCCGGTACGAGCCGTAGGAGGTCATGCCCGTCCCCTTCCCGGGCGGTTCGGTTCGAGCGCGGCGGCGTCGGCCGCGGTGTACGCGGCCGGGCTGCCGGCCGGGGGCGCCGGGTCGAGGAAGGCCGCCGCCGGGGCGGCGTCGGGCAGGGCCGGGGCCACCATCGACGGGGCCGCGGCGGACACCGGGGTGAGCTGCGTGGCGGCGGCCCCCCGGTCCGCACCGGCGTCGTACGAGGCCGGCTTGATGATCGCGGTGCCGTCCGGGTTGAACTTCGGCAGCTGGCCCTGCGGCGCGGGCAGCAGCGCCTTGCCGTTGTCGATGTTGCCCTTGTCGTCCACGCCGTACAGCGCCTGGTAGATCCGGCGCACGGCGTCGCCGGAGCCGCCGGAGCCGGTGCCGCCCTGGCTTATCGTCATGACGACCGCGTAGTCCTTGCTGTACGTGGTCAGCCAGGAGGTGGTCTGCTTGCCCTCGACCTCGGCGGTGCCGGTCTTGGCGTGCAGCTCGATCTTGTTCTGCGGCCAGCCGGCCCCGGCGAACTTCCAGGCGGCGGTGCCGCTGGTGATGACGCCGGCGGTGGCCTGGTCGATGTAGCTGAGCAGCTTCTGGTCGCCCGGGAACTTGGCGTCCTCGTGCGGGGCGATGTCGCGGACGAGGTCCCCGCTCGGGCTTATCACCGCCTTGGCGATGGTCGGCCGGTAGAAGGTGCCGCCGTTGGCCAGCGCCGAGTAGATCCGGGCCATCTGGACCGGGGTGACGAGGGTGTCGCCCTGGCCGATCGCGAAGTTGACGGCGTCACCGGCGCGCATCTGGTAGCCGTCGACGCAGTTCTCCCGGGCGATCTGGTCCGAGAAGCTGTTGCCGCCCTTCTGCGCCTGGGCGCACCAGGCGTCCTTGTTGTTGTCGTAGAAGGACTGCTTCCACTGCCGGTCCGGCACCCGGCCGGGGACCTCGGCCGGCAGGTCGATGCCGGTCTTGGCGCCGAGGCCGAACTCGTGGGCGGTCTTGAAGAACCAGTCGCCCGGGTTCTTCGGCTTGATGCCGCCGTCCTTCATCCACTGGTCGTAGGCCAGGCCGTAGAAGACGGTGTCGCAGGAGACCTCCAGCGCCTTCTCCAGGGAGATGGAGCCGAAGTTCTCGCTCTCGAAGTTCTTGAACTCGCGGCCGCCGATGGTGAGGCTCTTGGGGCAGGCGTAGGTGCCGTCCAGCGAGTAGCCGGCCTGCACGGCGGCGGTGGTGGAGACGACCTTGAAGGTCGAGCCGGGGGCGGACTGACCCTGTATGGCGCGGTTCAGCAGCGGGAAGTTGGAGTCCTTGCTGGTCAGCGACTGGTAGTCCTTGCCGCTGATGCCGCCGACCCAGAGGTTGGGGTCGTAGGTGGGGGCGCTGGCCATCGCGACGATCCGGCCGGTGTGCACGTCCATCACGACGGCGGCGCCGGAGTCGGCCTCGTAGTTGCGGTTGGTGACCTTGTCGAAGGTGTTCCGGGCGTCGTTCATGGCCTGCGCCAGGTTGTCCTCGACGACCTTCTGCACCCGGGCGTCGATGCTGGTGACCAGGTTGTCGCCGGTCTGCGGGGCGACGGTGCCGGCGGTGCCGATCACCCGGCCGAGGTTGTCGACCTCCAGCTTGGTGATGCCGGCGGTGCCGCGCAGGTCGCGGTCGTACACCGACTCCAGGCCGGCCCGGCCGATCTGGTCGGCCGGCAGGTAGCGGTCCAGGCCGCTCTTGGCGGCGGTCTTGCTGACCTCGTCGTCGGTGACCGGCGAGAGGTAGCCGAGCACCTGGGCCATGTTGGCGCCCTCGGCGCCGGTGTAGCGGCGCACGGCGGTGGGCTGCGCGGTGACCCCGGGGAAGTCCTCGCGGCGCTCCATTATCTGCATCGCCTGCTGGGTGGTCGCCTCCTTGGTGACCGGGATCGGCTGGTAGGGAGAACCGTTCCAGCAGGGCTGCTGGGTCTTGGCGTCGCAGAGCCGGACCTTCTCCTGGACGTCCTTGGCGGGCATCCCGAGCACGTCGGCGAGCCGGCCGAGCACCCCCTTGCCGCCGTCCTTCTGCTGGAGCAGCGAGGTGCGGCTGACGGACACCACCAGCCGGGTCTCGTTGCCGGCCAGGATCCGCCCGGAGGCGTCCAGGATCTCGCCGCGGACGGCCGGTTCGACCACCTCGCGGATGTGGTTGCCGGTCGCCTTGGCGGTGTACTCCTTGGCGTTGCGGATCTGCAGGTACCAGAGCCGTCCGCCCAGGGTGGCGAGCAGCGACAGCACCAGGATCTGCAGAACCACCAGACGGATCGTCACCCGCCGGGTACGGCCGGTCTCGGGGATGTTGCTCACGTCTCGTGCGCTCCAGGGGTGCGGGAGGGTCAGGAGGTCTGGGGGCGGGCCTGGACCGGCCGGTTACGGGCGCCGGGCGAAGCCGGGCACGCGCCGCTTCTTGTACGTCGGGCCGCTGGAGACCTCGCGCGTGGTGCGGTAGCGGGCCAGCGATCCCAGACCCAGGCCCGGCCCGCTCTCGTCGTCGTCGGCGGCGGTCACCGGGTCGCGGCCGAAGCGGCGGCCGAGCATCATCACCAGCGGCACCACGAACGGGGCCAGCAGCAGGTCGTACAGCAGGGCGCTGACCACCAGGCCGCCGAGGCCGACGTGCCGGGCCGCGGTGTCGCCGACCAGGGCGCCGACCAGCGCGTACAGCAGGGTGGAGGCGATCGCCGCGGCGCCGACCACCAGCAGCGCGCCGGAGACGGAGCGCTGGCGGCCGTGCTCGGGGCGCAGCAGCCCGGCGGCGTAGCCCATCAGGCAGAGCACCAGGGCGTAGCGGCCGATCGCGTGGTCGGAGGGTGGTGCGAGGTCGGCCAGCAGGCCGGCCGAGAAGCCGACCAGGCAGCCGCCGGTCGGCCCGTAGACCATGGCCAGGCCGACCACGACGAGGAGCAGTATGTCCGGGGTGGCTCCCGGGAGCTGGAGCCGGCCGAAGACGCTGACCTGGAGGATCAGGCCGAGCAGGATCAGGACGGCCGAGACGGGGATGCGGGCGAGGCGCATGGCTCAGTTCCCCCCAGTGGGCTTGGCGGGCGGGGCGGCGGGCGCGGAGCCCTGGGGCTGGGCGGGCGCGGCCGGGGCCTGGCTCTGCCCCGGGGTGGGGGCGGGCGGCAGCACGGCGTCGCGCGGGTCGGTGCGCGGGGGCACGACGACCACGCCGACCAGGTCCAGTCGGGTGAACTGGACGAAGGGCTCGACCAGGACGGTCTTGGTCAGCTGGCCGGCGTTGGCCTGGACCTCGGTGACCTTGCCGACCGGGACGCCGGGCACGAACGGGCGGCCGCTCTGCGAGCCGAAGGTGACCAGCCGGTCGCCGGTCTTGACCTGGGCCTTCCCGTTGAGCAGGGAGACCTTCATCGGACTGTCGCCGCCGCCGGAGGCGAAGCCGATCTCGCCGCTGCCCTCCAGCCGGGTGCCGGCCGAGAAGCCGGGGTCGGAGGCGAGCAGCACGGTGGCGGTGGTCGGGCCGACGGTGGTGATCCGGCCGACCAGGCCCTGGCCGTTGATGACGGTCATGTCGCGGGTGAGGCCGTCGTCGCTGCCGGCGTCGACGGTGATGGTCCAGGAGAAGCCCTGGGCCGGGCCGATCGCGATGACCTGGGCGGCCTTGACGGTATAGCCGCCGGCGCCGGCGGTGCGCAGCAGGTCGTCCAGCTGCTTGGTGCGCCCGGTGGCCATGTCGGAGGAGGCGAGCTTCTGCCGCAGTTCGGTGTTCTCGCGGGCGAGCTGGTCGGTGCGGCCGCTGTCGGTGGCGGCGTCGCGGAAGGCGCGGACGGTGTCCGCGACCGGGTCCACGACGGTGGCGGCGCCGCGCTCGACCGGGCCGAGGACCTTCGCGGCGGCGTGCCGGGCCGGGCCGAGCGGGGAGTCCTCACCGCCCTTGATGTCCACGGTGATGAGCGCGAAGGCGACGGCCACCAGCAGGATGAGCAGCAGCCGGCTCTCTCGTGTGTCCCTCACGGTGCTGGTACTGCCCCTTCGTACCTGGCGACCGCCCGGGGCTGTGGGGCCCGGGCGGCGGCCCGTTCAGTTGAGTGTCGGATGGTGTCGTCGTGGTGCTAACGGCGCGGCGAGGCGTCCAGTACCTGCTGGAGCGCCTCGAACTCCTCGACGCACTTGCCGGAGCCGAGCGCGACGGAGTCGAGCGGGTTCTCGGCGATGTGGATCGGCATGCCGGTCTCGCGGCGCAGCCGCTCGTCCAGGCCGCGCAGCAGGGCGCCGCCGCCGGTGAGCACGATGCCGCGGTCCATGACGTCGCCGGCCAGTTCGGGCGGGCACTGGTCGAGGGTGGTCTTGACCGCGTCGATGATCGAGTTGACCGGCTCGTCGATGGCGGCGCGGACCTCGGCGGCGGAGATGACGACGGTCTTGGGCAGGCCGCTGACCAGGTCGCGGCCGCGGATCTCGGCGTGCTCGTCCTTCTCGCCCTCCATGCCGAAGGCGCTGCCGATGCTCATCTTGATCTGTTCGGCGCTGCGCTCGCCGAGGAGGAGCGAGTACTCCTTCTTGATGTGCTGGACGATCGCGTTGTCCAGCTCGTCGCCGGCCACCCGGATGGACTGGGCGGTGACGATGCCGCCGAGGGAGATGACGGCGACCTCGGTGGTGCCGCCGCCGATGTCGACGACCATGTTGCCGGTGGCCTCGTGGACGGGCAGGCCGGCGCCGATCGCGGCGGCCATCGGCTCCTCGATGATGTGCACCTGGCGGGCGCCGGCCTGCGAGGAGGCCTCGATGACGGCGCGGCGCTCGACGCCGGTGATGCCGGAGGGCACGCAGACCACGACCCGCGGGCGGGCCAGGTAGCGGCGGCGGTGGATCTTGAGGATGAAGTAGCGCAGCATCCGCTCGGTGATCTCGAAGTCGGCGATCACGCCGTCCTTGAGCGGGCGGATGGCGACGATGTTGCCGGGCGTGCGGCCGATCATCTTCTTGGCCTCGGCGCCGACCGCCAGGATGCCGCCGGTGTTGGTGTTGACCGCGACGACGGACGGCTCGTTGAGGACGATCCCCTTGCCCCTGACGTACACCAGCGTGTTGGCTGTTCCGAGGTCGATCGCCAAGTCGCGGCCGATGAAGGACAGGTTGCTCGCCATGGGGTGTGGGTGCCTTCCCGGGCTCGGAGTTCTTGGGGGTGGACGGATGCGCGCCCACGCTTGGGCGGAGACCGGCTGAGCTGCCGTACCGGGCCCTTGAGTCGCGTCCATCGTAGTCACGCCGCACGGCACGGACATCGACGCGGGGCATACCGTCCATTGTCCGGAGCGTGATCGCTTCTCCGAGCATTGGGACGCCGTGTCGGCGTTCCCAGTTCCCTATTTCACGATAAGAATGCCCCGGCCGGGCCAATGGTCCCGACCGGGGCGGTACCAACGTCCCTGCCGGGGCGTGGCGTCCGAAGACGGACTCCGCGTCAGGCGTTCGCGGGGAAGAAGATCTTGATCTCGCGCTCGGCGGACTCCGGGGAGTCGGAGGCGTGGATCAGGTTCTCGCGGGTGATCGTCGCGTAGTCGCCGCGGATGGTGCCGGAGCCGGCCTCCAGCGGGTTGGTGGCGCCGGCCAGCATCCGGATGCCCTTGACGACCTCCTCGCCCTCGACGATCAGCGCGATCGACGGACCGGAGGTCATGAACTCCAGCAGCGGCTCGTAGAACGGGCGGCCGACGTGCTCGGCGTAGTGGGTCTCCAGGGTCTCCCGGTCGAAGGTGCGCAGCTCGACCGCGGTCAGCTGCCAGCCGGCCTTGCGCTCGATGCGGCTGATGATCTCGCCCGCCAGGCCGCGGCGGACGGCGTCGGGCTTGAGCAGGACGAGAGTGCGCTGGGACACGGTGCGTCTCCTGGTGATCTGGTACGACGTGCGGTACGGGGCAGAGGTTACCTTGCGTGAACGACCGGTCGGTTGCGCCCACCCGGCCGGGGTCAGGCGGCCTGGGCCTGCGCCTCGGTGGCGGCGGCGCGGGCGGCCTTGAACTCGTCGACCTTGCGGCCGTAGTGCACCGAGCACCACCACAGGCCGGCGAAGACCACGCCGAGGCCGAACATGGTCGGCAGGACGAAGCCGCTGGCGATCAGGCCGATCTGCAGCGCCCAGCCGATCTGCACCGCGCCGGGGCGGTTGATCATGCCGCAGAGCGCGATGCAGAGCGCCATCGCGATGCCGCTGACGATCCACACGGTGGCCGTCGAGACGCTGGAGAGCTGCATCGCGACCAGCGCCGCGAAGAGCACCAGCAGCGCCTCGCCGATCAGCGTCGAGGAGCAGAGCGTCCTCATGTCACTTCCTCCCGAGCAGCAGGCGGGCCTCGCCCACCGTGATGACCGAACCGGTGACCAGGACCCCGGCGCCGCCGAGGTCGCCCTCCTCCTCGGCCAGGGTGACGGCCGCGGTGATGGCGTCGTCGAGGCGGGGCTCGACCTGGACGCGGTCGTCGCCGAAGATCTCGACGGCCAGGGCCGCGAGGGCGTCCACGTCCATGGCGCGGTGGGTGGAGTTCTGGGTGATGACGACCTCGGCCAGGATCGGCTCGAAGGCCTCCAGCACGCCGGCCACGTCCTTGTCCCCCGAGGTGCCGATCACGCCGACCAGGCGGGTGAAGCCGAAGGACTCGTTGATCGCGGCGACGGTGGCCCGGGCGCCGTGCGGGTTGTGCGCGGCGTCCAGGATGATCGTGGGGCTGCGGCGGACGATCTCCAGGCGGCCCGGCGAGGAGACGCCGGAGAAGCCCTGGCGGACCTTGTCGACGTCCAGCTGGCCGCCGCGGGCGCCGCCGACGCCGAAGAAGGCCTCGACCGCGGCCAGCGCCAGCGCCGCGTTGTGCGCCTGGTACTCGCCGTGCAGCGGGATGAAGACGTCCTCGTACTCCTCGCCGCCGAGCCCGCGCAGCGTCACCAGCTGGCCGCCGACGGCGAGCTCACGGCGGATCACGCCGAACTCCATGCCCTCGCGGGCGACCGTGGCGTCCACCTCGACGGCCCGGCGCAGGATGACCTGGGCGGCGTCCAGCTGCTGCTGGGCGACCACGGCGACGGCGCCGGACTTGATGATCCCGGACTTCTCGACCGCGATCTCGCCGGTGGTGTTGCCGAGCTTGTCGGTGTGGTCCAGCCCGATCGGGGTGATCACGGCGACGGCGGAGTCGATGACGTTGGTGGCGTCCCAGGAACCGCCCATGCCGACCTCGACCACCCCGACGTCCACCGGGGCGTCGGCGAAGGCCGCGTAGGCCATGCCGGTGAGCACCTCGAAGAAGGACATCGGGACGGGCTGCGCGGCGTCGACCATCTGCACGTAGGGCTCGATGTCGCGGTAGACCTCGACGAAGCGCTCCGGGCTGATCGGGGCGCCGTCCAGGGTGATCCGCTCGGTGACGCTCTCCACGTGCGGGCTGGTGTAGCGGCCCGTGCGCAGTTCGAAGGTGTTGAGCAGCTGCTCGATCATCCGGGCGGTGGAGGTCTTGCCGTTGGTGCCGGTGATGTGGATGGAGGGGAAGGACCGCTGGGGCTGGCCCAGGATGTCCATCAGCGCCTCGATCCGGTCGAGCGAGGGCTCCAGCTTGTTCTCCGGCCAGCGCTTGGAGAGCTCCAGTTCGACGTCGCGCAGGGCGTCGCCGGTGCTGTCGTCGGAGGGGCGGAGGGTGTACGGATTCGGGTCGGCCTTGTCGCTCACGTCCACAGTCTACGGAGCGGCGGCGGCCCGTCCTCACAGGGCGAGGGGAACGGCGCCGACGGGATCGCGGCGGGGTGGGCGCGGGGTGAGAACGGCCACTTTGCCCCGTCTTTGCCCGGCTTCTTGATTTTGCTCCCTTTACTATTGATTCAGCGAGTTTGTACGGCAATGGAGCATCGATTCGCAACCCACAGGAGCTGACAGCCTTTGATCACGAGGAGCACTGCGCCATGCCCGACGCCCTGCACGACTGGATCGTGCTCCGCCAGGACGCCGTCGTCTGGTTCGCCGGACTGATCTCCCTGGCCCTCGTCGGCTACATGGCCCTCGTCTTCGGACGCTTCCTCGTGTACTGGGCCGGCTCCCGCCACGCCTTCCGGCACAGCCGCCCCGCCCCGCCCGGCGACCCCGCCGCCCTCCAGTGGCACCTGGTCATCCCCTGCCGCGACGAGGAGGCCGTGGTCACCCAGACCCTGGACGGCCTGCGGACCAGCGCACCCGAGGCCCACCTCTGGGTGATCGACGACGACAGCGAGGACGCCACCCGCGAACTCGTCCTCGCCGCCGCGGCCCGCGACCCGCGGATCCACCTCGTCCAGCGCCGCCGCCCGCACGCCCGGATCGGCAAGGGCGCCGCGCTCAACGCCGCCTACCGCGAGATCTCCGCCTGGCTCCCCGAGTCCACCGACCGCTCCCGGGTGGTCATCGGCGTGGTCGACGCCGACGGACAGCTCGACCCCGGCACCCTCGGCCAGGTCTGCAACCCCAAGGCCCTCGGCCGCCCCGACACCGGCGCCGTCCAGATCGGCGTCCGGATGCGCAACGCCGACGACGAACGCCCGCTGCCCGGCCGCGGCCGCACCGCCAACGCCCTCGCCCGCGCCCTGGTCCGGATGCAGGACGTCGAGTTCCAGGCCAACAACGCCGGCATGCAGCTGCTGCGCCGCCGCACCGGCAGCGTCGGCCTCGGCGGCAACGGCCAGTTCGTCCGGCTCACCGCCCTCGACTCGCTCACCGCCGAGGAGGGCCGGGCCGGCCGCCCCTGGCCCGAGCGCGCCCTGCTGGAGGACTACGAGTCCGGCCTCGACCTGCGCCTGGCCGGCTGGCGGCTCACCCACGTCACCGAGGCCCAGGTCTCCCAGGAGGGCCTGGTCTCGCTGCGCCGCTTCCTCACCCAGCGCACCCGCTGGGCCCAGGGCAACATGCAGTGCCTGCGCTACACCGGCCGGGTGCTGCGCTCCCCGCACTACCCGGCCTCCGGCAAGGCCGAGGTGCTCTACACCTTCCTCCAGCCGGTGGTCTGCGTCCTGCTGGTGCTGCTCTTCCCGCTCTCGCTCGCCATCACCACCGCCGGGCTGGTGCTCTTCCCCGCCGAGACCGCCGACTTCCAGCTCCGGTTCGGCCCGTGGATGCTGCTCGCCTTCGTGCTCGCCACCCTGCCGATGGTGTTCTGGGGCCTCGCCTACCGCAGGGCCGTCCACCCGGACCGCAGCCGGCTCACCGGACTGCTCTGGGGCGTCCTGGTGTGGCTGTACGCCTACCACCTCTTCGTGGTCGCCGCCCGGGCCGCCGTCCGACTGCTGCTCGGCCGCAACGGCTGGGCCAAGACCCGGCGCAACGCCGAGAAGGTCGCCGTCGGCGCCCCCACCGCGCTCGAGTCCTGAGCCCCCACTCCCCCACCCCGCGTCGTCCTCCCGGAGCCCCCGCATGAGCACGTGCCTGCCCCCGAACAGCGTCGCCGTCGTCCTCGGCACCCGCCCCGAGCTGGTCAAGCTCGCCCCGCTGATCCACGAACTCGGCGACGCCACCCGGCTGGTGCACACCGGCCAGCACTGGGACGAGGCGATGTCCGGCCGCTTCCTGCGCGACCTCGACCTGCCGGAGCCCGAGCTGCTCACCGGCGTCGGCGGCCGCCCCCGGGCCGGCCAGATCGCCCAGTCCCTCGGCCAGCTGGACGCCGCCTTCGCCGAGGACCGCCCCGCCGCCGTCGTCGTCCAGGGCGACACCAACGCCACCCTCGCCGGAGCGCTGGCCGCCAACGCCCGGGAGATCCCGCTGGTGCACGTCGAGGCCGGGCTGCGCAGCTACGACCGGGCGATGCCCGAGGAGCACAACCGGGTGATGGTCGACCACGTCTCCGACCTGCTCTGCGCCGCCACCGAGGACAACGTCGCCAACCTGCGCGCCGAGTCCCTCGACCGGGGGCGGATCGAACTCACCGGCAACACCGTGGTCGAGGTGGTCCGCCGTCAGCTGCCCGACGCCGCCACCCGCGCCGCGCTGCTCGCCGCGCACGGGCTGCGCCCGGACGGGTACGTGCTGGCCACCGTGCACCGCCCGGAGAACACCGACACCGCCGAGGCGCTCGGCGCCGTGCTCGCCGAGCTGGACCGGATCGCCCGGGCCGGCACCCCGGTGCTGTTCCCGATGCACCCGCGCACCCGGGCCGCCGTCGCGCGCTTCGCACTGGACGCCCTGCTGGAGCGCCTGGCCGTCACCGAGCCGGTCGGCTACGGCGACTTCCTCGGCCTGGCGAGCCACGCGGCGCTGCTGGTCTCCGACTCCGGCGGCGTGCAGGAGGAGTGCACCGTGCTCGGCCGTCCGCTGCTGGTGGTGCGCCGCTCCACCGAGCGCCCGGAGGCGGTCGACGCCGGCTTCGCCGCGCTGGTGCGGCCCGGCGAGGAGCTCGGCGAGCTGGCCCGCGGCTGGCTGTCCGACACCCCCGAGCGGCTGGCCCGGCTGGCCGCCACCCCGAGCCCGTACGGCGACGGCCGCGCCTCGGCCCGGATCGCCACGCTGACCGCCGCCCTGGCCGGACCCGCCGGGAGCACCGGGACCGCCGGGAGCAACGCCGCCCAGGACGCCCCGCTGGCCGCGTAGGGCCTCTTGACAGCCGGATTGGTCTACTCCACCTTGTGAGGCAAGTCTCCGTTCCCGACCGGGACTTGAGTTGTCGGTAGCTCCCGCACGCGCACCATCGACACCCCGGACGGCACTGACCCCACCCAGCGCCGCCGGGCCTCCCCCACTGGAGATGGAGTCATGCCACCTGCCCGACACCGGCGCCCGCGCGCCCTCCACCCGCTGCTCGCCGGCACCTGCGCCCTCGTCCTCGGCCTCGGCGGGCTCGTCCTGGCCGACGGCACCGGCGCACACGCCGCCGACACCGACCTGATCACCAACGGCGGCTTCGAGACCGGCGACCTCTCCGGCTGGACCTGCTCCAACGGCACGGTCCGGAGCACCGGCGCCCACTCCGGCCGGTACGCCCTGCAGTCCACCCCCGCCGGCTCGGACACCGGCGAGTGCACCCAGACCGTGTCGGTGAAGCCCTCCTCCTCGTACACCCTGAGCTCCTGGGTCCAGGGCTCGTACGTCTACCTGGGCGCCCGCGGCACCGGCGGCGGCGATCCGAGCACCTGGACCCCCGGCGGCACCGGCTGGAGCCGGCTGAGCACGAGCTTCACCACCGGCCCGGGCACCACCAGCGTCACCGTCTACCTGCACGGCTGGTACGCCCAGCCTGCCTTCCTCGCCGACGACGTCACCCTGCTCGGGCCCGGCGGGCCGCAGCCCTCCCCCAGCCCGACGGCCACGGCGACCGCCACCGGCACCGCCTCACCGAGCCCGACGGCCACCGGCACGGGCACCGGCACGCCCACCCCCACCGGCACGTCCACCCCGACCAGGCCGCCCGGCCTGCCCAAGCACGTCCTCACCGGGTACTGGCAGAACTTCGACAACGGCGCCACGGTGCAGCGGATCAGCGACGTCCCGGCCGCCTACGACATCATCGCGGTCGCCTTCGCCGACGCCACCGCCACCCGCGGCGGCCTGGGCTTCACCCTGGACCCGGCCCTGTCCACCAAGCTCGGCGGCTACACCGACGCCCAGTTCAAGGCCGACATCGCGGCCAAGCGGGCGGCCGGGAAGCGGGTGGTGCTCTCCGTCGGCGGCCAGAACGGCACGGTCTGGGTGGGCGACTCCGCCTCCGCCGCGACCTTCGCCGACACCGCCTGGGCCCTGCTGCAGAACTACGGCTTCGACGGGATCGACATCGACCTGGAGAACGGCATCGACTCCACCTACATGGGCCAGGCGCTGCACTCCCTGGCGGCGCGGGCGGGCAGCGGGTTCGTCCTCACCATGGCGCCGCAGACCATCGACATGCAGTCGACCGGGATGGAGTACTTCAAGCTGGCGCTGAACGTGAAGGACGTCCTCACCATCGTCAACATGCAGTACTACAACTCCGGTGCGATGAACGGCTGCGACGGCAACGTCTACTCCCAGGGCACCGAGGACTTCCTCACCGCCCTGGCCTGCATCCAGCTCAAGGGCGGACTGCGGCCCGACCAGGTCGGGCTCGGGGTGCCGGCCTCCACCAGCGCCGCCGGCGGCGGCTACACCGACCCCGGCACGGTGAACAAGGCGCTGGACTGCCTGGCCTCCGGCACCGGCTGCGGCAGCTACCGGCCGGACACCGCCTGGCCCGGCATCGGCGGGGCGATGACCTGGTCGACCAACTGGGACGCCAGGGCGGGCAATCCAGTCTCCGCCACCATCGGCGCCCACCTGCACGCCATGCCGTGAGCCGCCCCCGGGCCGGGGTCAGACCCCGGCCCGGGCCTCCGGGACGTGCGCGCAGCCGCCGTGCCGGCGGCGCAACTCGGCCGTGATCTCGGCCAGTTCACCCTCGGGCAGCAGCGGCAGCATCATCGCGACGCCCTGCAGCAGACCGCCGAGCAGGAAGGTGGTGTCCGCCGTCGCCGCGACCAGGCCGCGGACCTCGGCCACCCGGCCGTCCGCGACCGCCTCGATCAGCTGGGCGGCGTTCGCGCTCTCCTCGTCCACCTGGACGGCGCCGCCGTCCAGAGGGGCACGGCGGGCCATCGCCCGCAGCACCCGGTCGCCGACCTCGGGGGCGTACGCCTTGCGGACGGCCTCGGCGGCGATCCAGGTGAGCAGGGCGGTCACCTCCCGCTCGGCGTTCTCCGCCAGCAGCAGGTCCAACTCGTGGTCGAACGCGAGCTGGTTGCCGTGGCGGAAGGCGAGCAGCAGGGTCGCCGCCCTGGCCTTGGCCTCCTCGACCGCCTCGGCAGGCAGTTCCTGGGCCAACTCCTCGGTCACCACCACGCCATGCCTCCCGTCCGTCGCTCAGCAGGAACGCTCAGCAGAAACACCTTCGGAAACTCCGAGCACACCGTACACATCCGACCTGAAAACTTCCGCGAACGCGCGCGGGCAAGACCGGAATCAATTCGCTCGGAATAGGACCTCACCCGGTCCAGGATGAATATTCGCCGGAAGGGAGCAATGTTGCTGCTCTATTAGGCGTAGTGACCGTCCCGCCGGGCCCGCCGAAAACGGCGCGCCGCAAACGAACGCGCCGCAACCAGCGCGCCCGAAGGAGCACGCCGGAAGGAGCACGCCGGGAATCGGGCACGCCGGAGAACGCCGAAGGGCCGCACCCCGCGCGTCGCGGGATGCGGCCCCCCAGGGGCGGTGCGGGCTCAGCCCTGCGGCAGCGCCGCGAGCTGGGCGGTGATCCGGGCGATGTCGGCCTCGGCGGCCTCCTGACGGCCCCGGATCTTGGCGACCACCTCGTCCGGCGCCTTGGCCAGGAAGGCCTCGTTGCCGAGCTTGGCGGTGGTCTGGGTCTTCTCCTTCTCGGCGGCCGCGAGGTCCTTGGCGAGGCGCTTGCGCTCCGCCGCGACGTCGATGGTGCCGGAGAGGTCCAGCGCGACGGTGGCACCGGCCACCGGCAGCGAGGCGGTGGCCGCGAAGCCCTCCTCGGGGACGGTCAGCCGCAGCAGCGAGCGGATCGCGTCCTCGTGGACGGCCAGCACGGTGCCGGCCAGCTCCAGCTGGGCCGGGACGCGCTGCGCGGGCTGCAGGCCCTGGTCCGAGCGGAACCGGCGGACCTCGGTGACCACCTGCTGCAGCGTGGCGACCTCCGACTCGGCGGCCGCGTCGCGGTAGCCGCTGTCCTTCGGCCACTCGGCGACGACCAGCGACTCGGCGCCGGTGAGAGTGGTCCACAGCGCCTCGGTGACGAACGGGACGACCGGGTGCAGCAGCCGCAGGGTGACGTCCAGGACCTCGCCCAGGACCCGGCGCGAGGCGTCGGCCTGCGGGCCGCCCTTGGCCAGGGTGGTCTTGGAGAGCTCGACGTACCAGTCGAAGACCTCGTCCCAGGCGAAGTGGTACAGCGCGTCCGAGAGCTTGGCGAACTGGTAGTCCTCGTACAGCCCGTCCACCTTGGCGACGGTGGCGTTCAGCCGCGACAGGATCCAGCGGTCGACCGCGGTCATCTCCTCGGGCGCCGGCAGCGGGCCCTCGGTGGTGGCGCCGTTCATCAGCGCGAAGCGGGTCGCGTTCCAGATCTTGTTGCAGAAGTTGCGCGAGCCCTTGACCCAGTCCTCGCCGATCGGCACGTCGGCGCCCGGGTTGGCGCCGCCGGCCAGGGTGAAGCGGACGGCGTCGGCGCCGTAGGCGTCCATCCAGTCCAGCGGGTCCACCGCGGTGCCGGAGGACTTCGACATCTTCTTGCCGAACTCGTCGCGGACCAGACCGGTCAGCGCGACGGTCTTGAACGGCGCCTCGCCGTCCATCGCGTACAGGCCGAACATCATCATCCGGGCGACCCAGAAGAAGATGATGTCGTGGCCCGTCAGCAGGACGTCGGTCGGGTAGAACTTCTCCAGGTCGGCGGTCTTCTCCGGCCAGCCCAGCGTGGAGAACGGCCACAGGCCGGAGGAGAACCAGGTGTCCAGGACGTCCGGGTCCTGGACCCAGCCCTCGCCGGTCGGCGGCTGCTCGTCCGGTCCGACGCAGACGACCTCGCCCTCGGGGCCGTACCAGACCGGGATCCGGTGGCCCCACCAGAGCTGGCGCGAGATGCACCAGTCGTACATGTTGTCGACCCAGTCGAAGTAGCGGCGCTCCAGCTCCTTCGGGTGGATCTCCACCTTGCCGTCGCGGACGGCGTCGCCGGCGGCCTTGGCCAGCGGCTCGACCTTGACCCACCACTGCAGCGACAGCCGCGGCTCGACCACGGTGTGGCAGCGCGAGCAGTGGCCGACGGCGTGCATGTACGGGCGCTTCTCGGCGACGATCCGGCCCTGCTCGCGCAGCGCGCCGACGACGGCCGAACGGGCCTCCATCCGGTCCAGGCCGAGGAAGGGGCCGTGCACGGTGATCGCACCGCGCTCGTCCATCACCGTCAGGTTCGGCAGGCCGTGGCGCTGGCCGATGGCGAAGTCGTTCGGGTCGTGCGCGGGCGTCACCTTGACGGCGCCGGTGCCGAACTCCGGGTCGACGTGCTCGTCGGCGACGACCGGGATCTCCCGGTCGGTCAGCGGCAGCTTGATGGTCCGGCCGACCAGGTGCCGGTAGCGCTCGTCGTCCGGGTGGACGGCCACCGCGGTGTCGCCCAGCATCGTCTCGGCCCGGGTGGTGGCGACGACGATCGAGTCGTCACCGTCGCCGTAGCGGATCGAGACCAGCTCGCCCGGCGTGTCCTCGTGCTCCACCTCGATGTCGGACAGCGCGGTGAGGCAGCGCGGGCACCAGTTGATGATGCGCTCGGCGCGGTAGATCAGGCCGTCGTCGAACAGGCGCTTGAAGATGGTCTGGACGGCCTGGGACAGGCCCTCGTCCATGGTGAAGCGCTCGCGCGACCAGTCCACGCCGTCGCCGAGGCGGCGCATCTGGCCGAGGATGCGGCCGCCGTAGCTCTGCTTCCACTCCCAGACCTTCTCCACGAAGGCCTCGCGGCCCAGGTCGTGGCGGGAGAGACCGGCCTCGGCGAGCTGCTGCTCGACCTTGTTCTGGGTCGCGATGCCCGCGTGGTCCATGCCGGGCAGCCAGAGCGTCTCGAAGCCCTGCATGCGCTTGCGGCGGGTCAGCGCGTCCATCAGCGTGTGCTGGAAGGCGTGACCGAGGTGCAGGACGCCGGTGACGTTCGGCGGGGGGATGACGATCGTGTACGCGGGCTTGTCGCTCTTCGCGTCCGCGGTGAAGTAGCCACGGTCCACCCAGCGCTCGTACAGCTCGCCCTCTACGTCCGCGGGGGTGTAGGTCGTCGGGAGGGTTGCCGCATCGTCCCCGGTGGTGCTCACGGGGCGCTGGTTCGTCGTGTCGGTCACGACGCACAGTTTACGTAACCGTGGGCGCTGGTTACGAACCGCTTTCGGTCCGCGGACTCGGCCGGTCCGGGCGCTCCCGCCGCCGGTGCCGTGCGGTAGCGTGCCCGGGCACTCGTCCGGGTGACCGGGCGTGCACGGACATACCCATACGAAGATCGGCCGCGAGTGCGGCGGGGGAGCACGAGGACACATGTACGGCCAGGGACAGGGACAGCAGTATCCGCCGCCGCAGGGCCAGCCCTACGGCGGCCAGCCCTACGGCGCACCGCCGCCGCAGCAGCCCTACGGCGCCCCGCAGCCCCAGTACGGGTACCCGCCGCAGCAGCCCTACGGCGCCCCGCAACCGCAGTACGGCGTGCCCCCGCAGGGCCCGTACGGCCAGCCGGGCTACCCGGCGCCGCCGCGCAAGGGCAAGGGCGGCCTGGTGGTCGGCCTCGTCGTCGGCGCCCTGGTGCTCGGCGGCGGCGGCTTCGCCGCCTGGAAGTTCCTCGGCGCCGGCAGCGACTCGGGCGGCCGCTACAAGCTCAGCGCACCGCAGACGCTGCTCGACGGCTACGTCCAGAAGTCGGCGAAGGAGGAGGCCGCCGACATGAGCAAGCCCGAGGTCGCCAAGGTCGGCACCGACCTGCACGCGCTGGTGGCCAGCTACAGCAAGGGCGCCGACGTCAAGAACATGGACTCGCTGTCGGTCGTCGGCATCTACGGCTCCCTCAACGACCCCGCGCAGATCATCGCCGACTCCAAGAAGGACAGCGGCGGCCTGACCTGGTCCACCCCGATGACCGACTTCCCCGCCAAGGACGGCCACGCCTCCGACGGCAAGCTCAGCTGCGGCGTCGCCAGCATCATCGGCAAGCCCGGCCCGACGGTCTGCGTCTGGGCGGACAAGTCCACCTACGGCCGGGTCACGTTCAGCCACCTCAGCCTGGGCACCACCGGCAGCACGGGCGGCAGCGACTCGGGCCTCACCCCCGACCAGGCCGCGGAGAAGACCCGCACCATCCGCGACGCCATGAAGGTGGCCCGCTGACCCGCGGCCCCGCCCGGCCGCCCCCGCGGCAGCACCACTCCGCCGGTACCCCCGGCGGTCTCCACGCGCGACGTCCCAGAAAGGGTCCCGCATGTCCGACCAGAACCCGTACGGGCCCCCGCCGCAGCCCGGGTACCCGGCGACCCCGCCGCCGGCCGCCCCCGGCTACGGCGGTGTCCCGCCGCAGGCCCCGCCGCCCGGCTACCCCGCACCCGGCGGGCCGGAGGCCGGCGGCTACCCGGGCTACCCGGGCACCCCGGAGGGCGCGCCCGGGGCCTACCCCGGTTACGGCGGGTACGCGCCGGTGCCGCCGCGCAAGTCGCGCCGCACGCTGTGGATCGTGCTCGGCACCGTCGGCGCCGTCCTGGTCGTCCTGATCGGCGTGTTCGGGTACCTCGCCTGGAACGTGACCAGCGGCACCGGCACCGAGAAGCTCGTGATGCCGGCGACCTTCAAGGACCTCAAGGCCAACGACGACCCGGCGGTGACCGGGAAGCTGCAGGACGAGCTGACCTCCAAGATCGGCCAGGGCGACGGCAATTGGAAGCCCACCGGCGTCGCCGGGGTCTACCAGGACGCGGACTCCACCCCGCAGCTGATCGCGGTCGGCGTCTACGGCAAGGTGCTGCTGCCCAAGCAGGAGCTGGACCAGATGTTCGCCGGCTTCTCCGGCGCGGGCGGCACGATCAGCGGCCGGCACGCGGTGGACCCGGGCCCCAAGGGCGGCCAGATGGAGTGCGCCACCTCGCAGAGCGGCGAGAGCAAGCTGGCCCTCTGCGCCTGGGCCGACAAGAGCACCGTCGTCATGGTGCTCAAGGGCTCCGACGACGGCACCCAGCCCGACATCGACAAGCTCGCCGCCGACACCCGCGACCTGCGCGCGGTCGCCGAGGTGCCCAAGTAGGCCCGCCCGGGCCTGCGGTGACGAAGGGGCCCCGCACCGGATTCCGGTGCGGGGCCCCTTCGCTGCCTCCGGCCGAAGGCCGTCGGCCCGGACTCAGGCGCTCTTGTCGCGGCGCTCGCGCTTGATCATGTCGCGCGGGACGAGGGTGGGGATGGCGTGCTTGGAGACGACGTCCCCGGTGACCACCACGCGGGCGACGTCCTGACGCGAGGGGACCTCGTACATCACGGACATCAGCACCTCCTCCATGATGGCCCGCAGACCGCGCGCGCCGGTGCCGCGCAGGATCGCCTGGTCGGCGATCGCCTCCAGCGCGTCCCGGGAGAACTCCAGCTCCACGCCGTCCAGTTCGAAGAGCTTGCGGTACTGCTTGACCAGCGCGTTCTTCGGCTCGGTGAGGATCTGCAGCAGCGCCTCGCGGTCCAGGTTGTGCACGCTGGTGATCACCGGCAGACGGCCGATGAACTCGGGGATCATGCCGAACTTCACCAGGTCCTCGGGCATCACCTGGCGGAAGTGGTCGCTGGCGTCCGACTCGCGCTTGGAGCGGATGTTGGCGCCGAAGCCGATGCCCTTGGCACCCGCGCGGCCCTCGATGATCCGCTCCAGGCCGGCGAAGGCACCGCCGACGATGAACAGCACGTTGGTGGTGTCGATCTGGATGAACTCCTGGTGCGGGTGCTTGCGCCCGCCCTGCGGCGGCACCGAGGCGGTGGTGCCCTCCAGGATCTTCAACAGCGCCTGCTGCACGCCCTCGCCGGAGACGTCGCGGGTGATCGACGGGTTCTCGCTCTTGCGCGCGACCTTGTCGATCTCGTCGATGTAGATGATCCCGGTCTCGGCCTTCTTGACGTCGTAGTCGGCCGCCTGGATCAGCTTGAGCAGGATGTTCTCGACGTCCTCGCCGACGTAGCCGGCCTCGGTCAGCGCGGTGGCGTCCGCGATCGCGAAGGGGACGTTCAGCATCCGGGCCAGGGTCTGCGCCAGCAGGGTCTTGCCGGAGCCGGTGGGGCCCAGCAGCAGGATGTTCGACTTGGCCAGCTCGATCGCGTCCTCGCGGCCGTTGCCGCCGCTACGGCCGGCCTCGCCCGCCTGGACCCGCTTGTAGTGGTTGTAGACCGCGACCGACAGCGCCTTCTTGGCGAGGTCCTGGCCGACCACGTACTGGTCCAGGAACTCGTAGATCTCACGCGGCTTCGGGAGCTCCTCGAAGCGGACCTCGGAGGTCTCGGCGAGTTCCTCCTCGATGATCTCGTTGCACAGGTCGATGCACTCGTCGCAGATGTACACGCCTGGGCCGGCGATCAGCTTCTTCACCTGCTTCTGCGACTTGCCGCAGAACGAGCACTTGAGCAGGTCGCCACCGTCTCCGATGCGTGCCACGAGGTGCTTCCCCTTCGCCAGGGGCCCCGCGGGGGTTCCGGGGCCTGGTGCTGTGGACCGTCCGCGCCGACGGCGCTCGGTCTCGCTATCCGACGGTACTCTGCCGGGCCCGTGATTCCGTCCTCTTCGCCGGGTCTGCCCTACGCCCTGGGCGAATTGATACCGAACAGATGCCGTGACAGCGCCCGCCGACGGGTCGGGGCGGGGCGCGCAACCGGGGCACCCCGGACCGGCCCGATCCGGAGCGCCCCTCGGGGGGACCGCTCAGGCGTAGACCGCGATCCGCGGCT
>NZ_JBIAXC010000008.1:0-242576 GCF_042896295.1 Kitasatospora sp. NPDC001309 | reverse complement strand
ACTGATCCACCCCGAAGGGCTTCACCGTTCGACTTGCATGTGTTAAGCACGCCGCCAGCGTTCGTCCTGAGCCAGGATCAAACTCTCCGTGAATGTTTACTCGGCCCCACAATCAAGCAGGGCCGGTCCACACCCGCGTTGAGCGGCACGGCAACCACCGGAATAGGGTGGTCCCGCGCACTGCGTCCTCGCTAGTGTTTGTTTCAAAAGGAATCTCCAACCCCAGGAAACCTGAGGCCGGGGATGTCAACATATCTGGCGTTGACTTTTGGCACGCTGTTGAGTTCTCAAGGAACGGACGCTTCCTTCGGACCGCCTTCCAGCGGGCCCTCCGGGCGCTTCGTTCTTTCGTGTTTCCAGCTTATCAGATGTTTTCCGCTCCGTTTTCCGGGGCTTCGTCATCCAACTCGCTGGTGTCTTCTGCGGCTTGACGCCCCGTCCGACGTTTCAAACTCTAGCCGACCCTCGCTCCGAAAAGCGAATCCAGCCGCAATCCGATAAAACGCACATGCCACATAAGCACCGAGCCGAGACGCGAAAAGCGAAACGGCAGGCGCAGACCTGACGCGGTGTTTCAAGGGATTGGCCGCCCCGGGACCGTCCGCGCCGATGCGTGTCCGGTGCTCCCTGCCGAGCGACTGGGAGACAGTACCCCCGTCCGGCCCCCGGGACAAACTCGGCTCGTCAGGCCCGGCCGACCGCCCGGGCTGGGCCGGGCTGGGCCGACCAGGGGAATCCGGGGACCGCCGCCGCTTCGTGGCCCGTAGCCCAGGGCCTCGGCCGCTAGCTTTGTCGACGCTTGGTCAACTCCCCTCGAACACCCCAGGGACCAGCCATGTCCAAAGCCCTTCGGCGCACCTTCGTCGCCGCCACCTCCCTGCTGGCGCTGCTCGCCGGCGCTTCGCCCGCCCTCCCCACCCAGGGCACCTTCCTGGCCCCGATCGCCGAGCACCACCACGACAGCTCACTGATGTACGGCACCAGCAGTAACTGGTCCGGCTACGCGGCCACCGGCGGCAAGTTCACCAGCGTCAGCGCCGAGTGGGTCCAGCCGACCGTCACCTGCACCAAGACCGACACCTGGTCCGCCTTCTGGATCGGTCTCGACGGAGACGGCAGCAGGACGGTCGAACAGATCGGCACCGAGGCGGACTGCTCGGGTGGCACACCGGTCTACGGGTCCTGGTACGAGATGTACCCGGCCTACCCGGCCTATTTCAACAACGCCGTGCACCCCGGCGACCACTTCACCGCGAGCGTCACCACGACCGGCAACGGTGTCTTCAACCTCACCCTCCGCAATGTGACGAGGAACTGGAGCCGCAGCATCGCCAAGTCGTTGAAGAGCGCGACCCTGGCCTCCGCCGAGGTGATCGCCGAGGCACCGTCCAGCAGCACCGGCGTCCTTCCGCTCGCCGACTTCGGCACCGTCGGGTTCACCAACGCCAAGGTGAACGGGAAGAGCCTCGGCGCCTCGAACCCGTCGGTCATCGACATGGCCACGAAGGACGGCGTCACCAAGGCGACCACCTCCGGAATCACCGACGGCACCGCGTTCTCGGTGACCTGGAAGCACAGCTGACCGATCCCCCGGCGACGCCTGACGTCCACAACCGTCAGGCGTCGCCCGTCAGCCGTCGGCCCCGCTCCAGGAAGTCCAGCAGCCCGCCGGCGCCACCGAGCCCGTGGACCGTCCGGGCGGCGCCGAACGGCGCGTTCCAGAACTCCCCCTGCTGCCGCTCGTGCGGGCCGACGTAGGCGTACGGCTCAGCGAGGAACGCGTCCCCGGGCGAGAGGCCGTAGTTCACCGCGTCGACGGTGATCCCCAGGTCGAAGTGCTCGGGCCAGATGACCGGCTCCTCCGTAGGGAACAGTTCCCTCAGCGCCGCCTCGCCGAGCGCGAAGCAGTGCGCGAGCCACCGGGCCGCAGCCGGATCCACCTCGATCGGCCGGTCGGCGGCGACGCCCGGACCGTCCCGGTACACCCCCTCGGGGGCGCCGACGCCGAGCCCGAGGGCCGCGCCGAGCGCGACGCAGCTGCTCCGTTCGAGCGACACCGCCCGCCCGCGGCCCACCAGCTCCGCGCCCACCACCCGCAGCCCCGGCTCGGCCACCGTCCCGAACCCGCCCGGGCGGGCCCGCAGCCGGATCGTCCCGCTCGCCCGGTACTGCGGCCCGGCCAGCACCAGCTCCGCCACCGCGTGCAGGGAGCGACGGGTCCGTACGAGCGTCTCGGCGTCCATGGAGGCATCGTCTCCCGGGAAGCGGGTCCGCGCACGGTCCTGCACCGTCCCGACAATCACCCCGACCACCACCGGGGCGCGGCCGGAGAGGTCCACCGGGAGGCCCACCACACGGTGCGGAGTTCTCATCGAACTACCTCTTGAAAGTGGGGGGTTGGTGAGGGAATCATGACAGCCCTCACACAACCGGGGAGTTGAGACCTCATGGGCGCCGTGGCGGCCGGCACCGGAACGGCACGGCGGACGGCCGCGGCGAGTCGCCGTCAGCTGGCGGTCCTCCTGACCGCCAAGACGATCTCGGACGTCGGCTACGCGCTCGACTTCATCTGCCTGTCCGTCTTCGTCTGGGAGCTCGACCACTCGGCCCTGGACACCGGGCTGGTCAGCGTGGCGCTGTACGCGGGCGCGATCGCGGGCGGGCGGCTCGGGCACCGCTACGGGGACCGCTGGGACCGCCGCCGGGTGATGATCGGCGCCGACCTCGCCCGGTCGCTCATGCTGGCGCTGCTGGCGGTGCTGCCGGCGGGCGCGCAGAACTGGTGGCTGTACCCGGCGGTCATGGTGATCGGCAGCGGGCGGTCGGTCTTCGAGGCCACGCTGTCCGCCGCCACGCCCGTGCTGGCCGGGCCGCGCACCCCGTCGGTGAACAGCGCGCTGGCCGGGCTCAAGGGGGTGGCCTTCATGGTCGGCATGGGCCTCGCCACCGTCCTGGTCCCCCTGGCCGGGTACCGCTGGGTGTTCGGGCTGGACGCGGCCAGCTACGCGCTCTCGGCCGCGGTGCTGCTCGCGCTGCGCCTGCGGATGAGGGAGCCGGACGGCCCGGCCGCCGGAGCCCGGGAGCGCGCCGGCGCCTGGCCGTTGCTGGTGGCCGCGGGCCTGGCCGGCCTGGTCGCACTGCGCGGACTGGACGCCTTCGGCAGCGCCTCCCAGCACGTCGGACTGCCGCTGCTGGGCAGCGAACTGCGCCCGGACGAACCGGCCGTGGTCTCCGGCGCGGTGTGGGGCGCTTGGGCGGCCGGGCTGCTGCTGGCCAGCTTCGTGCTGCGGCCCCTGGCCAAGCGCATCGTCGACCGCGCACCGGCCCCGGTGTACTGCGTGGCCACGATGGTGATGTCGCTGGGCTTCATCGGTGTGTTCTGGCTCGACGGCTGGTGGCCGCGGCTGCTGGCGGCGGCCGGGGCCGGTCTGGGCGACGCGCTGAGCGAGATCACCTACAAGCAGTCCCTCCAGCAGCTGCCCGACGGGCGCAGGGGGCGGGCGTTCGGGCTGTCCCAGATCACGGTCAACGCGGGCTTCATGTCCGGTCTGCTCGTCACGAGCCTGGTGCTGCAGCCGGCCTGGGTGGCGCAGTGGGTGCTGCTGCTGCACGGCGTGCCGCTGCTGGTGGCCGGCTGGATGGCGGTCACCGCGACGCGGGCCGTCCGCTCGGCCGGGGCGCTCTCGTGAGCGGGCCCCGCCCGCCGGCCGGCACCGCGAACGGTGAGATCTACCTGGACTACGCCGGACTCGGCCGGCTCCGGCCGGCCGCCGTCGCCGCGATGCGCACCGCCGTGGACGAGGTGCTCCCGTACGGCAGCGCCAGGGTCGGGCCCCTGTTCGGCGCGCGGAACGCCGCCCGGCGGTCCGTCTCCCGGCTGCTCGGCTGCACGCCCGACGAGGTCGCCCTCGTCCCCAACACCTCGACCGGCATCCACCTGGTGGCCGACGGACTGGACTGGCGCCCGGGCGACCAGGTCGTGCTGTTCGACCGGGACTTCCCGGCCAACGTCCGGCCCTGGCTGCGGCTGCGCCGCTTCGGGGTCGAGCCGGTCTGGGTGCCGATGCGGGACGGCGGTCACCGGATCGAGGACGTGGCGGCGGCGGTCGGGCCGGCCACCCGCCTCGTGGCGGTGAGCCACGTCAACTTCGCGACCGGCTTCCGCTGCGACCTCGACCGGATCTGCGCGCTGGCCGCCGAGGTCGGGGCGCTGGTCTGCGTGGACGCCGTGCAGAGCTTCGGCGCGCTGCCGCTGTCGGTGGCCGACACCCCGGTGGACTTCCTGGCCGCAGGCGCGCACAAGTGGCTGTGCGGACCGCCGGGCACCGGGGTGTTCTACTGCCGGGCCGACCGGCTGGAGCTGCTGCGCACCACCCCCACCGGCTGGTTCGGCCACCAGGGCGCCGCAGAGGTGTCCAAGGGGCCGGGGCACCTGCGCTACGACCTGCCCGAACGGGCCGGGGCGGCCAGGGTCGAGGGCGGGATGTACGACCTGGTCGGCATGGCCGGGCTCGCCGCCGCGCTGGCCGAGCTGGAGGAGACCGGCATCACCGCGGTCACCGGACGGGTGCGCACGCTGGCCGACCGGCTGCGCGCCGGGATCGGCGAGCTCGGCTACGACCTGGCGCTCCCGCCGGACGGCACCGGGCACTCGGGCGTCGTGAGTTTCACCGGCCACCGGACGGAAGGGGTGGAGATCGTCCGGAGATTGGCGTCGGCCGGAATACACGTTTCCGTTCCGGACGGCTGGGTCCGGGTTTCCCCGCATTTCTGGACGACCGACGGAGAAGTGGCCGAGATCCTCTCGGAGCTTGCCGCGCAGAAGCCTTGACGGCGCAGTTCCGGTTCCCGAAGAATATCGCCCAACCGCTTCGCCGGACCGGATATCCGGACCGGCCCGTGAGAAGAAAGGGGTGACGAAATGGCTTACGAGACCTGGGAGTCCCTGGAGGACGAGGTCGAGATCAGCACTGGTGCGGCGGACTGCTGGACCTGTCTGATCGACGACGCCGGCGTCTGATCCCGGCGCTCCACGCATGCCCCGCGAGGGAATTCCGGTCCGTCCGGATATTCCGTCGCGGGGCATGTCGCCGATCGCCCGGTGGCCGACTCCAGAAAAGCAGAGGAATGACCGCGTGAACCGTTGGGAATTCAGTCACGGAATCGTCGGGGTCAACGCACCGAGTTGGCTCACCTTCGAGGTGCACCGCCCGTACTTCGACGGTGCCGAATCACCGGCCACCGCCGTCCAGGCACGGTCGGCGGTCCTGGCCGCCCGGCGTTTCGAGAATCCCGCTCCGGGCGCGCTGCGGTTCGGCATGACGATGCCCGCGAGCTACCGCCGGCTGCTGGTGCAGGAGTCCCGGCTGACCGCCTACCGGGCGGTGCTCCCGACCGACCTGCCCGACGAGCTGGCCTCCCCCGCCTGGCGGCGGATGACCGAGGCCTACCGGCGGCACGCCGAACTGGACCAGGTGGACCGGTCCGGGCTCGCGCACTGGCTGGTCGCGGTCTGCCTCCCCGCCGCGGTCCTGGAGGTCGTCCCGGAGGACCTCGACCCGGCGGCCTGCCGCGACCAGGTGACGGCGGGCGTCCAGGCCGCCCGCGCGGCCGCCCTGTTCGGCTCCGAAGGCCTCTCCGAGCGGACCACCGCGGCCTACCGGGTGCTGACCGACCACCCCGCGCCCACGGTCGCCCACGTCCAGGCGGTGGCCGCGTGGGGCTACCTGCTCGCCCGGCACGCCGGGGACGACTCCGCCGCGCCGCTCCTCCTCGACCGTGCCCGGGAGCTCCTCAAGGAGGTCGCGGGCGAGCTCACCCCCTTCACCCACACCGTCCTGACCGCCCGGCTGGCGCTGCGCGAGGTGATGTACGCCGAGCGGCAGCGGGACTTCGGCGGCGCCCGGGCGCTGCTGGCCGACGTCCGGGCGGGCGTCGCCGAGCTGACCGCACCCGACCGGGACGACGCACTGGTCCTGCTGGAGACCCGTCGGCGACTGCTCGACCGGCACCTGGAGATCGCGGTGCGGATGGGCGACACCGAGGCCGAGCGCACCGCCGTCGAGGAGGGCCTGGCCCTCGATCCGTGGGACGTCAAGATCCGGATGCAGGCGGCGCAGGCCCACGAGCGCGCCGGCGCGCACGAGCAGGCGCTGGCCGGGTACCTGCACGCCGCCCGGCTCGGCCCGTTCGGCACCGGCTTCGCGCTGCTGCGAGCCGCCCACTGCGCGCGCGAACTCGGGGACACCGAGTTCGCGCGGGTGCTCAACGAACGGGCCTTCCGCGCCGCACCGCGCGCCGCCGCCACCCGGGACGCGCTGCTGGAGGCCTGCCGCGAGGACGGCGACCGGCCGCTGGAGGAGCTGACCGGGCGCGCCGCCACCCGGGACCGGGAGCGGCCGTACGCCAACAACTGGCACTACCGGATGTACGCCTCGTACTTCAACCTGGGCGAGTCCGAATCCCCCGGCCTGTACGCCCGACTGCCCAGCCTCGCCTACGAGTTCGCCGAGCGCGGCGGCGAACGGGCCGAGGTCAACTGGCAGCGCCTCATGCCGCCGGCCTTCCGGGGCAACCTGATCCGCGAGTCCGGGCTGACCGAGTTCGCGGTCGACCATCCGGCCGATCTGCCCGAGCACCTGCGCACACCGCGCTGGAACCGGCTGTGCGAATGGCTGGAGGACTTCGACCGCTGCGACCCCGAGCGGCGCCGGCAGGTCGCCATGGTGCTGTACCGGCTCGGGTTCACCAAGCTCGTCCTGGAGCTGGTCCCGCCCGTACCGGTCGACCGGCTCCGGACCCCGGCCGAACTGCGCCTGCAACACTGGCGCGACCTGGTGCGGTACGTCGCCTCGGTCGGCGGAACGGTGGCCGCACCGGAGACCTCCTTCGCCATCGCCGGACACCCCGAGTGCCCGACCCACCTGCGGTTCGTCATCGCCGTGGTGGCGGTGGTGTTCCACGCCCGCGAGACGCGTTCGCAGGAGGAGGCGGCGCGCTGGCGGGAGATCGGCGCCCGCGCCCTGGAGGAGCTGCTGGCGGACCCGGACCGCTCGGCGTTCGAGAAGACGATGATGGAGAGCCGGTTCTACCGCAGCGTCAGCTTCGTCCCGTTCATGGCCGAGGACCGCGCCTGGCTGGCCCGCGACATGGACCGCGCCGAGGAGCTGGCCCGGGCGGTGCCCGCCGAGGGGCCGTACCAGGAGTTCCTCAAGCGGGAGAACCTGCGGGCCTGCGTGGAGAGCCGCTCCAAGGAGTGCTACGCGTTCGGCGAGGACGACCGCGGTGACCTCCTGGTCGCGGAGGCGCTGGCCCTGGACCCGTACGAGCCCAAGACCCACATCGAGGTGGCGGAGGGCCTGCTGCGGCGCGACCGCCCCCGGGAGGCGGCCGACAGCTTCCTGCGGACCGCCCGGCTCGGCCCGGTCTCCACCGCGTTCGGCTACGCGGCCGCGGCCGAGTGCTTCCGGCGGGCCGGCCGGCCGGTCCTGGCCGAGGACTGCTACCTCCAGGCCCTCAGGGTGGACCCGTACGCGATCTCCGCGGCGCGCGGCTGGGCGGCCGTCGGTGCGGCCGACGGCATGGCCGAACTGGCCAGTGCCTACCTCGCCGACCTGGAGGCCTGGGGCGCGGCCCGGCGCGCCGCCCGACGGGAGCGGGCGTGAGCGTCACCTGGGTGCTGCGCCCCGAGCCCGGCCCGGGGGCGGAGGCCGTCGTGCGGCCGGTGCGGGTCGGCGAACTGCCCGCCGACCTGCCCGCCGCGTTCCTCACCGGCACCGGGTTCAGCGGCGAGGTGGGCGAGGTGCTGCAACTGCCCGGCACCCCCGTGACCGTGCTGCTCGGGGTCGGGCCGCGGGACCGGACCGACCGGGACGCGATCCGGGCCGCGGCGGCCGGACTGGCCCGGGCCGTCGGCGCCTACCGGCGGCTGGCCGTCCACCCGCCGGGCCCGGACCTCCGGCCGCTGGTCGAGGGGTACCTGCTCGGCGGGTACCGGTTCACCCGGTACCGGAGCGGCGCGGCCGCGCCGACCGACCAGCTCGTCGAGGTGCTCACCCCCGGGACACCGGACGCCGCGCGCGGCCTGTTCGAGGGCCGCAGGCTGGCCGAGGCCGTGCTCCTGGCCCGGGACCTGGTCAACGAACCGGGCGAGGCCCTCACCCCGACCGTGTTCGCCGACCGCGCGGTCGAGCTCGCCGCGGCGACCGGTCTGGAGTGCGAGGTCTGGGACGGCCGCCGGATCGCCGACGAGCAGCTGGGCGGACTGCTCGGGGTCAGCCGGGGCTCCCTGGAGCCGCCCAGGCTGGTCAAGCTGGGCTACCGGCCGGACGGCCGGGCCGACGGTACGACAGGGGCCGCACGGATCGCGCTGGTCGGCAAGGGCGTCACCTTCGACGCCGGCGGCCTGTCCCTCAAGCCCAACGCGCAACTGGCCGGGATGAAGGCCGACATGGCCGGGGCGGCCGCCGTCCTCGGGGCGATGTCCGTCCTCGACGCGCTGGACTGCCCCGTCGCGGTGGACGCCTGGCTGCCGCTCACCGAGAACATGCCCAACGCCGACCCGATCCGGGTCGGCGACGTCCTGGTCATGCGCAACGGCACCACCGTCGAGATCTGCCACGCGGACGCCGAGGGACGGCTGATCATGGCCGACGCCCTGGTCCTGGCCGGCGAGACCGGGCCGCAGGCGATCATCGACATCGCCACCCTCACCGACGCCGCCGCGATCGCCCTGGGCCGCCGGGTCGCCGCGCTGATGGGCACCGACGACACCCTGGTGGAGCGCCTGCGCGCGGCCGGCACCCGGGCCGGGGAGCCGCTCTGGCCGCTGCCGCTGCCCGACGCGTACCGGCCCCAGCTCCGCTCCCGGATCGCCGACCTGGTCAACTACACCCTCGGCACCCGGCACGGCACCGCGCTGCTCGCCGGCCACTTCCTGCGCGAGTTCGTCCCGCCCGGCATCCCCTGGGCCCACCTCGACATCCAGGGCACCGCCCTCGCCGACGGGACCGACGCGGAATGGGTCGCCGGCGCCACCGGCTTCGGCGTCCGCACCCTGGCGGAGTTCCTCACCGGCCACCCCCACCCGCCCGTCTGACCGTCCGCCCGCGCGGAGCGGCCCGCGGCGACCCGGGACCGGCACGCGGGCGGCGCGGAGTGGCGTGGATCACGCCGGGATCCGGGCGGAGGGCGAAATGCGGGGGCCGCCGCGGTGGTTGGCACCGGCGATCACCGCTGACCCGGCGCACCCCACCGCTACCCGCGAGGAAACCCCATGACCGTCACCGAGCCTTCCTCCTCCCGCGCGGCCGAGATCCTCTCCCGGCCCGTCACGATCAACGGGCTGACCGTGCCCAACCGCATCGCCATGGCGCCGATGACGCGCCAGTTCTCCCCGGGCGGCGTCCCCGGCGAGAACGTGAGCGCCTACTACGCCCGCCGCGCCGCCGCGGGCGTCGGCCTGATCGTCACCGAGGGCACCTACGTCAACCACGAGTCCGCCGGGCAGAGCGACAGCATCCCGCGCTTCCACGGCGAGGAGCAGCTCGCCGGGTGGGCCCGCGTCGCCGCCGAGGTGCACGCGGCGGGCGGCACCATCGTGCCGCAGCTCTGGCACATCGGCATGGTGCGCAAGCAGGGCGAGCCGCCGGTCGCCGACGCCCCGGCCGTCGGCCCCTCCGGCATCCGGCTCGACGGCACCGAGGGCACCGGCCGGGCGATGACCCGGACCGACCTGGACGCCGTCATAGCCGCCTTCGCCGAGGCCGCCGCGGCCGCCGAGCGGATCGGCTTCGACGGCGTCGAGCTGCACGGCGCCCACGGCTACCTGCTCGACCAGTTCCTGTGGGCCGGCACCAACCGCCGCACCGACGGCTACGGCGGCGACCCGGTCGCCCGGACGAAGTTCACCGCCGAACTCGTCGCGGCCGTGCGCGCCGCCGTCTCCCCCGAGTTCCCGGTGATCTTCCGCTACTCGCAGTGGAAGTCGGAGAACTACGACGCCCGGCTCGCCGAGACCCCGCAGGAGCTGGAGTCGATCCTCGCCCCGCTCGCCGAGGCCGGCGTGGACGCCTTCCACGCCTCGACCCGCCGCTACTGGGTCCCCGAGTTCGACGGCTCCGACCTCAACCTGGCCGGCTGGACCAAGAAGCTCACCGGCCGCCCCACCATCACCGTGGGCTCCGTCGGCCTGGCCGGCGACGTCATCGCCGCCTTCGCCGGCGAGGGCTCCGAGACCCAGGGCATCGACAACCTCCTCGACCGCCTGGAGCGCGACGAGTTCGACCTCGTCGCGATCGGCCGCGCCCTGCTCCAGGACCCGCAGTGGGCCGCCAAGGTCCTCGGCGGACGCTTCTCCGAGCTGCGCCCCTACGACGCCGCCGCCGTCCGCACCCTGAGCTGACCGGCAGCGGCGCCGGTCGCGGCGGCGACACCGGTGGGGGGATCGGCCGATCCCCCCGCCGGTGCGCGCCCCGCGCCGTATGCTCGCCGGATGGAGACGAACGGGTCCTCACCTCCGTACGAAGTCCTGGTGGCGGGGCCGTACTTCACCGATCTGGTGTTCCACGGCCTGGACCGGCCGGTGCGGCCGGGTACCGAGGTGTTCGCGGACGGCTTCGGCCTGGTGCCGGGCGGCGCCTACACCCCGGCGATGGCACTGCACCGGCTCGGCCGACGGGTGGTGTGGAGCGCGGACTTCGGCACGGACCCGTTCAGCGCCCACGTCCTGGCCTGCGCCCGGCAGGAGGGCCTGGACGGGGCCGCGTTCCGGCGGCACCCGTTCCCGGTGCGCAGTCTGACCGTCGCCCTGGCCACCGAGGGCGACCGGGCGATGGTCAGCTTCCAGGACCGGGTCGACCCCGAGCCGCTCGCCCCGCTGCTGCGGCGGTTCCGCCCCCGGGTCCTGCTGCTGCCCCAACTGCGCTGGGACGAGGGCACGCTGGCGGCGTGCCGGGCCGCGCGGGAGCTGGGCGCCCTGGTGGTCATGGACTGCCACGACACGCCCGCGAGCCTCGACGACCCGGCCGTCCGCGCCGTCCTCGCCCTGGTCGACGTCCTCACCCCGAACGACGGTGAGGCGCTGCGCCTCACCGGTGCCGACGGCCTGGACGAGGCGGTCGACCTCCTCGGCCGCGTGGTGCCCACCCTGGTGGTCACCCGGGGCGCGCAGGGTGCCACGGCCGTCCGGGACGGCGAGCGCCACGACATCCCGGCCGCCCGGACCGCCGCCGGGGCCGCCGGCGTCGACCCTACGGCGGCGGGCGACTGCTTCACCGCGGGCCTGGTACACGGGCTCCTCGGCGGTTGGGACCTGCCCGACTGCCTCGCCGCCGCGTCGCTCTGCGGGGCCGCGGCAACCACCGGCCCCGGCTCGGGATCGGCCCTGCGCGCCGAGGAGCTCGACCGGCTCCTCGACCGCCGCCCCGACCGGGGCGGCCCCCGAACTCCGCTCGTAGCACCATGAGATGAACACTTCACCACCCGGCGTGATCGTGTTAGCGTCCGTCGGATGTCGAAGATTCTGGTCACCGATCTGGACGGCACCCTGCTCGGCGGCACCCCGGACGACCGGCGTCGATTACGGGACGCCCTGGCCCACCACCCCGAGGTGGTCACGGTCTTCGCCACCGGACGCGGCCTGGCCTCGATCCGCCAGGTGCTCCGCGACCCGCTCGTCCCCCGCCCCCGGTGGATCATCGCCGACGTCGGCGCCACCGTCCTGGACGGCGCCGACCTCACCCCCGTCGACCCCGTCCAGGACCAGCTGCGGGCCGGCTGGCCGGGCCCCGAGCGGGTCCGCGCCGCACTGCTCCGCTTTCCCGCACTCGCCTACCAGCACGGCGTCCACCAGGACGGGCGGTGCTCCTACCACCTCCCCCCGGACGGGCTCACCGGGGAGCTCACCGCGGCCGTCGAAGAACTCGGCTGCACCTGGGAGTACTCGGCGGACCGCTACTTCGACGTCCTGCCGCCCCACGCCTCCAAGGGCGACGCCCTGCGCGCCCTGGCCGCGAAGCTGGGCTGGCAGCCCGACGAGATCCTGGTCGCCGGCGACTCCCTCAACGACCTCTCGCTGTTCCGCGCCGGCACCCACGCGGTGGTCGTCGACGGGGCCGAACCCGCCCTGCTCACCGCCCTCATCGGGAACCCGCTGGTCCAGCGCCCGGGCCTGCCCGGCGCGGCCGGCATCCACGCGGCGCTCCGCACCCTCGGCTGGACCTCCCGCGGGGCCGACCACGGCATCGGGGCCGAGGCCGCCACCGAACCGCCCGTCGGCCGGCACTCCCTCGTCGTCGCCTACCACCGCCCGCCGCTGCACTGGAACGGCGAGAGCTGGCAGCCGCCCGACAGCCCCAACGGCATCCTGCCCACCCTGAGCAGCGCCTTCGCCGACGACCTGCCCGGCGTCTGGGTCGCCGCCCGCACCGGGCGCGACCGGCAGGCGCCGCTCCCGCACCCCGCCTCCGCCCCGCCCCTGGCCGCCGTACCCGTCGACCCGGCCACCTGGAGCGGCTACTTCCACCGCGCCTGCAAGGAGACGCTCTGGCCGGTCCTGATGTCCGCACCGGACCGGGCCGTCTTCGACGAAGGCGCGTGGGCCGACTACCGCACCGTCAACGCCCGCTTCGCCCGGCACATCAGCGCCCAGGCCGCCCCCGGCGCCACCGTCTGGCTGCACGACTACAACCTCTGGCTCGTCCCGGGCCTGCTCCGCCGGGCCCGCCCCGACCTGAGGACCGGGCTCTTCCACCACACCCCGTTCCCGGACCCGGAGACCTTCGCCGGCCTCCCCGTCGCCGCCGAACTCCGCTCCTCGCTCGCCTGCCTCGACTGGGCCGGCTTCCACACCGAGGCCTTCGCCGACCGCTTCCGCCGGACCCTCGCGGGCCTCCCCGGCCCGCCGCGCACCACCGTCCACCCGCTCGGCATCGACCGGCCGGCCGTCGAACGGCTCGCCCGCCTGCGCGCCCCGCACCGCCGCCCGGACACCCGGCGCGTCGTGCTCTCGGTGGAACGCCTCGACTACGCCAAGGCCCCGGTCCAGAAGGTCGACGCCGTCGACCGCCTGCTCGCCCGCCGCCCCGATCTGCGCGGCCGGCTCGTCTTCCGCCTGGTCTGCCCGCCGCCCGAGCCCGGGATCACCGCGTACGAGAGCACCCGCCGGCGCCTGGAGCGACGCGTCGCCGAGACCAACTCCCGCTGGCGCAGCGGGTCCTGGCAACCAGTCGACTACCGGCCGCACCGCCTCTCCACCGCCGAGGTGGTCGACCAGTACCTCACCGCGGACGTCCTCTGGATCACCTCGCTCCAGGACGGCATGAACCTCACCGCCAAGGAGTTCGTCGCCGCCCGCGCCGCGTTCCCGGAGCACCGGGCCGACCCGGGGGTCCTCGTCCTGTCCCGCCACACCGGCGCCGCGGCCGAACTCGGCGAGGCCGCCCTGCTCACCGATCCGCACTCCCCCGAGGACCTCACCGCCGTCCTCGCCCACGCCCTCGACCTCTCCCCCGCCGAGCGCCGCACCCGGATGGTCCGGCTCTCCGCCCTCCTCGGGCACAGCCGTCCCGCCGACTGGGCCCACGAGATCCTGCGCGCCATCCGCAGCGGCGCCCACCGGGGCCCGGCCGCCTGACGCGCCGTCGCCCCGGCCCGGGCGGCACCGGGGCCGGGGCGGCGGGGCCGGGGTTCACGGCTGGAAGCGGATCCCGCCGTCGAAGCGGATCGTCTCGCCGTTCACGTAGTCGTTCTCGATCAGGAAGCGCACCAGGTGCGCGAACTCCGCGGCCCGGCCGGCCCGCTTGGGGAAGGGGACGGGCGCGACCAGCTTGGCCTTGAACGCCTCGGCGGCCTCGCCCTCGCCGTAGATCGGCGTGTCGATGATGCCCGGGCAGATCGTGTTGACCCGGACACCGACCGCCGCCAGGTCGCGGGCGGCGGGCAGGGTCAGGCCGACGATGCCCGCCTTGGAGGCGGCGTAGGCGACCTGGCCCGTCTGGCCCTCCAGCGCCGCGACGGACGCCGTGTTGACCACCACGCCGCGCAGGCCGTCGGCGTCGACGGGCGCCGTCCGGGCGATCCGCGCGGCGCCGATCCGCAGCAGGTTGAAGGTGCCGACCAGGTTGACCCGGACGACGTTCTCGAACTGGCCGAGGTCGTGCGGAGCGCCGTCCCGCCCGACCGTCCTGGAGGCCCAGGCGATACCGGCGCTGTTGACGATGACGCGCAGCGGGAGGCCGGTGTCGACGGCGGCCTGGACGGCGGCCTCCACCTGCGCCTCGTCGGTCACGTCCGTCCTGACGAAGAGGCCGCCGACCTCGTCGGCCAGCGCCTTGCCCGGCTGCTCGCCGAGGTCGGCGATCACCACCTTGACGCCGTGGGCGGCCAGTTCGCGGATGGTGGCCGCGCCGAGTCCGCTCGCGCCGCCGGATACCACCGCGGAGATCCCGTTCGTGTCCATGGCTCGCAGTACCTTCTTCCAGGATCGATTGGTCAGGGCCGGTCGGTGCCGGGCGCGTCGCGCCGGGCGGCGACGAGCCGGATGAACGTGTCGGCGGTCGAGTTGCGGTAGAAGTCGCGGGGCGCGATCCTCGGCAGCCCCCGCTCCTGCAAGGACCTGAGCACCCGCAGCACCAGCAGCGAATTGCCGCCCAGCAGGAAGAAGTTGTCGGCCATGGACACCTCGGCCCCCAGGTGGTGGCTCCAGATGCCCAGGACCTCCGCGGCGAGGTCGTCGGTCGCGGCCGTACCAGTCGCGGTGGCGTCGGCCCGACCGGCGGCGGCCGGTGGCGGGAGCCGGTCGAGGTCCGGCTTGCCGTTGGTGGTGAGCGGGACGGCGGGGATCCGGGTGAGCGTGGCGGGGACCATGTAGTCGGGCAGGATGCGGCGGGCGCTGTCGAGGATCCGTGCGGTGTCGGCGTCCCCGGCCTCCTGCGCTTCTCCGGCCAGGACGACGTAGGCGTCGATCCGGCTGCTCGCCGGATCGTCGGGAGCCGCCGCGGTGGCGACGACGACGGCCTCGCTCACCGCCGGGTCGGCCGCCAGCACGGCCCGGATCTCGCCCGGTTCGATCCGGTGCCCGCGGATCTTGACCTGCTGGTCCAGCCGTCCGAGGTGGTCGAGGCTGCCGTCGGGGCGCAGCCGCCCCTGGTCCCCGCTGCGGTAGAGGCGTTCGCCCGTCGCCTCGTCGGTGACGAACCGCTGGGCCGTGAGCTCCGGCCGGCCCAGGTAGCCCGCCGCGAGTCCGGCGCCGCCCACGTGGATCTCGCCCGCCGCCCCCGGTGGCAGGACGCGTCCCCGCGCGTCCCGGACGGAGACCGACCAGCCGGGCAGGGCGCGTCCGACCGAGCGGGAGCCGGCGACCACCTCGGCCGGGGTGATCGTCTGGGCGGTCACGTGCACGGTGGTCTCGGTGATGCCGTACATGTTCACCACCCGGCACCGGGTCGGGGAGTGCCCGGCGAACCAGGGGGCGAGCAGCGCCACGTCGAGCGGTTCGCCGCCGAAGACCAGCAGGCGCACCGACAGTTCGGCCTTCGCGGCCCGGTCCGCGCGGACGAGTTGGGCGAAGGCCGACGGGGTCTGGTTGAGGACGGTGACCCGCTGCTCGACCAGGAGCCGGTGGAACTCCTCGGGGTCGCGCGCCGTCCAGTGCGGGACGACGACGAGGCGTCCGCCGCTGAGCAGGCAGCCCCAGGTCTCCCAGACCGAGAAGTCGAAGGCGGTGGAGTGGAACAGCGTCCAGACGTCGTCGGGGCGCAGCGCGAAGTCCGGACCGGTCGCCGCCAGCAGGGCGGTCACGTTGCGGTGCGGGACGACCACGCCCTTGGGGCGGCCGGTGGACCCGGACGTGTAGATCACGTAGGCGTCGTCGGCGGGGGTTCCCGGCCGTCGGTCGCCGCCCCAGCCGGGCACGCCGAGGGCGCTCAGCTCGTCGAGGCCCACGACCCGGACGTCCGCGACGGCGGGGAAGGACTCCGCGCCGGCGACGACGAGGGGCAGTCGCGCGTCCTCGACGACGTACCGCAGCCGGTCCGCCGGGTAGCGGACGTCCATCGGGACGTAGGCGCACCCGGCTTTCAGGATGCCGAGCATCGCGACGACCACCGAGGCGTCGCGGTCCAGGCAGACACCGACCTTGCTCCCCGGGGCGACTCCGAGGGCGTGCAGGCCTGCCGCGACCCGGTCGGCGCGCTCGTCGAGCTGTCCGTACGTCAGCTCTCCGTGTTCGTCGGTCAGCGCCACCGCGTCGGGGCGTCGGCGGGCCGCCTCCTCGAAGCAGTCGTCGATCCGCCGGTCGGCGCCGGGGCCGGGGGCCCGGCCGGCGCCGCCCCGGCGCAGGACCCGGGCCGTCTCCTCCGGGGTCAGGGGCGGCAGCGTGGCCGGGACGGTCGTGCCGGAGTCGGCCGCGAACCGTGCGGCCAGCCGCTCGACCGAGGCGCAGAAGGTGTCGGCCACCTCCGGGGCGAGGACGCCCTCGTCGAACCAGCAGGACGCCTCGGCCGTGCCGTCGGGGTGTTCCAGGAGGTGCACGGTGATCGGGAAGACGGGCGTCAGGCAGGGCAGGTAGGTGCAGCCGTCCCAGGCCTCGGCGTGGACGACGCCGACCGCCGGGAGCTCCGGCCCGGGGGCCGGACCGGGTGCGAGGTCGGTTTCGGGTCCGGGTGCGGCGAGTCGGTCGGCGACGCTCTGCTCCTCGTCGATCTTCCGGGTGCTCAGGCGTGCGCGCTCCGCTCGTCCGCGTGCCACGTCGAGGTGCCCGATCGTCACGGTCTCCGTTCCGGCGTACCGGGCGACGGTGAGGGCGAGGGCCTCCAGGAGCAGCCGCGCGGTACGCGGTCCCCGGCCGGCTCCGGGGCCGGGCACGGCGAGCGGGCGGGCGCTGACGGTACCGCCGCGGTGCCGGTCCCCCAGGCCCCAGTCGGCCGGGGCGGGCGCGGCCCACGGGGTGGACGGGGTGGACGGCGCGGACTGCGCGTCGGCGGACGGCGGCTCCACCGCCGCCCCGGTGAGCAGGGCCCCGGCCAGCTGCTCCAGCAGGGCGCGCGGGACGAGGTGGCGCAGGGCGACGAGCACCAGGTCCGCGGTTCCGTCGGCGTACGTCAGCCGGACGGCGCGGAGCGGGGAGCGTTCGTCGTGGACCGGGCGCAGCAGCTCCCGCCGGGCCCGCGCGGCGGCCCCCGGGTCGTCCCGGGTGGTCGCGACCCTGGTCTCCCAGAGCCGGGGCGAGCCGAGTTCCGGCAGACGGCGGGCGGCCTGCGCCAGCCGTCGGCCGGTGTCGTCCGGGCCGGGCGTGCCGGGCAGCCGGGCGATCACCCCGTGGCAGGCCCGCCCCTGCGCGGGCAGCCGCAGGCCGGACGGCAGCCCGGGGTGCGCCCGGTCGTGGCCGGTGCCGGTGGGCGGTCCGGCCACGGGTGGGGGCGGCGTCGCTTCGGTCTGTGCAACCACGGTCGGCCTCCTGCCGAGCTCTGGGCGGTCCGGTGCCGTCACCGGGTGACGAAGCCGCCGTCGACGGTGAGGACCGTTCCGGTCACCCGGCGGGAGTCGTCCCCGGCCAGCCAGAGCGCCGCCCCGGCCACGTCGGCGGGTTCGACGAGCGCGTTCATGGGCTGGTCGCGGAGGAAGGCCTCCTCGTGGCCCTCCGGCGGCAGGTCGAGGGAGCGGGCGATCTCGGTGAGCATCCGGCCCTCGACCAGCGGGTCGTCGCGCACCGAGCCGGGGCAGAGCGCGTTGACCCGGATCCGGTGGGGCGCGTAGTCCAGGGCCGCGGCCTTGGTCAGCCCGATGAGTCCGTGCTTGGCGGCGACGTACCCCGCGAAGTAGCGGTAGCCGACCAGTCCGGCGGTCGAGGAGACGTTGATGATGCTCCCGGACCCCTGCTCGACCATGCCCGGCGCGACCGCCCTGATCATCCGCCAGGCGCCGGAGAGGTTGACGTCCAGCATGAGCGCCCAGTCGCGCTCGCTGGTCTCGTGCACCGGGCGGCCGGACGGCGCCGCGATGCCGGCGTTGTTGACGAGCACGTCGATCCGGTGGAAGCGCTCCAGCGCCCGGCCGACCGCCTCCTGCACGCCCGCCGGGTCGCGCAGGTCGACCGCGGCGGTGACGACCGCGCTGCCGTGCTCCTCGCACAGCTCGGCCGTGTGGTCCAGCTGGCTGCGGCTGCCCAGCGGGTAGTCCACGCCGTCCAGGTCGCCGGCGAGGTCGAGGAGCACCAGGTCGGCGCCCTCGCGGGCGAAGCGGAGGGCGCACGCGCGGCCGAGCCCGCGGGCCGCTCCCGTGATCACGGCGGTCCGGTCCGTCAGCTGCATGTCCGCGCTTCCTCCGTCCCCTGCTCGGTGCGGCCCCGGGCGACGGCCCGCAGCAGGGCTTCGGGCGAGTCGACCAGGTACATGTGGCCGCCGGGCAGTTCGAGGTAGCGGAACTCCCTCTCGGTGACGTCCTGCCACTGCCGGGCCTGCGCGGCGGTGACCAGGTCGTCCTCGGCGCCCCGCAGCGAGGTGACCGGGACGCGCAGGGGCTCGGTCGTGCTCGGCGCGTAGTCCTCGTGCATGGCGACGTCGGCGCGGAGCACCGGCAGCAGGACCTCCCGCAGGTCCGGGTCGTCGAAGGCCTCGTGCCGGTAGCCGGCGAACTCCTGGACGCGGGCCAGGAATTCGGTGTCGTCCAGCCCGGTGGCGCGGGCCTCGCGCCCGTTCGACGGGCCGGGTGAGCCGCTGACGTACAGGTGCTCCGGGCCGCCGTCGCCCTGCCGGTCGAGGGCGAGCGCGATCTCGTAGCTGAGCACGGCGCCGAGGCTGTGGCCGAGGAGCGCGAACCGCCGGCCTTCGGTGAGTTCGGCGATCCGGGGGGCGAGCAGGGCGACGGCCTGGGCCACCTCGGTGAGCGGTTCGTCCAGGAACAGCTCCTCCCGCCCGGGCAGTTGGACCGGCAGCACCGTCAGGCCGGGCACCGCGAGGTCGGCCCAGGCGCGGTAGAAGCCGGCCCCGCTCCCGGCGAAGGGCAGGCACACCAGGGTGAGTCGCTCGGTCGGCATGGTCTCCTCGTTCTCTCCGGTGGTCAGCACGTGAGGAAGGTCCGGACGCCCCGGGACCGCTCGGGTGCCGGAAGGCCCCGCTTCTCCACGAACCTCTTGAGGTAGTTCGCGCCTTCGGTGCCGCCGGAGCCGGTGAGCTCGGGGGTCAGGTACCGGACGGCGAAGCCGTAGTGGCGCCCGCGCCAACGGCGGAGCACCCGTAGCAGTGCGTCGAGGTGGCGGTCCATCTCGCCGTCCCCGGCGGCCCGCACCCGGGCGCCCTGGGCCTGCCACTCCTCGGCGAGGATCCCGCGCAGTTCGGCCAGGTGCCCGTACTCCGCGAGGACCTTCTCCTTCTCCGGGTCCAGGCCGTAGAGCACGATCTCCATGGCGTGGTAGTTCATGGACTGCACGGCGCTGGCATCGCCGGTCTCCGCCCGGAACTCCATGAAGCGCTCGGGCGACATCGTCCACAGCGCGCTGAACACGCCGTTCAGCAGTTCGGCCGTCAGCACGGCCTGGCGGAGCCTGGTCCGGGCCTCCCGCCGGTCGCCCGCGCAGGTCTCGGCGGCCCGCAGCACGAGGGCGCGGACCAGGAAGAAGACCATCTCGCAGGCGTGCACAGAGCGCAGGAAGAGGTGCTCGTCGTGCTTGTCGGACTGCGGGAAGCCGGTGCACTCGGCCAGCACGAAGCGGTTCCAGCGCGCCCGCGGGTCGTTCTCCCGGGCGCGCAGCGCCTCCCCCAGCGGGACCGCCCCGGCCGGGTCGAAGGTCAGTTCCGCCACCCGGTCGAGCGGGGCCCGCAGCCGCTGCTGCCGCTCGGCCGAGGTCGCGGGGTCGATCGCTCCGGCCGGGGCGGCCCGCTCCACTGCGAGCAGGGCGGTCAGTGAGACCGCCAACGCCTCGGCGGCGCCGGTCAGTTGGTCGTCCGGCCGCTGGTCCAGGAACCAGTCGAAGACGTGCAGGTCGGTGTAGCGGTAGTACCTGGGTATGTCCGTCGTCCGGCTGAACGGCCGGGTCAGCAGTCCGAGCAGTTCCGCCTCGCCGTCCGCCTCCCCGTCGGCGGGCGCCGGGGGCCGGTCGTGGTACCCGGCCAGCTCGTCGAGCCGTTCGGGTGCGAGCGCCGCGCGGCCGCGCTCCCGCTGGATCCTGACGATGTGTGCGCAGTGTTCCGGTAAGCGCGGTTCCACGGGGTCACCTCCGGTGGTTCGACGAGGGATTGGGGCCGGGCTCGGACGGGGCCTACGACCGGCGGGCCGTCACGAGGTGCTTGTCGCCGTCGGAGCGGCGCACCTCGCAGGCGGTGAACCCGGCGGCCTCCAGCAGTCCGGCGTACTCCCGGGCCGAGCGGTGCCGCCCCTGGGTCTCCACGTGCATCGACAGGTTCATCACGGCGGCGCCGAGCGGGCCGTCGCGGTCCTCGTCGAACAGCCGGTCCATCACCAGCACCCGGCCGCCGGGCGCGCAGGCCCGGTGGGCCGAGCGCAGCAGGTCGAGGCAGGTGGCGTCGGACCAGTCCGACAGGACGTAGCCGAAGGCGAAGCAGTCGCCGGGGGGCAGCTCGTCGCGGAAGAAGTCCCCGGCCCGGAAGTCCAGCCGGTCGTCGAGTCCGTGCTCGCTCCGCTTGGCCTTGAGGAACGGCTCGACCTCGGGCAGGTCGAACACGGTGGCCCGCAGGGCCGGGTGGCGGCGCAGCGCGGCGACGGCGAAGGGGCCGTTGGCCCCGCCGACGTCGACCAGCCTGGTCACCGTGCCCAGGTCGGCGAGTTCGGCCAGGCGGTCGGAGGCGTGGTGGCTCAGCTGCCACATGGCCGCCAGGAACCGCTCGGTCGACGCGCCGTCCCGGTGGATCCGGGCGAACGCGTCCGGGAGGTCCGCGTCCACGGCGTCCTTGCCGCGGGTCAGGTACCCGTCCAGCAGCTCCAGTTGGCGGGCGGCGTCGGTGACCAGGTGCTCGACGAAGCCGCCCAGGTAGCGGGGGCCGTCGGGGGCGAGGAAGTCGGCCGTCCCGGCGGGGAGTTCGTACCGGCCGCCGCCGGCGTCGGCGAGCAGTCCGGAGACCTTGAGCAGCAGCATCAGCCGTTCCAGGGTCTCGGCGTCGAGCCCCAGTTCGGCGGCCGCGGCGGGTGCGGTGGCCGGGCCGTGGCGCAGCAGGTGGGTGAAGACGCCGTGCCGGTCGGCCAGCCGCAGGGCGTGGGTGGCGTGGATGCCGTAGAGCGCGTTCTCCAGGGGAGGCGGGATCATGTCGTCACTCCGATCGTCACGGCGAAGAAGTCGTCGACCTCGGCGGCGATCCGGTCCAGGGCCGGCTTGCGGAGCAGGCTGCCGTGGTTGCCCTCGACCCGCCGCAGGGTCAGTGCGGCGGGCAGGCCCCGCCAGCCGTTGTGCTCGTCGTCGAACAGCGCCGGGGCGACTTCGTCCCGGTCGGTGGGTTTGAACAGCAGGACGGGGAAGCCGGCCGCCGTCGCGCAGCTCGCCCGCAGCAGCCGGTCGCTCTCCCGGGCGTCCTTCTCCATGAAGCGGTCGACGTGCTGGCCGTGGCGGCGCTGGTGTTCCAGCACCTCGTCGATGTCGAGGGCGGCGAGCGCGGCGGCACGCGGTCCCCAGTTGTGGGCGTCGAGGATCACGACTCCGGCGACCCGCTCCCCCGCCCGCTCCAGGACCCGGCCGATCTCGTAGGCGAGCGTTCCGCCGAAGGACCAGCCCAGCAGCCGGTACGGGCCGGCGGGTTGCCGGGCCCGCAGCAGCCGGGCGTACTCCTCGGCCATCTCGCGCAGCGTTGCGTAGCGGTGCTCCAGGTCGTCGAGGTGGGGGTGGTTGACGCCCACGCAGCGCGCGGAGCGCAGCAGTTCCGCCAGCGGCTGGTAGCAGTACGCGGTGCCGCCGGCCGGATGGATCGCGAAGACGGGCGGTTCGCCGTCGGCCGGTGCCGTGGCGGCGCCGTTGCCGAGGTCGGGCAGGTCGAGCAGGACGGGCAGCTGCGGCGGGGTGCCGCCGGCCCGGCCGACCAGTTCGGCGAGCCGCTCGACGGTGCGGCCGTGGAAGACGTCGGCCACCCGGACCTCCGTGCCGAACTCCCGCTGGATCTCCCGGGCCAGCCGGACGGCGAGCACCGACGTCCCGCCGGAGGCGAAGAAGTCGTCCCGCAGGCCCGGCGCGGCCCCGCCGAGGACGGTGCGCCAGAGCCGCCGCAGCGCGTACTGCACCGGGGTCATCATCACCGGGTCGTCCGGTCGGGCGGCGGTCGTCCGCTCGGCCGCCAGTGCGCGCAGCGCGGCGGTGTCCACCTTGCGGTTCGGGGTGAGCGGCAGCTCGGCGAGGACGAGGTACTGGGACGGCCGCAGGTACTCGGGCAGCTGCTCCTGCGCCCGGCGGCGGGCGGCCTCGGCCAGTCCGTCCGCATCCAGTCCGTCCGCGCTCGGGCCGTCCGCGTCCGGGCCGTCGGCGTCCGGGCCGGCCTGCTGGAGGAAGGCGACCAGCCGGGCGTGCGCCCCGGAGCCGACGGCGGTGACCACCGCCCGTTCCACACCGGCCAGTCGGGACAGCGTCGCCTCGACGTCGCCCGGTTCGATCCGGAAGCCGCGGATCTTCACCTGGGCGTCCTGGCGGCCGAGGAACTCCAGGGTGCCGTCGGCGCGCATCCTGGCCAGGTCGCCGGTCCGGTAGAGCCGCTCGCCGGTCTCCGGGTCGGTGCCGAAGGCCGCCGCGTCCAGGTCGGGGCGCCCGAGGTAGCCGACCGCGAGCCCGGCCCCGGCCAGGTGCAGCATCCCGACGACCCCTTGGGGCACCGGCCGGCCGGAGGCGTCCAGGACGGACGCCCGGGTGTTGGGCAGGGGGCGGCCCAGGTGCACGCGTTCGTGGCGGACCAGCCGGGCCGCCGTGCTCCAGATGGTGGCCTCGGTGGGGCCGTAGACGTTCCACGCGGTGCCCGTCCGCTCGGTGAGCCGGTCGGCGAGCGGTTGGGGCAGGGCTTCGCCGCCGACGACCGCGGTGAAGTCGCGGGGCGCGGCCCATCCGGTGTCGAGCAGGCCCTGCCAGGTGGCCGGGGTGGCCTGGAGGACGTCGGCCCGGTGGTCCTCCAGCCACGTCCGCAGGGTGTCCGGGTCCCGCTGGGCCTGCTCGTCCGCCACGATCACGGTGCCCCCGGCGGTGAGCGGGAGGAGCAGTTCCAGGACGGAGATGTCGAAGGCGGTGGTGGTGATCGCCAGCAGCCGGTGGCCCGGGCCGGTGCCGAGCACCTCGGCCATCGCCCGCAGGGAGTTGGCCAGGCTCCGGTGGGAGACCACCACGCCCTTGGGGCGGCCGGTGGAGCCCGAGGTGTAGATCGTGTACGCGACCGCGTCGGGCCCCGGCCCGGTGGGCCCGGGCGCCCCGCCGGCCTCGATGAGGTCCGCCCAGCCGACGCAGGACAGCCCGGCGGCGCCCGGGTCGCCCAGCGCCAGGCGGGCGCCGCAGTCCTCGACGACGTGCGCCGTGCGCGCGGCCGGGTGGGCCGGGTCGACGGGGACGAAGGAGGCGCCGGCCCGCAGGATCCCGAGCAGCGCGGCGGGCAGCCGGCGGTCCCGGGGCAGGGCGACGACCACCGGGTCCCCGGGGCGCACGCCGTGCCGGTGCAGGCCGGCGGCGACCCGGTCGGCCAGGTCGGAGAGTTCGCGGTAGCCGAGCCGTCCGGTCGCGTCCTCGACGGCGGTGCGCCCGGGGTCGCGACGGACCCACCCGGCGACCAGGTCCGTGACCGGCTCCGGCCCGTAGGCGCGGACCGGTCCGGAGCCGAGGCGGCGCAGTGCGGCGCGGCGCGCCGGGGGCAGCAGGTCGAGGTCGCGGACCGGGCCGTCGGGCCGGGCGAGGACCGACCACAGGAAGGTCTCGAAGCCCTCCAGCCACTGCGCCACGGTGTCCGGCGCGAGGATCGCGGTCGCGTGGTCGGCCCGCAGGTAGGGGCCGTCGACGCCGCCGGTCTGGACGTGCAGGGAGAGGTCGAACTTGGCCGTGTCGGCGTCCAGGGTGAGCAGTTCGGCGGTGGCCCCGGCCAGGTCGAACGGCGCGGGGAGCCGGTCGGCGAGGGTGAACATGGTCTGGAAGACCGGGGTGCGGCCGAGGTCGCGGGCCACGTCCAGGTGGTCGACCAGCAGCTCGAACGGCAGGTCCTGGTTCTCCTGGGCGGTGACGACGGTGTCCCGCGCCCTGGCGACCAGGTCGGTGAAGCGTTCGGTGCCCTCGTGGCGCAGCCGCAGGGCGAGCGAGTTGGCCATCAGCCCGACCAGCCGGTCGCTGCCCACGTAGTGCCGGCCGGCCACCGCCGTGCCCACCACGACGTCCTCGCTGCCCGCCATCCGGCCCAGCCACACCTGGAACGCCGTCAGGTACAGCACGAACTCGGTGACCCCGCGGTCGGCGGCGAGCTTCCGCAGCCCGGCGCTGAGCCCCTCCGCCAGCGGGCGGGTCACGGTGGCGCCGCGGTAGTCCTGCTCGGGCGGCCGGGGGTGGTCGGTCGGCAGCTCCAACCGCTCGGGGGCGCCGTCGAGTCGGGACTTCCAGTGGGCCAGCTGCTGGTCGAGCCGGTCGGAGCCGATCTCCCGCTGCCAGCTTGCGTAGTCGACGTAGCGCAGCGGCACCGGCGGCAGGTCCTCGCCGCGGGAGAGCGCGGCCAGCTCCGCCAGCAGCTGCTCCACCGACCAGCCGTCGACGGCGATGTGGTGCAGGCAGAGCAGCAGGACGGCGTGCTCCTCGTCCAGGGCCACCAGCCGGGCCCGCAGGTTCTCCCCGGCCGTGAGGGCGAACGGCCGGGCCAGGTCGGCGGCGGCCAGGCGGCGCCACTCCCGCTCGCCCTCGGGGCGGTCGAGGCCCCGCAGGTCGCTGACCGCGACCCGGACCGGCGCGGCTGCCAGGACCCGCTGGACGGGCCGGCGGTCGGTCTCGACGTACGCCGTGCGCAGCACCTCGTGCCGGCGCACCAGCGCGGTCAGCAGCCGCCCGACCTCCTCGGCCGACACCCGCCCGGTCAGCCGCAGGGCCAGCGGCACGTGGTAGGCGGGGTTGCCGTCGGTGAGCCGGTCCAGGAACCACATCCGGGCCTGGGCGAAGGACAGCGGCCACTCCGGCCGGTCGGTGGCCCGCGGCAGGGGCTCGGCCGGTGCCCGGCGCGCCGCCGGGTCCACGGCGTCCCGGGCGGCCAGTGCCTCGTCCACGGTTTCGGCGAGGTCGCGCAGCGTGCTGCGCTCGAAGAGCCGGCGGACCGGCAGGTCGACGCCGAAGCGGGCGCGGATCGCGTGGCCGACCTTGACCACCAGCAGCGAGTTGCCGCGCAGCAGGAAGAACGAGTCGTCCGGGCCGACCGTCTCCACGCCCAGCAACCCGCTCCAGATCCCGGCCAGTTCCCGCTGGGTGGCGGTGCGCAGCGCGGAGGCGTCCGGGCCGAGCAGGCTGTCGGCCCCGGGGCGGGGCAGGGCCCGCGGCCGGAGGGTCAGGCTGCGCGGGTTCAGCGGCAGTTCGTCGAGCAGGACGTACGCCTCGGGCACCGGGTGGGGTCCGAGCCGCTCGGCCAGGTGGTCGCGCAGCTCCAGCCGCAGCCGGGCGCGGGCCTCCTCGCCTGCGGGGGCCTGGCCTGCGGGCACCACGTAGGCGGTGAGCCGGGGGCCGTCGGTGCCGACCGGGGCGGCGGTCACCGCGGCGTCCCGCACCGTGCGGTGGGTGCGCAGGGCCGAGGCGATCCGGTCCGGGTCGACCCGGTGGCCGCGCAGTTCGGTCCGGTCGCCGCGGCGGCCCTCGAACACCAGGTTGCCGTCGGGCAGGAACCGGCCCAGGTCGCCGGTGCGGTGGATCCGAGCCGGAGCCCCGTCCGGACCGTTCGGGCTGTCCGGGTGGCCGGGCGTCAGGCCCCCGCCGGGTGCCAGGCCCTCGCCGGGTGCCAGGCCCTCGCCGGAGACGCCGATCTCGCCGACCAGGCCGGGCGGGAGCGGACGGCCGGCCTCGTCCAGGACGTGGATCCCGACGCCGGGCAGGGCCGTGCCCACCGTCCGGGCGGGGAACCCGGGCCGGTGGACGAAGCTGGTGCTCGTCACCGTGGCCTCGCCGACGCCGTAGGTGTCGGCCACCACCGGCACCCGCGCCGCCCACCTGGTCAGCAGCTCGGGCGGGGACGGCTCGCCCCGCAGCAGCAGCACCCGGACGGCGGGCAGGGCGTCGTCGGGCAGCGCCGCGGCGAGGGAGGGCGGCAGGGCGACCACGGTGGCGCCGGGCTCGCGCAGCGCCGCGACGACCGCGGCCGGGCGGTCGTGGACGTCCCGGGTCGGCGGGAGCCGCAGCGCGGCGCCGTTGGCGAGCGCGCCCGCCCACTCCCCGACCGAGGCGTCGCAGCCGGCGGCGGCGAGCTGGAGGACGACCTCGCCCGGCCCGACCCCGAAGGCCTCCCGGTGGTGGGCGGCGAGGTTGACCAGGCCGCGGTGCGCCAGCCGGACCGCCTTGGGCGGCCCGGTGGTTCCGGAGGTGAACACCAGGCAGGCCGGGTCGTCGGGGTCGACGTCCAGCCCGAGGTCGGTGCCGTCCAGCGCGGCGAGTTCCGGTTCTGTCCGCTCCCAGAGCAGCAGCGGGACGCCCGGGAGGGGGTCGGCCGCCAGGGCCTCGTGCGCCAGCAGCAGCGCGGCCCCGGCGACGGCCCTTCCGGTCTCGCTGTCCGTGGAGTCTGTGGAGTCGCCCGGGTCGACGGACAGGTAGCAGGCGCCGGCCTTGGCCGTCGCCAGCCAGGCGACGACCCGTTCGACCGAGCGCTCCATCCGCAGCGCGACGACGTCGCCGGGCCCGATCCCGGCGGCGCGCAGCCTGCGGGCGAGCCGGTTGGCGGTGGCGTTGAGCCACCCGTAGTCCCAGGTGCGCTCGCCCCGGTGCAGCGCGACCACCCGCGGGCCGGTGGCGGCCCAGTGTTCGACCGCCTGGTGGACGGTGCGCGACCGCGGCGGCTCGGGCCGGGGCCGCGACCACGCGGCCATCCGGCGGCGCTGCCGCTCGGAGACCAGCGAGGCCGATTCGACCGGCTGGTCGCAGTCCTCGGCCATCGCCGTCAGGCAGGCGACGTAGCTCTCGGCGAACTCGGCGACGGAGTCCTCGTCGTAGAGCTCGGCCGGGTACTCCAGGCGGAGCTCGATGCGGCCGTCCCGCTCCCCGGCGAACAGCATCTGGTCGAACCTGACGGCGATCTCGGGGGCCGGCCGCAGCTCCGTCTCCAGGCCGTCCAGGACGAGCGGCGGCCCGCTCTCCCCCCAGGTGAACAGCGTCTGGCAGAGCGTGGGCACGTGGGGCTCGCGCTCGGTGGCGACGGCGTCGACGATCTGCTGGTACGGCACGTCGGCGTTGGCCATGGCGTTCAGCAGCCGGTCGCGCACCTGGGTCAGGGCGTCGGCGAAGCTCGCGCCGGGGGCGAGGGTCAGCCGCACCGGCAGGGTGTTGGTGAGCAGGCCCACGGTGTCGCCCAGGCCCGGGCGCAGCCGGTTGACCACCGGCACCGTGCCGAGCACGTCGGTGGTGGCGCCGAACCGGGCCAGCAGGGCGAGGTAGGCCGTCATCAGCGTCATCGCGGGGCTGGCGCGGCGTTCCTCGCCGAGCCCGCGCAGTCGGGCGCTGAGTTCCGGGGAGAGGCCGAAGTCGTACCGCCGGGCCTGCCCCGACCAGGAGTCGCGGCCGCGTTCGAAGGGCAGGGTGAGCCGCTGCGGAGCACCGGCCAGGGACTTCGTCCAGAACTCCGACTGCCGGGTCAGGTCGGCCGGTTCGCGCTCGACGTCCTGCGCGAACGGGGTGCCGGGGGGCGGGAGTTCGGGATCCCGGCCGTGCACGGCGGCGCTGTAGGCGGCGGCCAGTTCGCGCAGCAGGATGCCGATCGACCAGCCGTCCACCAGGAGGTGGTGCACGCAGAGCGCGAACCAGTGGCGGTCCGGCCCGGTCCGGGCCAGCGCGGCCCGGACCAGCGGCCCCCGGTCGAGCGCGAAGGGCTCCCGGAAGAACGCGGCGAGCAGTGCCTCCCGGTCCGGTGCGGACAGCTCCCGCCAGTCGAGTTCGGCGACCGGCACCTCCGGGTCGCCGCTGTCCTCGGCGTGGGGTTCGCCGTCCGCCTCGGGGAACTGCCAGCGCAGCACGGCGTGCCGCCGCAGCAGGGTGCGCAGCGCCTCGGCCAGGGCGGGGAGTTGCGGGGTGCCGCGCAGTTCCAGGAGCACCGGGAGGTTGTAGGTGCCCGGTGCGGGGGCGATCCGCTCGGCCAGCCAGAGCTGCCGCTGGAAGCGGGAGACCGGCTGACGCCGGGTCCGGGTGGGTGCGCCGGTCATCGGGTCTGCCCCTTGTCGTCGATCAGCTGCGCCAGTTCCGCCACCGTGGGGTGGTCGAACACGTCCCGGACCTCCAGCTCGGTCCCGAACTCCTCGTACACGGCGGTGACGAGTTGGACGGCCTTGAGCGAGTGGCCGCCGTGGCGGAAGAAGTCGTCCTCGGGCCCGAGCCGTCGGCCCTCCAGGACCGTCTCCATGAGCCCCTGGAGGCGCTGCACGGTCGAGCCGGCCCCCGGGGAGGGCTCCTCCGGCGCCGGGGCCGCCTCGGGCCGGGGCAGCCGCGCCGCGTCGACCTTTCCGCTCAGGGCCCGGGGCAGGGCGTCGACCTGGCAGAGCCAGGCGGGGACCATCGCGTCCGGCAGGGTGGCCCGCAGCCGGTCCCGCAGCGCGTCCGGGTCGAGCGGTCGCGCCGCGACCAGGTAGCCGAGCAGCCGGACCTCGCCCGACCCGCTGTCGGCGACCACCGCCGCCTGGTCGACGCCCGGCAGGTCGAGCAGCCGGGCGCGGACCTCGCCGGGCTCGACCCGGACGCCGCGGACCTTCACCTGCTCGTCGAGCCGGCCGAGGAACTCCAGCAGGCCGTCGGCCGACCAGCGGCCCCGGTCGCCGGTGCGGTACAGCCGGGTGGGGCGGCCGCCGATCACGGTCTCGACGAACGCGGCGGCGGTCTCGCCGTCCCGCCGGTGGTAGCCCTCGGCCAGTCCGACGCCGCCGATGCAGATCTCGCCGCTGCCACCGGGGGGCACCGGCCGGAGCCGCTCGTCGAGCAGCCGGACCTCGGTGTTGCGCACGGGCAGCCCGATGGTGGCGGCGCCGCGCCGCCCGTCGACGGGGAAGGCCGTGGCGGTCACGGTGGCCTCGCTGGGCCCGTAGAAGTTGAACATCCGGGCCCGGCCGGACCACCGGTCGATCAGGCTCTGCGGGCAGCTCTCCCCCGCGACCACCAGCACCTGGAGGTCGGGCAGGGCGTGTGGGGGCAGGGTGGCCAGCACGGTCGGGGTGAGCGCGGCCAGGTGGACCGGCGGGTGCCGGTCCGGGTGGTGCAGCCGGTTGACCACCTCGGCGGCGGAGTCCGCCACGATGCTGAGCGTCGCCCCGTTGAGCAGCGCCGTGGTCCACTCCCAGACCGAGCCGTCGTGCCCGCAGGACGCCAGGGAGAGCACGTGGCGGCCCGGTCCGACCTCGTAGTGGTCGTGCTGGGAGAGCGCCAGGTTGACCACGCCGCGGTGCCGGATCCGCACGCCCTTGGGCTCGCCGGTGGAGCCCGAGGTGTGGACGATGTAGGCCAGGTCGTCGGGGCCGGCCGCGGTGGGCAGGGGGCCGTCGTCGAGGTCGGCGCCCGACCGTTCGTCCAGCACCAGGCAGGGGCCGTCGGTGGTCGGGGCGGCGTCGGCCCGGTCGGTGACGACCAGGTCGGGCGCCAGGTCCGCCAGCAGGGCGGCGATCCGGGCGGGCGGGTTGCCGCCGTCGATCGCCGCGTAGCAGCCGCCGGTCTTGAGCACGGCCAGGTAGGTGGCGAACAGGTCGGCCGTACGGCGCAGGCGGACGGCCACCACCCGCCGCGGTCCGGCCCCGTGGGCGAGCAGCAGCCGGGCGATCCGGTTCGCCCGGGCGTCCAGTTCGCGATAGGTGAGCGTCTCCCGGCCGCCGTCGCCGGAGCGGATCGCGCACACGTCGGGGTGCAGCCGCGCCATCTCCTCGAAGCGCTCGGCGACGGTGGTCTCCGGCAGCGGGCGGTGCGGGCCGCGGCGGCCCCCGGTGCGGTCCTGTTCGGCGGCGTCCAGTACGGCGGTCAGCTCGTCGAGGCGCGCCCCCGGGTCGGTGGCGGCCGCGTCCAGCAGCAGCAGGAGTTCGTCGAGCCAGCGGTGCGCCGTCCCGGGCAGGAAGAGCCCGGTCGCGTACTCGACGGTGAGCTCCCACTCTCCGCCGCGCGGCCGCAGCAGCACGCTGACCTCGTAGCGGGCGACGGTCGACTCCAGCGGTACGGGGACGGCTCCGGGCAGGGTGGCGGCCCGGTCGGCGCTCTCGTGCACGAAGGTGGTCTGGAAGAGCGGGTGCCGGCCGGAGCGGCGGTCGAGGCCGAGCGCGTCGACCACGCTCTCGAACGGCACCTCCCGGTGCTCGTGGGCGGCCAGCAGGCGCTCCTGCACCGCCCGGGCGTGCTCGCCGAAGGTGCTCCGCGCCGCCCGGTCGACGCGCAGGGCCAGCATGTTGGCGAAGAATCCGATCAGCCGTTCCAGGTCCGGGTGGTGGCGGGAGTCGACGGGGGTGCCCACCACCAGGTCGTCCTGGCCCGTGCTGTGGGACAGCCAGGCCGTGTAGGCCGCCAGGTGGAAGGCGAAGGGCGTGACGCCGAGGGTGCGGCAGTGCTCCTCGATCCGGGCGGCCAGTCCGGGCGGCAGCGGCCGGCTGACGCTGGATCCGGTGAAGTCCTGCCGGGCGGGCCGGGGCAGGTCGGCCGGCGGCACCGAGGTGGCGGGCGCCCCGGACAGCGTCCGGTGCCAGAAGTCGACCCGCGCGGTGGCGGCCCGCTGGGTGGCGGGCTCCTGCTGCCAGGCCGCGTAGTCGGCGTACTGGAGCGCCAACTCGGGCAGTTCGGGAGCCTGTCGGTCGCGTTCGGCCCGCTGGGCGAGGTCGAGCTCGGCGGCGAAGACGCCGACCGACCAGCCGTCGGAGACGATGTGGTGCAGCGCGCTGAACAGCAGGTGGCGGTCCTCGGCCAGCCGGAGCACGTGGAAGCGGAACAGCGGGCCGTGGGCCAGGTCGAAGCGGTGCCCGGCCAGTTCGCGCAGCCGCCGGTCGGCGTACGCCCGCCGGTCGGCCTCGTCCACGCCCGGGCAGTCCTCGACCTCCAGGTCGACGGGCATCCGCGCGTGGACGACCTGCTCGATCCGCCCGTCGGCGATCCGGAAGGTGGTCCGCAGCACCTCGTGCCGGTCCACGATCCGCTGCACGGCCCGGCGCAGCAGCGGCCAGTCCGTCGCCCCCTCGATCAGGACGGCCGAGGGCATCGCGTAGACGGCGCCGCGCAGTTCGGGCGGGGCGAGCTGCTCGGCGAACCACAGGCGCTGCTGGCCGGAGGAGGCCGGTGCCCGGGTGGCCGAGCGCCGCCGCAGGGCCGGGGTCCGGTCCGCCGCCGCCACCGTCGCCGCCGGGCGGTCGGCGCGGGCGGCCTCGATCAGCCCGGCCTGCCCGCCCACGTCGGGGTGCAGGAAGATGCCGCGCAGCTGGAGTTCGACCCCGAAGACCTCCCGGACGCGGTTGAGCAGGAGCGTCGCGGTCAGCGAGTGGCCGCCGAGGGCGAAGAAGTCGTCCTCCGGCCCGGGCGTGACCCCCAGCAGCTCGGCCCACAGCCGGGCGACCGCCTGCTCGGTCGCGCCGTACGGCCGCCCGTCGCCCGCAGGCCGCGCGGGCCGCTGCGCCGCGGCCGCCGCCGGGGCGGGCAGCCGGCCGCGGTCGACCTTCCCGTTGCGCGACAGCGGCAGCTCGCCGAGCACCAGGTAGTGCTCGGGGACCATGTACGGGGGCAGCCGGCGCTCCAGCGCCGTCCGGGCCAGCCGGGCGAGCACCCGGCGGAACGGGACGGCTTCGCTCGGCCGCGGGTCGGCGCGCTGGGCGTCGGCCACCGGACCGGCGAAGAAGGCGTGCAGGACCTCGCCGCCGCCGGCCGCGGCCCGGACGATCCGGTCGCCGGTCGGGTCGAGTTCGCCGATCGAGCAGCCGCCGAGCCCGTGGTGGTGGCCGGTGTCCGCGAGCCGCTGCACCAGCCGGCCGGCCGCCGACTCGGCTGCCCCGGGCTCCCGTTCGGCCCCGAGTGTGGGACCGCCGGGCGTGGGACCGCCGGGCGTGGGACCGCCGGGCGTGGGGCCGCCGGACGTGGGGCCGAGCAGGAACACGGCGGCCGTCGCGCCCTGGTAGATCGACCAGTTGTCCGGGTTGCTGAGGTCGGGCGCGGGCTCCGGCCCGGCGAAGCCGGCCCAGCGACCGCCCTCCCAGCGGTGCCAGCCCGCCGACAGTCCGCCGCCGGCCCCGGCCGGGACGGCGCCCGGCCTGACGTGCACCAGCACGGTGAGGCCGTCCGGGAGCACCTCGTCCACGGCGTCACCGGCCGCCTCGTCCACCGGGCCGGGTTCCAGCACGCCCAGCAGCCGGCAGTCCGGGCTCTCCAGCACCAGCGGGGCCAGCCCGCCCGCCTCGCGGTCCTGCCGCAGCCGCCAGGCCGCCCCGGTCGCGTCGCTCACCAGCTGGGCCATCGACCCGGCCTCGACCGCCGCGTAGCGCAGGCCCCGCCCGCCGTACTGCGGCTCGATCGCCGAGCCCTTGGCCACCAGCAGCAGGGCCGGGCCCCGGCCGCCGTGGGCGGCGCGCCAGGCGGCCGCCGCCTCGCCGGAGCCCACCCGGACCCACCCGTGCCGGACGGGGTCGAGGTAGAACACCCCGGCGGCCAGACCCTCGGCGTCGCGGTCACCGACCAGGTAGGTCCGGACGGGGTACAGCGAGCCCGCCGACCCGTAGCGCCGCCGGGGCAGGGCGGAGCCCTCGACCGGACGGGCCAGCAGCGGGCGCACGGCGGCGGCGACCGAGCGGTCGTCGCCCGGCGCGGGGCGGGGTGCCAGGGCCCCGGTGAGCCAGTCGGCCAGTGCCCGGGGGTCCGGCTCGGCGCCCTCGAAGGCCCGGAAGCTCTTGCGCGCGCTCAGCGCCGCGTCGGCGTCGGCGCTGTCCGTGCCGCTGCCGAGGGGGTGGAGTTCCCCGTCGAGGACGCGCAGCCCGGGCTGTGCCAGCCGGAACTCGACCGCCGCGGCCGCGGCCTCCTCGTCCTCCTCCGGCAGGTCGACGTGCAGGTACGCGGCGAGCCGCGGGGTGCGCCCGTCCGGCCTGACGACGTGCGCCAGGCCGTGCCGCACGCCCGGGAGCCCGGCCAGGTGGTGCTCGATCTCGCCGAGCTCGATCCGGTGGCCGCCCACCTTGACCTGGAGGTCGTCGCGGCCCAGGAACTCGATGTCGCCGTTCGGCAGGTAGCGGCCGCGGTCGCCGGTGCGGTAGAGCCGCTCGCCGGTGTCGGGGTGGACGACGAAGGCCGCCGCCGTCCGCTCCTCGTCCCGCCAGTAGCCCCGGGCCAGCCCGGTGCCGCCGATGTGGAGGTCGCCGGGCACGTGGTCGGGGCGGGGCCGCAGGGCCCGGTCCAGGACGTGGAAGGTCTGGTTGCGCAGCGGCCGTCCGTAGGGGACGCTCGCCCACCCCGGGTCGACCCGGTCGATCTCGTGGGCGATCGACCAGATCGACGCCTCGGTGGCGCCGCCGAGGCCCACCGTCCGCGCGTCGCGGAACACCTCCGACACCCGGCCGGGCAGCTCGGTGGGGATCCAGTCCCCGCTGAGCAGCACCAGCCGCAGACTGTGCGCCAGCCGCTCGCGGAACTCGTCCGGGCGGCCGCTCACGGCCGCCGTGAACATCTCCATCGACATCGGCACCGTGTTCCACACCGTGACCCGGTGGTCGAGGACCCAGTCGGCCCAGCGCGCCGGTTCGCGGACCTGGTCGTCCGGCGGGACGACCACCGCGCCGCCCGCGGCGAGCAGGCCGAAGACGTCGTAGACGCTCAGGTCGAAGCCCAGCGCGGAGAGCGCCAGGACCCGGTCCCGCGGGCCGATCCCGTAGCGGTCGTTGATGTCCAGGACGGTGTTCACCGCGCCCCGGTGGTCGATCATCACGCCCTTGGGCTCGCCGGTGGACCCCGAGGTGAAGATCAGGTAGGCGAGGTCGGCGGGCGTCCGGCACGCCGGCGGGGCGCTGACGTCCTCGCCCTCGGCGACCGGTGCGAGCAGGTCCTCGTCCACCGGCAGCACCGGGGCTCCGCCCGGGGCGCACCGCCCGGCCGGCCCGGTGACCCGGGCGAGCCGGTCCGGGTCGGCCAGCACGCCGCCCACCTCGGCGCGGCGCAGCAGGTCCTCGATCCGCTGCTGCGGCGACCCGGCGTCGACCGGCAGGTAGGCCGCGCCCGCCTTGAGCACCGCCAGGCAGGCCACCACCTGGCGCCAGCCCTTGCCGGCCAGGACGGCCACCCGCCCGCCCGGCTCGACGCCCGCGGCCGTCAGGCGCCGGGCGGCCCGGTTGGCGGCGGTGTCGAGCTGCCGGTACGTCAGGGTGCGGTCCTCGGCGACCACCGCGACGGCGTCGGGGCCGCTCGCGGCCCGGTCCTCGAAGAGCTGGTGGAGCAGCCGGTCCGACTCCGGCCCGGCGGTGTCGTTGACCACGGCCCGGCGTTCGGCCTGGGCCTCGGGGAACGGGGTGAGCCGCGTACGGTCCCAGGCCCGCTCGTCCCGGGCGAGGGCGCGCAGCGCGGCGCAGTACGCCTCGTGCATGTCGCGCACCAGGCCGTCCGGGAAGAGCCCCGCCACGTGGTCCCAGCAGAGCACCAGCTCCCCGCGGGACTCGTAGACCTGGTGGTCCAGCCAGACCTGCGGGGTCTGGGTGATGTTGAAGACCTCGTCGGGGAAGAGGCTCTCCCAGCCGTCCGCCCCGCCCTCGCCGCCCAGCAGGCAGGTGAACACCACCGGCATCAGCGGTCCCCCGTCGAGCCCCCGGGTGCGCGCCAGTTCGCGCAGCACGCGGACGCCGCCGAAGTGGCGGTGGTCGAGGTCCTCCCAGAGCCGGCCCTGGGTCCGGCCCGCGCGCTCGGCGAACGGGACGTCCGGCTCCGACCAGTCCAGCTCCAGGAGGTTCACCGAGGTGAAGTCCCCGGCGATCGCGTTGATCCGGGGGTGGACCGGCAGCCGGTTGAAGAGCGTCGTGGTGACGGTGAAGTGCGGTTCGGCGCTCCAGGTGGCGAGGGTGTCGGCGAAGGCCGCCGCCAGGACGGCCGACAGCGACAGGCCGCGGCGCTCGGCGCGTTCGCGCAGGGCGCGCAGGTCGGCGGCGGGGAGCCGGCGCTGCACCCGGTCGAAGCGGCGCGGCCCGGTCGGGGCGGTCGCCGCCAGGGGCAGCGCCGGGGCGGCGGGCAGGGTGTCCAGCCGGCCCGTCCAGTAGTCCCTGGAGCGGCGGAAGGCCGCCGTGCCGGCGAACTCCCGCTCCGCCAGCACGTAGTCGCGCACGCTCAGGTCCAGCGCGGGCAGTTCGGCGTCCTCGTCGCGGTAGAGCCGGGCCCACTCGTTGAGGACGAGGTTCAGGCTCCACGCGTCGAGCCCCAGGGCGTCCAGGCTGAGGTGCAGCCGGTGACGGTCCGGCAGCCGGCTCGCGGCGATCTCGAACAGCGGCCAGCGCTCGCTGGGCAGCACCTGGTGCGCCATCCGGTCGCGGGCGGCCGCGAGCGCCCGCTGCGCCTCCGCCGGGCCGTGCCCGGCCAGGTCGGCCACCGCGATGCGGTACTCCGGGACGTGGGGCAGGATCCGCTGCCGGCCCTCCGCCACCACCAGCCGCAGTGCCTCGTGCCGGCGCACCAGCCGGTTGAACGCCCGCTCCAGGCGGGCGACGTCGAGGTCCGGCACGTCGTACTCCACGTAGCAGTGGACCGAGACCTCGCCGAAGTCCAGCGCGCCCGTCCGCCCCACCCAGTACGCCTGCTGCACGTCGGTCAGCGGGAAGGGCTCGTAGCGCCGCTGCGGGTCGGCGACGATCCGCGGCAGCGCCGGGCCGTCCGGGTCGGCGGGCCCGCCGGCCGCCGACCGGGCCTCGTCCAGCCACCGGGCCAGCGCGGTCGCCGTGCCGCACTCGAACAGCGCGCGGACGGGGCAGGGCCGGCCGGACCGGTCGGCGATCCTGGCGGCGGCCTGGGTCGCGAGCAGCGAGTGCCCGCCGTGGTCGAAGAAGTCGGCGTCGGCGGGGACGGAGTCGACGCCGAGGGTCTCGGCGAACACCCCGGCGACCAGCTTCTCGGTCGGGGTGCTCGGCTCCACCCCGGCGGCACGGTCCGCCGGACGCGGCGCGGGCAGCCGGTCGTGGTCGACCTTCCCGTTGGCGGTCAGCGGGAACGCGTCCAGCAGCACCACGTGGGCGGGGACCAGGTGGAGCGGCAGCCGGGCGCGCAGCGCGCCGGTCAGGGCGGCTTCGGTGGTTCGGGCGTCAACGCCGGCGCCGGCCCCCGGCTCCGGCACCACATGGGCGACCAGCCGCCCGTCGACGGCGGTGACCAGCGCCTCCCGGACCCCGGGCAGGGCCAGCAGCGCGCGCTCCACCTCGCGCAGCTCGATCCGGTAGCCGCGGATCTTCACCTGGCGGTCCTTGCGGCCGACGAACTCGACCCGGCCGTCGGCGGTGCACCGGCCCAGGTCCCCGGTGCGGTAGAGCCGCTGCGCCCCGACCCCCGGCAGGACCGCCTCGAAGAACGCGGCCTTGTCCAGCTCCGGCCGCTTCCAGTAGCCCCGGGTGAGCCCCTCGCCGCCGAGGCAGATCTCGCCGACCGCCCCCGGGAGCACCGGCCGGCCGCCCTCGTCGAGCACCACGACCAGGCTCCCGCTGTGCGGCACACCGAGGTCGACCGGGTGCGAGCGCTTCGTCACCGGGTCGTGGACGAGCCGGTGCGCCGTCCACACCGCCGCCTCCGCCGGGCCGTACTCGTTGAACAGCGCCACCCCGCCGAGCAACACCCGGTGCCGCTCGGCGAGTTCCTCGCCCCACGCCTCGCCGCCCACGATCACGGTGTGCAGCCGGAGCCCGTCGGGGACGCCGTGCCGGGCGAAGTGGTCCAGCAGCTGCTCGTAGGCCGCCGGGGTCTGGTTGAGCACGCCGACCCGGTGCCGCACCAGGTGGTCGGCGAACTCCTCCGGGGCCCGGGCGACCGTCGGCGGGACGGGGCTCAGCACCGCGCCGTGGCTCAGCGCGCCCCAGATCTCCCAGACCGAGAGGTCGAACGCGCAGGAGTGGAACAGGGTCCAGCAGTCGTCCGGCCCGAAGGCGTACAGCGGATCGGGGTCGGGGAAGAGCCGGGTGACGCTGCGGTGGGTGATCGGCACGCCCTTGGGCTCGCCGGTCGACCCGGAGGTGTACACCAGGTAGGCCATCGCGTCCGCGCCGACGGACACCCCGAGGTCGGCCGACCCGAGCTCCTCGATGCCCCGGCGCACGGCCGGGTCCGCGGGGACCAGCACCTCGGCGCGGCCCGCCACGGTCGCGCGCAGCCCGGGCGTGGTGACCACGACCGCCGCGCCCGCGTCGGCCAGCACCGACCGGATCCGCTCGGCCGGGTGGTTCACCTCGACGGCGAGGTACGCCGCCCCGGTCTTCACCACCGCGACCATCGCGGTCACCAGCTCGGGCCCGGTCGGCAGCGCGATCCCGACGACCGCGCCGGGCCCCGCGCCACGCGCCACCAGGGCCCGCGCCAAGCGGTTGGCCCGCTCGTTCAGTTCGCGGTACGTCAGGTCGCCGTGCTCGCCCCGGAGCGCCGGGGCGTCCGGGGTGCTCCGCGCGAACCGCTCGACGTACTGGTGCAGCAGGACGTCCCGGTCGTGCGGCAGGTCCGCGCCGCTCAGGGACCGGACCCGCTCGGCCACCACCGCCGGTTCCTCCAGCGGGAGTTCGCCCACCGGCCGGGCCGGGTCGGCGACCGCCCCGGCCAGCAGCCGGGCGTAGTGCTCCGCCATCCGCCGGACGGTGGACTCGACGAACAGGTCGGTGGCGTACTCGAACTCCAGGGCGTAGCCCCGCCCGGTCTCCTCGGCCACCAGCGACAGGTCGAACTTGGCGTGCCCGGTCACCGGACGGCGGCCGGTGGCCGTCACCCCGTCCAGCTCCAGCCCGCTGCGCCCGGCCCCGAGCGTGGAGCGGCCCTCCTCCAGCAGCACGAACAGCGTCTGGATCAGCGGGCTGCGGCTGAGGTCCCGCGCCACCCCCAGCTCGTCGACCAGCAGGTCGAGCGGGATGTCCTGGTGGTCGTGGGCGTCCAGGGTCGTCTGCTTGACCTGCTGGAGCAGCTCGCGGAAGCCCTGGCCCCGGTCGACCCGCAGGCGCAGCGGGACGGTGTTGGCGAAGTAGCCGATCACGCCCTCGGTCTCGGGCTGCGAACGGCCGGCCGTGGGGACGCCCACCACGAGGTCCGGGGACTGGGCGTAGCGGTGCAGCAGGACGGCGTACCCGGCCAGCAGCACCATGAAGGGCGTGACACCCTCGCGCGCGCCGAGGCGGCGGACCTCCTCGGACAGCGTGCGGGGCAGCCGGGTCCCGAACAGCCGGCCCGCGTCGGAGGCCACCGCCGGGCGCGGCCGGTCCGTCGGCAGGGCGAGCAGGTCGGGGGCGCCGTCCAGCCGCTCCTTCCAGAACCGCAGCCCGCGCGCCAGGCGTTCGTCCGACAGCTGCTCGCGCTCCCAGAGCACGTAGTCGCCGAACTGGATCTCCGGCTCGGCGAGTTCGGTGGGCTCGGCGGGTTCGGCGGGTTCGGCGGGTGCGGCGGGTGCGGCGGGTGCGGCGAGGGCGCTGACGCCGCCGCGCACCGCGCGGTTGTAGTGGTGCCCGAGCTCCCGGGTGAAGATCCCCAACGACCAGCCGTCGCCGACCAGGTGGTGGAACACCGCCGCGAGGACGTGCGCGCGCGGCCCGACCCGCAACAGCCGCACCCGCCACAGCGGTCCGGCCGCCAGGTCGAAGGGGCGCCCGACCAGCCGCAGCAGCTGCGCGTCGACGTCGGCCTCCGCGGGGACCACCGCGAAGTCCACCACCGCGCGCTCGTGGACGAGTTGGCGCGGCTCGCCGGCCCGGTCGGGGAAGGTCGAGCGCAGCGCCTCGTGCCGGTCGGCGACCTCGCCGAGCGCCGTTCGCAGCGCGTCCTGGTCCACCGGGCCGTCCAGGGTGACGAACAGCGGCAGGTGGTAGGTCGCCCGCCCCGGGAAGAGCTGTTCCAGGAACCACAGGCGCGACTGGGCGAAGGACAGGGGAAGAACGTCAGGCTGCATCGGGCGTCTCCGGTCGTCGCGTGGTGTCGCTCGGTGGGGTCATCGGGCAGCACGCCGTCGGCGCTGGATCCGGGGGCGTTCGGCCGCCCGGTCATCGGCGGGCGGTTCACGGCGTTCGATCTCCGCGGCGAGCCCGGCCACGGTGGCGGTGGCGAACAGGTCGCGCAGCCGCAGGTCCCGGGCGAAGGCCCGGTTGACCCGGGTGATCAGCCGGGTGGCCAGCAGGGAGTGGCCGCCCAGCCGGACGAAGTCGTCGTGCACGCCGACGCGTTCCACCCCGAGCAGGTCGGCCCAGAGCTCGCACAGCCGCCGTTCGGCGTCGTTGCGCGGCGCCACGTACCCGTCGCCGGCCGGTGCCGAGCGGGGGTCGGGCAGCCGTCCGCGGTCGACCTTGCCGTTGGGGGTGAGCGGCAGCGCCTCCAGCAGCACCAGCTGGGTGGGCACGGCGGCTTCGGGCAGCTCGGCGGCCAGGGTCGCACGGAGTTCGGCGGCCAGGCCGCGCTCCAGCTCCGCCAGCAGCGGCGTGTTGGTCGGGCGGTCGCGGCGCGGCGCCACCGGGACGTCGGGCACGCCCGCCAGGGTGTGCGGGACGAAGGCCACGTCGAACGCGCCGAGCGGGTGTTCGGCGGCCCAACTGGCGTGGGCCCGGTAGCCGTACCGCTCCGCGAGGGCGCTGAGCACCTCGACGTCCGCCTCCGGCACCCCGGCGCCGTCGGCCTCGCCGCCGAGGAGGAGCCGTTCCCGGGCCAGCCGCGCGTTGGCGACCCGGCGCAGGCCGAACGCCGCGCCGGTGCCGAACCGGCGCTCCAGCGCGGCGAGTTCGAGCGGCCCGGCACCCCCGTCGGTCCGGCCGATCCGGTCGGTCCCGTCGGCCCCTTCGATCCAGTCGACCTCGACGGTCGGGGCGGTCGCGCCGACGTGCAGCACCGCGTCGTAGCGGAAGCGGGTCAGCTCGTTGTGGACGGCTCCCCGGCGCAACAGGACCTCGGCCCGGGTGACGCCGAGCTCCGCAAGACCGGTGAAGTAGCCCGGGGCGAGCAGGAGTTCCTTCTCCTGCGACCGTCCGTGCGCCACCGCCTCGTCGACCGTCGAACCCGCCAGGGTGCCGCGGTGGTCGGCGACCGAGGCGTACATCGCGGCGGCCAGGTCGAGGTGCCGTACGTCGCCGACCAGCACCCGGCCCGCCCCGTCGAGCACCGCGACGGCCCCGGCGAGCACCTGGTCGAGGTAGGCGCGGCTGGGGAAGTACTGGACGACCGAGTTGAGCACCACCAGGTCGAAGCGCTCGTCGCCGAGCCGGCTCAGGTCGTCGGCCGGGGCCTGCACCAACCGCACGTCGCAGCCCGCGAGTCCGGGGGCGGACAGCACGCCTTCGCGGACCCGGTCGAGGGCCGCGGCGGACACGTCGGTGCCCACGTAGCGGTCGCAGTGCGGGGCCAGGCGGCCCAGCAGGAGGCCGGTGCCGCAGCCGATCTCCAGGATCCGCCGGGCGCCCAGCGACCGGATCCGCTCGACCGTGGTGTCGATCCACTCCAGCATCTCGCCGTCCGGCATCGGCCCGCCGGTGTAACTGCTGTTCCACCCGGCCAGGTTGAGCAGTCCGGGGGCGGCTTCGGCAGCCTCGGCACCGTCGTCGGCATCGTCGGCGCCGGAGTAGACCGAGGACCAGACGTCCTCCCAGTGGGCCACCTGGGCGCGGTGCAGTGCGGCGGAGCGCCGGGCGAGCGCGCCGGCGGCGAGCGTGACGTAGCCGACGAGTTCCCCGCCGCGCTCGGGGTGGCGGTGCAGCGCGGCGATCCCCTTGCCGACGTCCGGGTGCCGTTCGAGGAGGTTCTCGACCTCGCCGAGTTCGATCCGGTGCCCGCGGATCTTGACCTGGTGGTCGAGGCGTCCGAGGTACTCGACCCGGCCGTGCTCGTCGATCCGGGCGAGGTCGCCGGTCCGGTACATCGGGCCGCCGTCGGCCGGGTCGCGGACGAAGCGCTCGGCGGTCAGTCCGGGCCGGTCGCGGTAGCCGGCCGCCACGCCGCCGCCGGCGATGCACAACTCCCCGGCCACGCCGCGCGGTACGGGGGCCAGGTGGGCGTCCAGCACGTACATCCGGGTGTCGGCGGTGGGCGTGCCGAGCCGGACCGGCTCGCCCGGCTCGACCCGGGCGCAGGAGGACCAGACGGTCGTCTCCGTGGGGCCGTACATGTTCCACAGTTCGCGGCAGGCGGCCCGCAGCGGGGCCACCAGCGGGCCCGGCAGCGGCTCGCCGCCGCACAGCGCCCTGAGGTCGGCCTTCCCGCGCCAGCCCGCGTCCAGCAGTTGCGCCCACTGGGACGGGGTCGCCTGCATGACCGTGATGTCGTGCGCCTCCAGCCGGCCGGCCAGGGCCAGCGGGTCCCGCGTGACGGCGTCCGGGGCGACCACCACCCGGGCGCCCTGGCGCAGCGGCAGGAACAGCTCCAGGGCCGCGATGTCGAAGCCGATGGCAGTGGTGGCGAGCAGCCGGTCGGCGGCCCCGAGGCCGGGGCTCCCGGCCATCCCCGCCAGCAGGTTGTCCAGGTTGCGGTGCCGGACCAGGACGCCCTTGGGCCGCCCGGTGGAGCCGGAGGTGTGGATCAGGTAGGCGGCCGACTCCGGGTCGGGTGTCGGGGCGGCGCCGGGCCAGGGGGTGCGCGCGGGCGTGATCCCGTCCAGGTCCAGCGTGCGGGTGCCCGCGGGCAGGGTGTCGCGGGTGTCCGCGTCGCAGAGCACCAGGGCGGCCCCGCCGTCGTCGAGCAGGAAGCGTTCGCGGTCGGCCGGGGCCCGGCCGTCGAGCGGGAGGTAGGCGGCTCCGGCCGCCATGACGCCCAGCAGGGCCGCGGGCAGCCGGGCGTCCCGGCGCACCTTCACCCCGACCACGTCGCCGGGGCCCGCGCCCGCCTCCCGCAGGGCGGCCGCGACGGCCGCGGTCAGCTCGGCCAGCTCGCGGTAGCCGAGGGTGCGCGTGGCGTCCGTGACCGCCGGGGCGTCCGGGGTGCGGGCCGCGTGCTCCCACACCCGGTCGAGGAGCGCGGCGCGGTCGGCCGGCGGCGGGCCGGCCAGGGCGAGGCCGTCCCGTTCGGCGGCGTCCAGCAGGGGCGCCTGGTACGGGGCGTCGCCGGACCGGGCCATGGCCGTCAGCGCCGCCAGGTAGTAGCGGCCGAAGTCGTCGATCTGCTCGGCGGTGAAGCAGTCCGGGTCGTGGGCGAGGGTGAGTTCGCTGTCGTACGGCCAGCCGCGGTAGAAGGTGGCGCAGAGCGCGAAGTTCATCACGTCGCGGTGCTCCATCCCGCGAATCCGCACCGCCCGCAGCTGCTCGGCGGCCCGGGTGTAGACGTGGAAGTCCACGTAGTTGAACGCGACGTCGAACAGGCCGCCCGAGACGCAGTGCCGCTTGATCTCCGAGACGGGGTACCGGCGGTGCGGCACGACGGCGAGTTCGGTGTCCGCGACCGCGCGCACCAGGTCCCGCCACCGGCCGCCGCGCAGGTCGAGCCGCAGCGGGACGGCGTTGAGGAACAGGCCGACCACCCGGTCCGCGTCCAGGGTCTCCGGACGGCCGTTCATGACGACCCCCGAGACCACGTCCGTCTGCCCGCAGATCATCGACAGCACCCGGAAGTGGGCCGCCAGGAAGAGCTGCCGGACCGGTACGTCCAGCTCCGCGGCGAGCGCGTCCAGCGCGCCCACCAGCTCCCGGGGGAGCGCGTACCTGCGCAGCTCGCGGGTGCCGAGGCGGTCGGCGTCCCGCAGCGGGCGGCGGGTCGGCAGCCGTACGGTCTCGGCGTCGCCCAGGTAGGAGGACCAGAACGCCCGCTGGTCCGGGTCGGCCACCGCGGCGCGTTCCAGCGCGACGAACTCGGCGTAGTCGGCCCGGGGAGCCGCGATCGGCTCGCCCTCCCCGGTGAGCCGCCGCTGGTAGTCGAGCAGCAGCTCGGTGACCATCGACGCCAGGCTCCAGCCGTCGGCGATCGCGTGGTACAGCCGCAGCCCGACGGCGAACCGGTCCTCGTCCAGGAGCATGACGTCCACGGTGAACAGCGGTGCCCGCTGGGCGTCGAAGGGCGCCGAGAGGTCGTCCCGCCAGTCCGTCAGGCGCCGGCGCCGCACGGCGTCCGGCACCGCCCGCCAGTCCGCCACCGTCAGCGCGGGCTCGACGGCCCGCTCGACCAGTTGCAGCGGCTCCCGGAAGGCGGCCAGCTCGAAGCGGGCCCGGAGGAGGGGGTGGCGCTCGACCAGCCCGGCGAGCGCGGCACGGAACGCCTCCGTGGCGAAGCGGCCCTCGATCTCGTAGACGAAGGCGTCCCAGTACATCGCGCCGGTCCGGTCGAGCTGGGTGTGGTAGACCATGCCGGACTGCAGGGTGGTCAGCGGGAACGCGCTCTCGATCCCCGCCGGGAGGGCGCGCCGGTCGGCCTCCGTCAGCAGCTCGGAGCCGGGGCGGCGGCCGGACTCGGTGGGGGAAGCGGAACCGTCGACGGTGGCGGTCCGGCCGGCGGTGGCCGCGAAGTCGCGCAGTCTGGGCGTGCGGAGCAGGTCGCGCAGCTCCACCGTCCAGCCGGCCTCGCGGGCCAGCGCCAGCACCCGGAGGCTGAGGATCGAGTCGCCGCCGAGGGCGAAGAAGCTGTCGTCGCGTCCGACGGCGTCCGCCCGGAGGACCTCGCGCCAGACCTGGGCCATCGCGTGCTCGGCCTCGGTCCGGGGGCGGGCGTCGGGCGGGGTGTCGGGCGCGGGATCGGTAGCGGCAGCGGTAGCGGTAGCGGCAGCGGTTGCCTCGGGTTCCTGCTCGGAAGGCACCGTGGCGTCGAGCGCGCCGAGGTGCTCGACCGTCCCGTCGGGGCGCAGCCGGGCCCGTTGCCCGGTGCGCATCAGCCACTGCCCCTCGGCCCACGGGGCCTGCACGAGCCGGCCCGCCGGTTCCCGCCCGGCCGGCGCCTGGCCCACCGGTTCCTGGCCCGCCGGCACGATCCCGGCCAGGCACAGCTCCCCCGGTGCGCCGTGCGGCACCGGGGCCAACGTCCGGTCCAGCACGTACAACCGCGCGTTCCCGGGGGGCTGTTCCGCGTCGCGGGCCGGTGCGCCGGGCAGCTCCGGGAGGAGGTCGGAGGCGCCGTCCGCCCACAGCCCGATCAGGCGCTCGAAGAGTCCGCTCACCCCCTCCGCCCGGAAGGCGCTGACGGCGCCGCGCGCGAAGGCGAAGAGCACCTCGCAGCCGCCGTCCCGGCCCTCCAGCACGTTGACGGTGACCGGGTACTCGGTCGTCTCCAGCGTTTCGCTTGCGACCACCGACAGCCGCCCGACGGTGAGCGGGGTCCATTCCCGGTCGAAGGAGAGCAGGCAGTCGAAGAGCGGGCGGTCCGGGCCCGCCCCCGCCATCCGCTGGAGGTCCTTGAGCGGAACGTGGTCCAGCTCCGCCGTCCGGGCGTTGGCCTCCTGCACGGAGCGGGCGACCGCGGTCAGCGAGTCGTGGGCGCCCGGGACGACCGCGACCGGCACGGTGACCACGAAGGTGCCCACCGCCTCCTGCGCCCCGGCCGGCTGGAGGCCGCGCCCGCCCTGGGTCAGGCCGAAGACGACCCGGTCGGCCTGGGTGTAGGCCTGCGCCACCCGGCACCAGACGGCCTGCACCAGGCTGCTCGGCGTGATCCCGGCCCGGCGGCAGCGCCGGACGACGGCGGACCAGCGGTCCGGGTCCAGGTGCAGGGCGGTCGACAGGTGCGCGCCGTCGGCCCCGTGGCCGTGGCCGCCGTCGCCACCGTCCGGTCGGTCGGCCACCAGGGACGCGGCCGGTTCCCCGCCGTTCCCGCCCAGGTGGTCCCGCCAGAACGCCTGCGCCGGCTCTCCGGCGGGGCGGCGGGTCCAGGACACGTAGTCGCCGAACCGCAGGACCGGCTCCCCCGCGACGGCCGGGTCCCCGTCGTAGCGGCGCAGGACCCGCCGGAGCAGCAGCGGGATGCTCAGGCCGTCGAGGAGCAGGTGGTGGAAGGTGAGCAGGAGCCGGGCGGCCCCTGCGCCGAAATCGATCAGGTCGAGCCGCAGGGGCGGTGCCGCGTCGAACTCCAGCCCCTCCTCGAAGCGGGCCGCGCTCAGCTCCTGGTAGGCCTCCTCGGCGGCCCGCCGCCCCAACTCCCGCCAGTCATGGGCCTCCCAGCGCAGGACGGGCCCGGCGAGGACGGCCTGGAACGGGAACGGACCGTGCCACGCGAACACCGACCGCAACAGGTCCTGGCTCGCGACCTCCTCCTCCCACGCCCGGCGGAAGGCCTCCTGGTCCAGCTCCCCGCGCAGGTCGCACAGGATGCGGATCAGATAGTCCCCGCTCTCCGGCGCGGTGAGCGACCGCACCAGCATGCCCTCCTGGACGGAGCTGAGCGGGTACGCGTCCTGCACCCGCGCGACGTCCAACCCGCCGCCGCGCAGCAGCTGTTCCGCGTTCGGCAGCTGGGCGAAGCGTTCCGGGGCCCCGGCCGGTGACCGGCCCTCCCCCGGGGCGGCCCCGGGCACCGCCAGGCCGGTCGTCACCAGCTCCCGGACGGTCGGGTTCGCGAACAGCGCCGACATCCGGTAGGAGATGCCGGCCTCCCGGGCCCGGCTCACGGTGCGGACGGCGAGCACCGAGTTGCCGCCGCTGGCGAAGAAGTCGCTCTCCGCGGTCAGGCCGGGTTCGTCCAGGACGTCCCGCCAGATGTCCAGCAGCGCCGCCTCGACGGCGGCGGGCCCGTCGTCGGCTCCGCCGGTGGGTTCCTGCGCGGTTCCGACCGCGGGTCGGTGCGCGCTCACGGTTGCGGTTCCACCGGTCGGGCGCCGGTCGAGGAGTGCCAACAGGGCCTGCCGGTCCACCTTTCCGGTCGTCCCCTGCGGCAGCGCCGCCACCTCGGTCCACACCGCGGGCACCATGTACGCCGGGAGTTCGGTGGCCAGCGCGGCCCGGACCTCGGCCGGGGTCCGTCCCGCCGGGGTGTAAAACGCCGCCAGCCGGACCGGGTCCCCGTCGTCCACGACGACCTTGATCTCGTCGACGAGCCCGAGCGAGCGCGCGGCCTCCTCGATCTCCCCGAGCTCGATCCGGTGGCCGTGCACCTTCACCTGGTCGTCGACCCGGCCGTGGTACAGCAGGCAGCCGTCGGCGTTCCAGGAGGCGAGGTCGCCGGTCCGGTACCGGCCGCCGGCGAACTTCTCCGCCGTCAGCTCCGGGTTGTTCCAGTACCCGGTGGCCAGGTGCGGGCCGCCGATGAAGAGCTCGCCCGCCCGCCCGGGTTCGGTGACGGGAGTCCCGTCCTCGTCCTCGATGCTCAGCTCCACCTCCGGGAGCGGCGTGCCCAGGTGCACCGCGTCCCCGGCGCGCAGGTCCGCCACCGACACCACGACCGTCGCCTCGGTCGGCCCGTACGCGTTGAACACCGTTCCGCGCCGGGCGAGTTGTTCCATGAGCGAGGGCGGCATCGCCTCGCCGCTGGACAGCATCCGCATGTCGGGGCCGCCCTGCCAGCCGACCAGGACGAGGGAGCGCCACTGGGTCGGGGTGGCGAAGGTGGCGTTCAGCGAGCGGGACTCCAGGAGGCCGCGCACCTCGTCGGGATCGCGGCGCTGGGCGTCGGAGGCGATGAAGGTCCGGCAGCCGAGGGCCAGCGGCAGGAACAGGTCGAGGATGCTCGCGTCGAACGCCACCGAGGACTGGGCGAGGAAGCGGTCCCGTCCGCTCAGCCGGAAGACGTGCTCGAAGGCCCCCAGGCGGGCGGCCAGCGCCCCGTGCGGCACCACGACGCCCTTCGGACGGCCGGTGCTCCCCGAGGTGTAGATCATGTACGCCGGGTGGGAGCCGTCCGGCGTGAAGTCCGCCACCGTCGGGTCCGGCGGCGCGAAGTCCGTTGCCGTGGCGTCCGCCGCCGTCAAGTCCGTCGCCCTGTCGGCCTCGTGGTCGCCGACGCCGAGCAGCAGTTGCCCGGAGGGGAAGCAGTCCCGCCGCCCGTTGTCCCCGTCGCAGACGACGGCCGCGGCCCGGGCGTCCGCCAGGATCGTACGGATCCGGTTGTCCGGCCACGAGACGTCGACCGGCACGTACACCGCACCGACCCGCAGCGTCGCCAGGAGCGCCACGGCGATCTCCACCCCGCGGCCGACGATCATGGCGACCCGGTCGCCCGGGACGACTCCCGCGCCGCGCAGGACGGCGGCCAGCTCTCCGCTCCGGACCGCCAGCTCCCGGCGGGTCAGCCGGCCCCCGTCGGACTCCACCGCGGTCCGGTCGGGATCCCGGCGGGCGTGTGCGAGGACGGCATCCACGAAGAACGGATGACTCGTTCCACGGCCAGGCAGTCGCATTCTCTCTCCTCGGCCGAGCTCCGGCGCTGACGAAGGAACGGGCACGCCGACGGAGTTCGCGGCGAGTTCTGCCGGAACGCCTTGGCGGTATTTCTGCGCGCGAATGTCACCCGGGTCGGCGGCGGGGACGGAACACCGTTTCCCGGGGTGGAACGCCTTGTCGGAGGAAGGGGGTTCTAGGAGGATTCCAGCAGCTTCGCGCTGCGTTCGGCGAAGGTTTCCCGCACCCGGGAGGTGACCGGTCCGGGTGCCGCCGGGAGCGCTTTTCCGTCCACCAGTCGAATCGGCTGGACGTCCCTCGTGGTGGAGGTCAGGAATGCCTCCTCGCAATTCGCGAACTGCTCGATCGGCAGGTCGGCCTCCTCGCCACCGGACCATTCCAGGACGAGTTCCCTGGTGATTCCGGCCAGGCACCCGGAGGAGAGCGGCGGGGTCGTCAGCCTCCCGTCCACGACCACGAAGACGTTGCTCCCCGTGCCTTCGCAGAGGTTCCCGGCCAGGTTGGCGAAGACCGCCTCGCCGGCCCCCCGTTGCCGCGCGTGGTCCAGGGCCTTGACGTTCTCGCCGTACGACGTGGTCTTCAGGCCGACGAGGGCACCGTTCTCGCACCGGGGCCACGGCACCACGGCCACGTCCGCGGGGGCCGGGAACGACCATCCCTCCGCGACGGCCACCACGGTGGTGGGCCCTTGGTCGCCGCGGTTCGAGGCCAGCGGGCCGACGCCGCTGGTGTGCGTGATCCGGATCCAGCCGACCGCCCACGCGGGGGCCGCGGCGAGCACGTCCCGGACACCTCGTTCGACGGCGTCCAGGTCCGGGGCGGGGAGCCCGAGGCCCTCGGCGGAGCGCGCCAGGCGCTGCAGGTGGGGGGTCAGGACGAAGGGTCGGCCGTGACCGCCTCTGACCGTCTCGAAGACGCCGTCGCCCACGATCAGGCCGTGGTCGTACACCGATATCGAAGCTTCTTCCGGATCGAACAGCTCGCCGTTGATCCACACCTTCATGACCCCATGACCCCACTTTCGCCCAGGATTCGACAGGTGCCGGAAATCCGATAGCAAATGAAGTACGACGGTCGGACCAGAAGGGCGGTTCACGACTCGCCAGTTCCATGATCTTCAATAGATTAACATTCATGACCATGTCAGTCAATCCCGATACATCCCCCACCACCCGGCACACCCGGCTAACCCTCCCCCGCCCAGGAGCCGTCAGGAACCCCACGGGCCACCGCCGTTCCCGGTGTCACCGATGCCACCGGAAGCGATTCCCGTCGCGTCAAACCCGAGACGACGGCCACCGGCCCGAACTACAATCACCTCGGGCTCGCTGACCAGCAAAGACGTCGAAATACCGGTGAAATACGAACCGGGCCGCCTTCCCGAAGGAGTCCTCGTTGTCCGCTGCACCCGAAGAGCCAGGCACCGCGCCGACGTCCCTCCACGCCGCCTTCCGACGCGCCGCCGCCGACCACCCCGACCGCGTCGCCGTCCGCGACGGCCACCGGGAGCTGACCTACGCCGAACTCGACGCCGTGTCCGGCAGCCTGGCCGCCCACCTCCGGCGGACGGCCCGCGGCCCGTACGTCGGCCTGGCGCTCCGGCCGGGGCTCCACCTGGTCACCGCCGTGCTGGCCGTCCTGCGGGCCGGCAAGGCCTACGTCCCCGTCGACCCCGACAGCCCGCCGGAGCGGATGCGCCGGATCCTCGAACAGTTCCTCGCCCTGCCGCTCCTCGCGGAGGACGAGGTGCTCCCCGGACTGCCCGCGCTGCCCGGCGTCCGGCCGGTCCGGATCTCCGAGGCGATGGCGGCCGCCGACGGCCTTCCGCCGCTCCCCTCCGCGGAGCCGCCGTTCGCCCCCGCGGAGCCGCACCCGGAGTCCCCCGCCTACGTCATCTTCACCTCCGGCTCGACCGGCGTCCCCAAGGGCGTGGTCGTCAGTCACCACAACGTGCTGCGGCTGTTCCGCTCCTGCGCGCGGCACCTGGACTTCCGCCCGGACGACGTCTGGTGCCTGTTCCACTCCCCCGCCTTCGACTTCTCGGTGTGGGAGCTGTTCGGCCCCCTGCTCCACGGCGGCCGGCTGGAGATCGTGCCGCCCGGGACCAAGCGCACGCCCGCCGACTTCGCGCGGTTCCTCGGCGACCGGGCGGTCACCGTCCTCAACCAGACCCCGTCCGCCTTCCGGCAGTTGTGCACCGTCCTCACCCCCGAGCAGACGCACCGGCTGGCGCTGCGCCGGGTGGTCCTCGGCGGGGAGCGGCTCGACCCCGGCGCGCTGCGCCCGTGGTACGCCCTGGCCGGGGACGCGGTCGAGCTGATCAACATGTACGGCATCACCGAGACCACCGTGCACGTGACCTGCGCCAGGCTGTCGCCGCGCGACGCCGAGGCCGGCGGCCCCGGCACCATCGGCCGGCCGCTCCCGGACCTGGAGGTCCGCGTCGTCGACGAGCGGTTGCGGCCGGTCCCCGACGGCACCCCCGGTGAACTGCTGGTCTCCGGGGCCGGACTGGCGCTCGGCTACCTGGGCGACCCCGCGATGACGGCGGCCCGGTTCCGGGAGGACGTGGAACCCGGCCGCCGCTGGTACCGCTCCGGCGACGAGGTGCTGCGCACCGCCGACGGCGACCTGGTCTACCTCGGCCGGCTGGACCGGCAGACCAAACTCAACGGCTACCGGATCGAGTTGGGCGAGGTGGAGACCGCGCTCCGCGGCCTGCCCGGGGTCCTCGACTGCCATGTGCTGCTCGACACCGCCCCGCCCGCGCCGCGGCTGGTCGCCCACCTCGTGCTCGAGGAGGCCGTGCCCGTGGAGACCGTGCGCGACTCACTCGCGCGCACGCTCCCGGCCTACATGGTGCCGACCGTGTACGTGCCCGTGCCCGAACTCCCGCTCACCCTCAACGGCAAGGTCGACGAGAAGGCCCTGCTGGCCCGGTCGGCCCGCGGGTAGCCGCAACCGCAGCCGCAGCCGTACCGGCCGAGGCCCCCGGACCCGCAACCGGGTCCGGGGGCCTCGCCGTCGCCTCCGGCCTCAGGGGCGGACGGCGCTGACCAGCCAGACGTCCCCGGGGATCAGTACGCCCTCCGCCGTCTCGTGGCCCAGCAACCCGTCCTTGAGCCCCTGCCGCGTCTGCTCGACGACCGCGTCGTCCGCGTCCTTGAGGTTGATCCGCACACCGCCCTGGCCGAGGATGAACTCGGCCGCGTCGTCGGCGTCCTGGCCGAAGTTCATCAGCGCCCGGACCGGCGCGATCTCCACGCCGTCGAACCCGGCCCCGCCGAGCACCTCGCGGATGCGGTCCGGCTCCAGCAGCGAGTCCATGCCCTGGGCGGTGGGCGCCGGGATCCGCATCAGCGGAACGAGCGCCGACGTGGCCCGCGCGATCGGGCTGTCGGCCGACCCCGCCTGCGGAACCATGAACACCAGCCGGCCGCCCTCCCGCAGCCCGGACCGGATGTTGGCGAACGCGGCCACCGGGTCCGAGAAGAACAGGCACCCGCCCCGGCTCAGCGCGACGTCGAACCCGCCGTCGGGGAACGGGTAGACCTGCGCGTCCCCCTCCGCGAACTCGACGTTCCCGACGCCCTGTTCGGCGGCGTCGGCGCGGGCCCGCGCCAGCGACGCCACCGACAGGTCCACTCCGAGCACCTGCCCCCCGGCCGCCTGCCGGGCGGCCAGCAGCGCGACCTGCCCGGTGCCGCAGCCCACGTCGAGCACCCGGTCCCCGGGGCCGATCGCGGCCCCCCGGAACAGGTCCTCGTTGAAGGCCTCCACGATCGCGTTGTACCGGTCCGCGTTCTCCGCCCGATGGGCGCCTTCCTCACCGTTCCAGGCCTCTGCGTGGTGCTTGTTCGCGATGGGACGCATGGTTTCCATCCTCCCCAAGGATCACTAGCGAGATCGACCACCACCAACAAGCTAGAGCATGAACATGCCCAAGGGAATGGGGCCGTCACGCCCCTCCACCGGGCCCCGCCACCCCGCCCGCCCCCACCCCCACCACCCGCCCCACGGGCGCCGTGCCCGGGGTACCTTCGCGACCGTTGGACCGACACCGACGAGGAAGGCCCGAGAATCATGGCGCAGCACTTCGGCGACTACCAGAACGAGATCTACCTCAACGGGCTCGGCGGCGTGCTGCCGACGATGCCGATGGCCTTCGCGGAGCTGGAGGCGCGGGCGCAGGCCGCGCTGCCGCCGTCGGTGCTGTCGTACGTCGCGGGCGGGGCCGGGGACGAGGCCACCCAGCGGGCGAACGTCGCCGCCTTCGAGCGCTGGGGCCTCTACCCGCGGATGATGGTCGGCGCGAAGGAGCGGGACCTGTCGGTGGAACTGTTCGGGCTGCGGCTGCCGTCGCCGCTGTTCATGGCCCCGGTCGGGGTGATCGGCCTGTGCGCCCAGGACGGCCACGGGGACCTCGCCACCGCCCGGGCCGCCGCCCGGACCGGCGTGCCGATGGTCGCCTCCACCCTCACCGTCGACCCGCTGGAGCAGGTCGCGGCCGAGTTCGGCGACACCCCCGGCTTCTTCCAGCTCTACACGCCCACCGACCGCGACCTCGCCGCCAGCCTGGTCCACCGCGCCGAGGCCGCCGGGTTCAAGGGCATCGTCGTCACCCTGGACACCTGGATCACCGGCTGGCGCCCGCGCGACCTGGCCGCCTCCAACTTCCCCCAGCTGCGCGGCCACTGCCTCGCCAACTACACCTCCGACCCGGTCTTCCGGGCCCGCCTCGCCAAGGCCCCGGAGGAGGACCCGGGCGCGGCCGTCCTGGAGTGGGTGGGCCTCTTCGGCAACCCGCTGACCTGGGACGACCTGCCCTGGCTGCGGTCCCTCACCGACCTGCCGATCATCCTCAAGGGCCTCTGCCACCCCGAGGACGTCCGCCGCGCCAGGGACGGCGGGGTCGACGGCGTCTACTGCTCCAACCACGGCGGCCGCCAGGCCGACGGCGGCCTGCCCGCGCTCGACGCGCTGCCCGGCGTGGTCGAGGCCGCGGCCGGCCTGCCCGTCCTGTTCGACTCCGGGGTGCGCACCGGCGCCGACGTCGTCAAGGCACTCGCCCTCGGCGCCACGGCGGTCGGCGTCGGCCGCCCGTACGCCTACGGGCTGGCGCTGGAGGGCACCGACGGCATCGTCCACGTCCTGCGCTCCCTGCTCGCCGAGGCCGACCTCCTCATGGCCGTCGACGGCTACCCGACCTTGGCCGACCTCACCCCCGAGGCGCTGGTCCGGCTCTGAGACGGGGACGCCCGGGCCCGGTCGGCCGTTCCCGGCCGGGCCCGAACGCGGCTGCCGCCGGGGCGAGTTCGCCGGATCCGGGCCCGGCCCGTCCAGGTGGGCCGGGAGCGCACGGCGCCCGGGGTTGTCGGCGGCCCCCGCTACGGTCCGGCCATGGACAACAGCGCCGCCCAGACCTCCCCGCACGCGTCCCACCACAGGCCCCCGGACGGCTCCCCGCACGGCTCCCGGGACGGCTCCCCGCACGAACCGCTGCCCGGGCGGGTCGGCCACGTCGCCGGGATCGAGTCGCTCACGCTCGACGGCCGCCGCCACTACTTCGCCTTCGACCACCGCAGCGACCTGGTCGTCTCGCCCCTCGTCGACGACCCGGACGCGATGGCCGCGTTCGCCGCCGCCCACCTGCGCCAGAGCGACGGCCCGCACGACCGGGCCTACTGGGCGGCCCTGGTGGCCGACGCCGCCGAGGCCTCCGCCCTGGTCGACGACGACGCCGAGCGGGAGTTCCGCACCGGTGCCCTGCGCACCGAACTCCCGGAGCCGGGCGGCCACTTGCTCTACCTCCTCGACGCCGCCACCGACCTCGACCCGGCCACCGACCTGCCCGCCGGACTCGCGCGGGCCTGCGAGCGCCTCGGCCACGCCGCGCCGGACGACGACGACTTCGCCGACACGGTCGACGACTGCCTGGAGACCGTCGCCACCCACGGCCCGTCGCACCACCCCGACGAATGGACGGTCGCCCGCGGCTACCTCACCGCCGCGATCGCCGCCCTCCCGGGCAACTGGGGGCTGCTGTTCACCCCCGTCGCCGAGGGCCTGGCCGCCCGCACCTCCTGAGGCCGTCGGCAATTCCGACATCCGCTCCGCCATCAGGCAGTCCGAGCATGAAATGTCGTCAATTCAACTAACTGAATGGCGAATACCGGCCGACGGGGGCGCGGACCCCCCGCCCCCGTCCGGCCGCCGGGAGATCCACCTCACCCTCCGCGCGTCATATCGCCGTAACACGGCAGCAATGAAGGCTCGGGTCGTATCCATACCATTCGACGACAACTCAACCAGGGTTCCGAAGGCATATCCTGGTGATAGCCTTGCATTCTGCGAGCGGGTGACCCCACAGACCCCGATGTCGCATCAGCTGACGAACCATCCGCGCACCAATGAACCTCGGTGCGCACGCTCGGTCCGTTTCCCGAACCCATGGCCCGCCGCGTCGCACCGGAATCGAATTCCACCGACCGCCGGCTCCAAGATCGCCTCCGACCCGTAGGGCGAGCTCGTGCACCCGCACGACCTCGCTCCGCCCTCGCACGCCCAAAAGCAGGAACTGATGCCCGTTCAACCCCTGGCGGAGCTCATACGCTTCGCCCGCCGCAACTCACCCTTCTACGCCGAGCTGTACGCCGGCCTGCCCGACCCGACCGCGCGGTTGACCGACCTCCCGGTCGTCCCGCAGGCCGAGTTCTGGCAGGCCAACACGCCCCGCGACAACCGGCTGCTGACCGGGCCGCTGGAGGAGGCCGTCGTCTTCAAGAGCGGTGGCACCACCGGCTCGCCGAAGTTCTCCTTCTACAGCCGGGAGGAGTGGCGGGAGTTCACCACCTCCTTCGGTGCCGGACTGGTCGACGCCGGGCTGCGCCCGGGGCACCGGGTCGCCGACCTCTTCTACGCGGGCGACCTGTACGCCAGTTACACCTTCATCCTCGACTCGCTGCACCGCTCGCCCGTCTCCAACGTCCGACTGCCGATCGGCGGGGCGGCGCCCCTGGAGTCGACCGCGCAGACCCTGGAGCAGTTCCAGGTCGAGGTGGTCGCCGGCACCCCGACGACGCTGTGCTCCCTGGCCGACCACCTCCTGGCCTCCGGCCGAGAACTCCCCTCCGTGGAACTGCTGTTGTTCGGCGGCGAGGGCCTCTACCAGGACCAGCAGCCGCTGTTGGGCAAGGTGTTCCCCAACGCCCGTGTCTCGTCGATCGGTTACGCCGCCGTCGATGCCGGGCTGCTCGGCCGCCCGGTACCGGGGCCGGACACCCGGGTGCACCGGGCGTTCACCCCGGAGACGGTGGTGGAGATCCTCGACGACCACACCGGCGAGCCGATCGACACCGAGGGCGTACCGGGCCGGGTCGTGGTGACCGACCTGCGGCGACGGCTGATGCCCGTCCTGCGCTACCCCGTCGGGGACCGCGCGGAGTGGACCGACGTCGCCACCGGCCGGTTCCGCATCCTCGGCCGGGCCCAGGAGGGCGTACGGGTGGGGCCGGTGTCGCTGTACACCCAGGACGTGCTCGACCTCGTCCGGGCCGCCGACCCGGCCGGCCGGGTGATCGGCGTCCAGCTGGTGGTGCGCCGCTGGGAGGGCCGCGACGGGCTGGTCCTGCGGCTGGCCTGCGACGGGGACCCCACCGGGCTCCCCGAACTGGCCGCCGACGTCACGACCGCCGTCCACACGGCGCGGCCGCTGTACCCGGAGGCGGCCGCCGCCGGCCACGTCCACCCGCTGTCCGTCGCGTGGGTGCGTCCGCACGAACTCGCCGTCAACCCGCGCACCGGCAAGCTGATCCGCGTCCTCGACGAACGGCCGCACTCGTGACGGGGGCCCGGGCTGCGGGAGCAGCCGAAGCGGTCGACACGACCGAGGCGGCCGCCCGCCACCTGCCGCTCGTGCTGCGCAACCGGCGCTTCGCCGCCGTCTGGGGCGCGCAGGTCCTCACCCAGGCCGCCGGACGGATGTTCCAGGTCGGCGCGGTGTGGTGGCTGATCGGCTACGCCGCCGGCCCGGACCGGGGCCTCGCCTCGGGCGCCTTCCTCGCCGTCAGCACCCTGCCCGCGGTGGCGCTGGCCCCGCTGGTGGCCGCGCTCATCGCCCGCCGCCCGCACCGCACGGTGCTGGCCGCCGCCGCGGCCGTCGCCGGTCTGGTCGCGCTCGGCACGGCCTGCTGGACGTACACCGCGACACCGCCGATGGCGGTCATGTACGGTGCCGCGCTGCTGCTGGCTGGCTGCCAGGCGGTCTTCGACCCCTGCCTGACCACCTCCGTCCCCGAGCTGGTCCAGGACGCCGACATCGAGGCCGCGACCGGCTTCGAACTCGCCACCCAGTCGCTGGCCGGCCTCGCCGGCGGGCTCCTGGGCCCGCTGGTGGTCGACGGCGCGGGTCTGCCCGGCATCGTCGCCGGGTGCGCCGGGGCCTACCTGCTGGCGGCCGCCCTGGTCGGCGCGACCCGCTTCCCGGGCACCCCCGCAGCCCCGGGCACCCCGGCCACCCCCGCCGCCCCGGGCGTGGACGGCCCGGCAACCGCGGACGTCCCGTCGCCCGCCACCCGGCGTCCGCTGCGCCGCATCCTGGCCGGACTCCCGTTCATCCGCCGGGTGCTGCTCTGCTTCGCCGCCGCGAACGTGTTCACCACGGCGGTGTTCGTGGTGATGCCGCTGTACACCCGGACCGTGCTGCACGCCGACGGCTCGACCGTCGCCGCGCTGGAGGCGGCCCTCGGCGCCGGCACCCTGGTGGGCTCCTTCACGGGCGGCCGGCTCCCGGGCTCGCCGACCGCGGTCGGCGCCGGCTGTCTGGGCCTGATGGCCGCCGCGCTCGGCCTGCCCGGCCTGGCCGTGGGACAGGCGCCGGCCGTCGGGGCGATGGCCGTCGCCGGCTGGTGCGTCGGCGTGATCGGCGTACGGTTCGTGGCACTGTTCCAACGCCTGGTACCGGCCGAGGACCGCCCCGGTTTCTTCGCCGTCATGCAGGCGCTGCTCGGGGCGACCTTCCCGGTGTCCTCGCTGGCGTTCGGCCTGCTCGGCGACCACCTCCCGGCGCGGACGCTGTGCCTGGTCCAGGCCGTCGGCGTGCTGCCGGTCGCCGCCGCGCTGTGGTGGACCGGCCGCCGCGAACCGGCCCCGGCCACGACGCCGGCCACGAGCACCGACACCACCGCCACCGCCACCGCCACCGCGCAGCCGAACGGGGCCGTGCGATGACCGTGACGCTCGCCCCGGCCGTACCGCAGGACGTCGCGCAGCTGCGGCAGCTCTACTTCGACGTCTACGGCCACGGCTACCCGGTGGCGCTCGGCAGCGACCCCGCCGAGATGCGCCGCCTGATCGACGACCCGCACACCCACTGGCTGACCGCCCGCCCCGAGGGTGCCGGCCGGCTGGCCGGTTCGGTGGCGGTGCAGACCGACCCCGGCGGCCGGATCGGCAAACTGGTGGGCCTGGCGGTCCATCCGGACCAGCGCGGCGCCGGGCTGGCCGGACGGCTGACCGCCGCCGTCTGCGCGGACGCCTTCGCGGCCGGCACCCTGGACTCGGTCTACGCGACCGCCCGGGTGGTCACCCCCGGCCCCCAGCAGGTCCTCTCCCGCAACGGCTTCCAGGCGCTCGGCCTGATGCCGAACGCCGTCGAGGTGGCCGGGTGCGAGAGCCTCGCCCTGTTCGCCCGGCACGCCGACGGCGTCCTGGCCCGCCGGGAGCGCGTCGACGCCGTGCCCCGGGCCCTGGTCCCGCTGCTGGAGGCGGCCCGGCAGAGCACCGGCGTCGACTACGGGCACCCCCGCCCGACGGACGCCCCCGCCCCGGCCCTGGGACGGACCGCGCCGGTCACCGCGCCGATGGAGCTGGTCACCGCACCCGCCTTCGTCCGCCGCCGCTTCCTCGAACTCTTCCCCGATCCGGGGGAGCGGTTCTTCCCGCTGCACGTCCCGAACGCCGTACTCACCCCGCCGGACGGCGCGTTCGAGGCCTACGCCGACCTGGACCGGGTCGCGGCGAGCTGCTCGCTGATCGCGGTGCACCCGTCCCCGGCGGCCCTCACCGGGGCGCTGGAACCGCTGATGGCGGCCGTCACCCGGGCCGGCGCCGACTACGTCGAGACGCTGCTGCCGCTGGCCGACACCGCCGGGCTCGACGCGTTCCTGGCCGCCGGGTTCATCCCGAGCGCCGTCTACCCGGCGATGCGCCGGATCGGCGACCGGTTCCACGACTACGTGGTGCTGTCCCGCACCAGCCGTCAGATCGACTTCCGGGCCGCGGCCGTCAGCAGTCCGCTCCAGCCGTACCTGCTGGCCTACCTGACCGCCTGGACGTCGACCTACCTACCCATTCCCGAGGTCTCACGATGACTGACCACCTGACTGACAGCCCGGCCGACCACCCGGCCGACCGACCCGTGAACACCCATCTCGCGCCGGTCACCGTCCCCGACCCGGCCGCGCTCCCGCACGTCCAGCAGCTCTGCGACCTCGCCGCCCCGTACGCGGCCGGGCCGGAGACCGACGCCCTGTTCGCCGCCGCGATGGCCGAGTCCCACGCCTGGCACGCACAGCGCTCGCCGTTCCTCCGGTCCCTGCTGGACGGCCCGGTGGAGAGCCCGGCGCCGACCGTCGGCGAGGGGATCCGCACACCCCTGGTGCACGCCAACTTCTTCAAGCGCCACGAGGTGCTCTCCATCCCCCGCGAGGACGTGTTCCTCCACCTCACCTCCTCCGGCACCACCGGCCAGAAGTCGCAGATGTTCTTCGACAGCTGGACGATCCGCTCCGCGCAGCGCATGGTGGCCCGCATCTTCGACCACTACGGCTGGATCACGCCCGACCAGCCCGTCAACTACCTGCTGTACAGCTACGAGCCGGCCCCGCAGCTGAAACTCGGCACCTCGTTCACCGACAACTACCTCTGCGACTTCGCCCCGGCGAACCACACCACCCACGCGCTGCGGCACACCGGCAGCGGCCACGAGTTCGACGTCCACGGCTGCATCGAGGCCCTGCAGCGCTACGCCGAGGAGGGCCTGCCGGTACGGATCCTGGGCTTCCCGTCCTTCCTCCACTTCACCCTGGAGCGCATGCGCGCCCTCGGCCTCCCGCCGCTGCGACTCCCGGCCGGTTCCCTGGTCCTGCTCGGCGGCGGCTGGAAGGGGCACACCGACCGGCAGATCGGCAAGGAGCAGTTCTACGCCGGAGTGACGGAGCAGCTGGGCATCCCCTCGGACCGCATCCGCGACACCTTCGGCTCGGTCGAGCACTGCGTGCCGTACATCGAGTGCGGGCACCACCGCCTGCACGTCCCGGTCTGGTCGCGGGCGGCGGTGCGCGACACCCGCACCCTGGAGCCGCTGCCGTACGGCGAACGCGGGTTCCTCCACCTCGTCTCCCCGTACATCACCTCGGTGCCGGCGCAGAGCGTCGTCATGGGCGACCTCGCCTCGCTGCACCCCGGGCAGGAGTGCCCCTGCCCGCTGCCCACCCCGTGGTTCACCATCCACGGCCGCGCCGGGGTCAGCCGGAACCGCAACTGCGCGGCGGCCGCCGCCGAACTCCTGAAGGGGATGTCGTGACCACCGAACCCATGACCACCGAGCCCGTGGCCACCGAGCCCGCGACCGTTGCGCCCGCGATGGGTGAACTCGTCGGCACCGGGCCCCACTTCTGGCAGGGCTCGTTCATCGACGACGCCGAGGCCGCCCGCCGGCTCGCCGAGCTCCCGGCGCTCGCCGCCCGCGTCCTCGCCGAACCCCTGCCCACCGAACTGGTGCTGAGCGCCTGCCAACGCCTCGCCGACGCCCTCGCCACGCCGGGCAGCCCGGTCCGCACCCGCCTCCTCGCCGAACTCGTCACCGGCGGCGACGGTGTCGACCCGGACGAAGCGGCCGCGACGCTCGCCGAGATCACCGGCGCGATCGCCCGCCCGGCCCTGGAACTCAAGCTCCGGCGCGAACTCGGCGGACTGCGCCCCGAGCGGCTCACCCGGCCCGACGCCCGGGAGACCACCTTCGAGGCATGGGCGCCGGTCGGGCTCCTGGTCCACATCGCCCCCGGCAACGCCGCCGCCGTGGCCCCGCTGAGCGTGATCGAGGGCCTGCTCACCGGCAACCTCAACGTGCTCAAGACCAGCAGCAACGACACGCTGCTCCCCCAGCTCCTGCTCGCCGAGCTGGCCGCCGCCGACCCGACCGGCGCGCTGGCCCGCCGGATCGTCGCACTGCGCTTCCCCTCCTCCCGCACCGAGTGGCTGCGCCTGCTGTGCGAGCCCGCCGACGCGGTGGCGGTGTGGGGCGGCGAGGACGCCGTCCGCTCGGTCGCCGAACTGGTCCCGGCCGGCTGCCGCCTGGTCGAGTGGGGCCACCGGATCTCCTTCGCCTACCTGACCCGTGACGCCTGGTCGGACCCGCGGACCCTGGACGCGCTGGCCGCCGACGTCTGCCGCTTCGAACAGCAGGCCTGCTCCAGCCCCCAGGTGATCTACCTCGACACCGAGGGCACCGAGGGCACCGAGGGCACCGAGAGCACCGAGAGCACCGAGAGCACCGAGAGCACCGAGAGCACCGAGAGCACCGAGAGCACCGAGAGCACCGAGAGCACCGAGAGCACCGAGGGCACCGAGAGCACCGAGGGCACCGAGAGCACCGCCGAAGCCACGGATGCCACCGAGGTCTTCGCCTTCGCCGAGCGCTTCGCCGCCCACCTCGCCGAGGCCTCCGCCCGCCTCCCCCGGCCCGCACTCGAACCGGCCGAGCACGCCGAGGTCACCACCACCGAACTCATCGCCCGCCTGGAGGAACACCTCGGCCTGACCCGGGTCCTGGCCGCCGAGGACGGGTCCTGGCGCGTCCTCGCCGACACCCGCCCCGCCCTGGCCGCCTCGCCGCTCCACCGCAGCGTCTGGGTCAAGCCGCTGCCCCGCGGCTCCGCCATGACGGTGCTGCGCCCGATGCGCCGCTACCTGCAGACCGCCGCGATCGGCGGCAGCCGGGCCGACGTCGCCCGGCTGTCGCAGGCGGTGCTCGCCGCCGGCGTGCTGCGGGTCACCCCGGTCGGCGGGATGCTCGACGGCTACCACGGCGAGCCCCACGACGGCGTGTACGCGCTCCAGCGCTACAGCCGCCGGGTCAGCGTCCGGGCCGACGAGGCCTTCGCCACCACCGCCTGCCTGGACGACCTGGCGGCCCCCGCCTTCGTCCCCGCCGCACCGAGCGGCCCGCTGCTGGACAAGGCCGGGGTGCAGGAGCAGTTGGGCGCCCTCGCTCCCGAGCACGCCCACCTCCACTTCCGCAGCGGCGGCAGCACCGGGGCCCCGGCCCTGTCGGTGTTCACCAACGCCGACTACGACACCCAGATGCGGGCCTCCGCCGACGGCCTGCTCGCCGCCGGGTTCGACCCGGCCCGGGACCGCGCCGCCAACCTGTTCTACTGCGGCGGCATGTACGGGAGCTTCATCAGCTTCTTCTCGATCCTGGAGCGCCTCAACGCCACCCAGCTCCCGATCGCCGCCGGCCCCGACCACGCCGCCACCGCCGAGGCCCTGGTGACGCACCGGGCGGACACCGTGTTCGGCATGCCCTCGTACCTCTGGCAGCTGTTCCACGACCAGGCCACCGCGCTGCGCGCGTACGGCGGGATCCGCAAGGTGTTCTACGGCGGCGAGCACTTCACGGCGGAGCAACGCCGGGTGCTCACCGAGGAGTTCGGCGTCGAGGTGATCCGCTCGGCGGCGTACGGCAGTACCGACCTGGGGCCGCTCGGCTACCAGTGCACCCACTCGGAGGGTTCGGTCCACCACGTCCTGACCGACCTGCACACCCTGGAGATCCTGGCCCCGGAGGCCGACGCCCCGGCGCCCGCCGGGCAGCCGGGCCGCCTGGTCTTCACCAGCCGCACCCGGGCCGGGCAGCGCCTGGAGCGGTACCAGATCGGCGACCTCGGCCGCGCCGTCGAGGGCGTCTGCCCCTGCGGCAGCCACACCCCCCGCATCGAACTCCTCGGCCGCTACGGGGACGTCGTCCGGGTCGGCACGTACTTCCTCAACGTCCGGCGCCTCGGCGCGGTGGCGCAGGAGGAGTTCGGCTACCAGGGCGAACTCCAGCTGGTCCTGGACACCGGCGCGGAGCGCGAGCACGCCACCGTCCGCCTCGACGAGCGCTACGCCCCGCCCGCGGCCACCGCCCGCGCCGCGTTCCTGGCCGCCGTCCCGGAGTTGGGCTCGGCCGTCGCGGAGGCCCTGCTCGACGTCACGGTCGAGACCGCCCCCTCCGCCGCCTTCGAACGGACGCCCACCAGCGGCAAGCTCCGGGCGGTGGTCGACCGGCGGCAGCCCACCGCGTGACGCCGGCCTGCGCCGGGCTCACCCCCGGGCCCACCCCCGGGCCGGTTCAGGTCCGGGGGTGGGCCCGGCGCAGGTCCACCATCGCGAACACCTTGTCGTACCGGCGCTCCCCGACGGCCACGTAGTCCGGGAGCCGCCCGTACTCGGTGAAGCCGAGCGAGTAGTACAGGTGCAGCGCGTCGGCGTTGTCGCCGCGGGCGTCGAGGGTGAGCACCTCGATACCCGCGGCCCTCGCGTCCGCGATCAACGCCGTGGTCAGCGCCCGCCCGATGCCCCGCCCCTGGGCGTCGGCGGCCACCGCGAGCTTCTCCAGCTCCGCGTGCGGACGGTGCGTCGGCCGCCGGTGGCGCAGCCAGTAGCCGAAGCCGACCGGGCGCCCGCCCAGGTACGCCACCCGCAACGCCCCGTCCCCGGCCCGCGACCGCGCCACCACCTCCTCCACCAGCGCCGCCACCTCCTCCAGCGGCGGCGGCTCCACCCACCCCAACGCGGCGCCCCCCAGCACCAACTCCGCCAGCATCGCCTGCGCCGCCCCCGCGAACTCCCCACCCACCGCCGCCGCCCCGACGATCACCAGGTCTCCGACACCCGCGGCACCACTCACGTTCCGGCTCATGCCCGGCACCCTACCCAGCCCACCACCCACTCCCGCCGGCCATTCCCGCCGACCGCCGACCGCCTCCCGACGACCACCTCCCGGATCAGTCGGCGCGGCCGCGGGGGAGGACGGCGCGGACGACGGCACCGGCGGGGGCGTTGCCGGCGGTGAAGGTGCCGCCGAGCTCCTCGGCGCGTTCGGCCATGGAGCGGAGGCCCACGCCGGACGTGGAGTCGCGGCCGGCGAAGCCCGCGCCGTTGTCGGCGACCTCGACGGTGACGCGGTCGGAGAGGGCGCGGAGGCTGAGCCTGGCGGCGGTGGCACCCGAGTGCCGGACCACGTTGTTCAGGGCCTCACCACTGATCCGGTAGACGGCGACCTCGACGGCGGCGGAGAGCGCGGGCAGCGGGTCGGGTCGCAGGTCGAGGGTGATCCGGAGGGCCTGGCTGCCGAGGGTGTCGGCAAGTCGGCGGAGCGCGTCGGCCAGGCCCTTGCTGTCGAGGGGGCCGGGCGTCAGGCCGCCGGTGATCCGCCGGAGTTCGGTGATCGCCTGGCCGATGCCCGCGGAGGCCGCGGTGAGCGAGGCGGCGGCCCCGGAGCCGTCGGGCAGGTCGGTGCCGGCGGCGTCGATGCGCAGGCGCAGGCCGGAGAGGGCGGGACCGAGGCCGTCGTGGAGGTCGTGGCGCAGACGGCGGCGCTCCTCCTCGCGGGCCAGGACGAGCTGCTCCCGGCTGGCCCGGAGGTCCTCGGACAGGCCGAGCGAAGCGATCGCGGGCGATGCCTGGTCCGCGAGGAGGCCCAGCACCTCGCGGTCCTGCCGGTCCAGCTCGGACTGCCCGAGGCGGGGCGGCACCAGCAGCTCGCCGATCTCGGCGCCCTCGTAGGTGAGGGGGAAGCGGACGCCGGGCGGCTCGACCGTCCCGAGCCGGGCCAGCTCCCGCGGCCCGCTCCGGGTCCGCACCCGGACCACGGCGGCCGGCAGCCCGAGGGCCTGCACCACCGTCCGGCAGAGCAGCGGCGGCGCGTCCGCCGGGTCGACGGCATGGCTCATCCGCTCCGCCAGCTGCCGGACCAGCTGGTACGGGTGGGCCCGCTCGCCGTAGTAGTACCGGTCCACGGCGCGGCCCACCGCCCGGGCGGTGGGCCGCAGCAGCGCACCCACGGCCCCGGCCGCCACCACCTGCCACCAACGCGCGCCGGGCCCGGCGGTGGGCAGCAGGCGGTACGTCAGGCAGGCGGTGAGCAGGGCGCCGACGAACAGCAGCGCGCAGAACGCGAACGCCGCCAGGTAGCGCCGGGTGGCCCGGTCCAGCGAGAGTTGGCGGTCACGGCGGAAGGCGGCCATCGGCACCAGCATCCAGGCGGCCTCACCCGCCACGACGACCGCGTAGGGCAGCCACTCGCCGACGAAGTGCGGGACGACGGCCAGCACGCACCAGAGCAGGTAGGCGGCGATCACCGCCCGCAGGTACGGGTGCGGTCCGGGCAGGCGCCAGCAGCGGACCGCGGCCACCGTCAGGGTGAACACCAGGGTCGCGGCGAACTCCCTGACGGCGTACGGGCTGAGCCACCCGTCCAGCCAGGCGAACAGCGCGGTGTGGTGGAGCGGGTTGGGCAGGCCGTACCACGCGGGCACCTGGGCGGTGTTGCCGAAGGCGAGCAGGGCGCTCCAGGCGGCCACCGAGGCGGTGATGCCGCGCCAGGCCCCGCCGAGCAACCTGCCGTCGGGAAGCCAGAGCGGGAAGCCGATCACCACGGAGGCGTTGGCGATGTCGGCGGCCAGCATCACCCCCGCGACCACCGCGACGGCCGTCGGTCCGGCTCCGGCCAACGCGGCCGCCAGCAGCGTCACCATGCGCAAGGACTGCAGCAGACCGGCGAACAGCAGCAGCGCCCCCAGGGCCTGGCCGTTCCGGTTCACCACCAGGAACAGGCCGGCGAGCGTGAACGCCAGGCCGACCGCCACCCAGACGCCGTTGTAGAGGTACTGGTCGCTGACGCCCCCGACCCCGGGGTGGGTCAGCGCGAGGAGCGACCAGGCCGCCACGCACACCAGCGTGGTCCCGGCGGCCGCGAGGGCCGCGGCAACCCCGGCACCGCCGACGCCGAGCCCTCTCATCCGCCCACCTCCCTGCCGCACCCCATCCTGCCCGGCGCCCCGTCCCGACCGCACGGGCCACCGGTCCCTCTCCCGCCCCACGTGCACCACACCGGCCGAAGCACTGTATGGCTACACTCCGTGGCCGACCGGTGTCGAGCCGTACGTTCGGTCACCGCCCGTCAGCGGGTGGGATTCGCCCGTTCGGCCGCGCCACGCGCGGTGCCCGCCGCCGCCGGGGCCCACCGAGGATCGACCGGGACACCCGTCGGACGGGTGGCGATACGTCAGCGGCGGCTGTGACCGTCCGCCGCGCGGGCCCTGGTCACCACCGGTCCGCGGCCGGCGACAGGCCCGCGGTGCGCGCGGCGACGCCCGCCTGGACCGCGAAGAGGCGGTCCCGCGCGTCCTGGTCGAGCGCGTGGAAGTGGCCGTGCGCCTCCAGGGCGACGAAGCCGTGCACGGTGGCCCAGGCCAGCATCAGGGCCTCCCCAGCGTCCGGCACCAGTGGGCTGCCGAGCCGGCCGCGCTCGGCCGTGTCGGCGACGAGTTCGGCCATGTGCTCCATCGCCCGCCGGGCGGCCACCACGGTCGGTCCGTCCGGCGGGGCCGCGTACCCGGGCACGGGGGAGCCGAAGATGAGGGCGAAGCGCTCCGGATTCCGCTGCGCCCAGGTGCGGTAGCCGGTGCAGGTGGCCACGAAGCGTCCGTCCAGGTCGTCCGGCGGCACGGTCCCGCCGGTCGCCGCCAACGCGTCCGACAGGCTGTCGTACGAGTCGGCGACCAGGGCGGTGAGCAGCTCGTCCCGGTCGGCGAAGTAGCGGTACAGCGCGGGCGGGGTCATCCCCATGACGCGGGCGATGTCGGTGAAGCGGAGGTTCGCCGCGCCGCGCTCGACGATCAGGCCCAGGGCCGTGTGCTTGATCTCCTCCACGGTGTCGGCGCGCAGCCGCTCACGGCGGCTCCGCCCCCCGCCCTCCTCGGTCGCCCCACCCGTCATCACATCTCCATCGGCTCGCTGCACCGGTCACCGCATTGACAATCCGTACCCGTCGAAGGAAACGTTACGCTTCATAAGACCCGTTATGAAGCGTAACGCTCTGCCGGGGGCCGCGCCCCTGACGACGCACGGAGGACCACTATGTCCCAGGGACCGCGCGAGGACCGGCGGACGGCCGCCGGGGGGAACGGGCCGCACAGGCCCGGCCCGCTCGGCCGAATAGCCGGTTGGAGCTTCCGCAACCGGGGCCGCACGGTGCTGCTCTGGCTGCTCGCCGCCGGCGCGGCCTTCGGCCTCTCGGCCGGCCTCGGCGGCAAGTACAGCGCGGATTACACCGCGCCCGGCTCGGACTCCCAGCAGGCCCAGCAGCTGCTGGCACGGGACTTCCCCGGGCTGGGCGGTGAGTCGATCAGCCTGGTACTGACCACCGACGGCAGCGTGACCGACGCCGCCACCCGCGACCGGGTCAAGGACCTGCTCGCCCGGATGGCCCAGGTGCCGCACGTCAACGGCATCGACGACCCGTACGGCCCGCGCGGCAGGGTGTCGGCCGACGGCCGCACCGCCCTCGGGCAGATCCGCCTGGACGTCGCCGTCGCCCCCGACATGCCGAAGGCGGACACCCAGCGGCTGCTCGACCTCGCCCGCTCCGTCGACGGCGGCGTTCGCGTCCACCTCGGCGGCATGGCGGTCCAGCAGGCCGAGCAGGGCGCGATCGGCTCGGAGGCCATCGGCATCGCGGCCGCCGCCGTGATCCTGGTGATCACCTTCGGCTCGGTCGTGGCCGCCGGCCTGCCGATGCTCACCGCGCTCGGTGGGCTCGCGGTCAGCAGCGCCCTGCTGCCGGTCCTCGCCGCGATCATGCCGGTCCCGGACTGGTCGACCTCGCTCGCCGCGATGCTGGGGATCGGTGTCGGCATCGACTACGCGCTGCTGCTGGTCACCCGGTTCCGCGAGTGGCGCGCCGAGGGACTCGACCCCGAGGCCGCCACGGTCGCCGCGCTGGACACCGCGGGCCGCGCGGTGGTGGTCGCCGGGATGACCGTGGTGGTCAGCATGCTCGGGCTGTTCGCGATGGGCCTGTCGTTCATGCGCGGCGCCGCGGTCTCGGCGATCCTCTCCGTGCTCGTCGTGATCGCCGCGTCCGCCACCCTCTTCCCCGCCCTGCTCGGCTACCTCGGCCGCCACGTCGAGCGCCTCCGGCTGCCCGTGCCCCGGCGCCGCGCCGCCCGGGGCGGGAGCCCGGTGGGCGCCGGCTGGCTGCGCTGGAGCAGGCTCGTCGAACGTCACCGCGTCCTCGGCGCCGTCACCGGGGTCGTCGTCCTGCTGGCGCTCGCGGCGCCGTTCCTCGGCGTGCGCTTCGGCTTCCCCGACGCGGGCAACGACCCCGCCGGGCGCTCGAACCGGCTGGCGTACGACACGGTGGCCGCCGGATTCGGACCGGGCAGCAACGGACCGCTGGTCCTGGTCGCCGAGTCGGCGCCGGGCACCCCCGCCGACGCGACGGCCTCGCTGCCCGCCGCGCTGAAGGCGGTGCCCGGCGTCACGGCCGTGAGCCCGCCGGTGCCCGGCGCCGACGGCCGCTCGCTGCTGCTCACCGTCGTCCCGGACAGCGGTCCGCAGTCCGGCGCCACCAAGACCCTGGTCCGCGACCTCCGCGATCACGTCATCCCGGCCGCGGTCGGCCCCGGCGTCCGGGTGCACGTCGGCGGGGCGACCGCCGCCGCGATCGACAGCACCGACAACATCGCCGGCCGCATCCCGCTGCTCGTCGGCGGCGTGGTCACGGTGTCGATGCTCCTGCTCCTGGTCGCCTTCCGCAGCCTCGCCGTCGCCCTCAAGGCCGCGGTGATGAACCTGCTCTCCGTCGGCGCCGCGTACGGCGTGGTCGCCCTCGTCCTCGAAGGCGGCACCGCCGGCCGGTTGATCGGCATCGACAGCCCCACCCCGCTGCCGGCCTTCGTCCCGGTGCTGACCTTCGCCGTCCTGTTCGGCCTCTCGATGGACTACGAGGTCTTCCTGGTGAGCCGGATGCGTGAGGCCTGGCTGCGCACCGACGACAACGCGGAGTCCATCGTCAGCGGACTGGCGGGCACCGCGCGGGTGATCACCGCGGCGGCGGCCATCATGGTCGCCGTGTTCGCGGCCTTCGTCCCGGCGCCCGACCTGCCGATCAAGGTCATCGGCGTAGGCATGGGGTCGGCCATCCTGATCGACGCCACGCTGGTCCGACTGCTGCTGGTACCGGCCGTGATGCACCTGCTCGGCCGCGGCAACTGGTGGCTGCCCGGCTGGCTGGACCGCCGCCTGCCCCACCTCCACGTCGAAGGACACACCGACTTCTACCAGCCGCACACCGCCGCCGAAGCACCCCGCTCCCCGGCGGCGGTCGGGTAGTCGCCACAGCGGTGGTCACCACAGCGGACCGCGGGCGCAGGTGAGATCAGCACGTCAGGTCAGCACGTCAGGTCGGTCTGTCGTCACGGCGGATTCGATGCTGCGGTGCCGGGCGGCGCCGTGCGCGAAATCGGGTACCGCCGACGTACCCTCGCGCAGGTCGTCCAGGAACTTCTGGTAGGCGTGAGCGACCGCGTAGAGCGGCGCGTCGGCTCGGGGATCGAGGTGCGGGACGCGAACGTACGACTCCGGCACCGGCAGGGGAGCGAGTCCGGGGGAGGTTCCGCGGCCGCCTTCGAGGGCGACCGGGCTGAGCTGGGGATGGCCGACCGGGGCGGTGAGGACGAGGTCGCCCTCGGTGCCGTTGATCTCCCAGCGGAAGTTGGTGCCCCGGGACATGCCTCCGCGGTAGTGGAAGGTGACCACCGCGCCGCCCGGCAGCCGTCCCGAGGCCACCACCTGGTCAGCGGCGGTCATGGGCACGGGCTGTCCGCTCTCGGTGTCCATGGCCGACGTACGCCGCGACGCCAGTCGGATCCGCAGCCCCTCGGGCTCCCCCAGGACGGACGCGAGTCCGTCGAGGGTGTGGCCGAAAGGAATGGTCAGCAGTGTTGCGCCGTTGGCGGCGTCGAGCACGTAGTGATCGCCGGGGCCGACGGTGGCGCCCCAGGCACCGCCGGAGCCGACGACCGTCGTCGACAGCACCTCCCCCACGTAGCCGTCGGCCACCAGATCCCGTGCGTACGCGAGGGCCGGATGCGACCGCGCCTGGAGTCCGACGACGGTCGGCACAGCGCGGCTGCGCGCTTCCCGCGCCATCTCCTCGGCCTCCGCGAGCCCGTTGCCCAAGGGCCACTCGCACAGCACGCTCTTGCCCGCGCTCAGCGCCGTCCGCACCAGTTCCCGGTGGTGCGGCACCTTCACCGCCACGACCACGAGGTCCACCTCCTCGCAGGCGACCAGTTCGGCCGCCGTCCCGAAGGTTCGGGAGACGCCGTGCTTCTGTCCGGAACGCTCCGCCGACTGCTTCGAACTCGTACTCAGGGCCTTCAACTCGTACCCCGGGACGGCCCGCAGCGCCGGCAGGTGGGAGCGTTCGGCCCAACTGCCGTGCGCCCCGAGGCCGATGATCCCTACTCCGATCGGCTTCTCGGACCGGACCAGCTCGGTGAGCGGTGACGCAGAGGTGTTCACGATGCGCAGCCTGTTCTGTGGGTGGATGGGGCGGAGATCCGCGCCCGGTGGGCACGGGAGTCCGGTCGGCCGTCGGCGGTCAGTTCCGTGCGCTTGCCGACGGATCCGGGCCGCGTTCGGAGTCCAGCAGCGCCATGAGGGGCGCGGCGTAGCGGGTTCCGGCCACCGCATCGGCTGGGACGGCCTCGTCGATCGCGCGGAGGTCCGCGTCGGTCAGGGCGACGTCGGCTGCGGCCAGGGCCTCCGCGACGCGGTGGGGTCGCCGGGCGCCCAGGACGGCCACGACGGTGCCGCGCTCGCGGCTCCGGGCGATGACCCAGGCGGTGGCGAGTTGCGCGACGCTGATGCCGCGCGCGTCGGCGAGAGGCCGCAACCGTTCGACGAGGGTGAGATTCGCGGCAAGGTTGTCGGGGTGGAATCGGGGCAGCCAGTGGGCGCGCGGGTCGCCTCCGGCGGGTTGCCGGTACGTGCCGGTGAGCAGGCCGTGCGCGAGGACCCCGTAGGCGGTGACGCCGATCCCCGACTCGCGGCAGGTGTCCAGGATGCCGTTGGCCTCGGGACCACGGCTGAACAGGGAGTATTCGATCTGAACATCGCAGATCGGGTGAACGGCATGGGCACGGCGGATGGTCTCGGGCCCCACCTCGGAGAGCCCGATGTGCCGCACGTACCCGGCCTGGACCAGCTCGGAGAGGGCGCCGATGGTGTCCTCGACCGGGGTGTCGGGGGCGAGGCGGGCGGCGCGGTAGATGTCGACGTGGTCGGCGCCGAGGCGGCGCAGCGAGTAGGCGAGCGCGTTCTTCACGTGGGCGGGACGGCCCTCGATGCCGACGAAGGATCCGTCGGGGCCGCGCAGAGCGCCGAACTTGACGCTCAGCAGCGCCTTTCCGCGATCGCCGGCACGCAGGGCACGGCGGATGAGGTCCTCGTTGTGGCCCATGCCGTAGAAATCGGCGGTGTCGAGGAGGGTGACGCCGGCGTCGAGGGCCGTGCGGATCGTGGCGATGGCGTCGGCCTCGTCGGCGGGGGCCGTGTGGTCGGACATGCCGGCGCAGCCCAGTGCGAGCGGGGGGACCTGCGGGCCGCCGGCTCCAAGGGGTCGGGTTTGCACGGTGCCTCCTGCGGGGCGGGAAGGATGGACGCGGCCGACAGGGGCTGCCGAGGGCGCAGCCGACTGCTAGCGTTGACATCTCAACACTAGGAAGAGGCGCGTTGATATGTCAACACCGAACGCGGAGGCCGCCGCTCCGGACGAGGCCACGACCGACGCCATGGGCGGGCCCGTCGATTTCTGGAGCGCCTTCAAACGCGCCCACGAGGTCGTCCGCGCCCGCGTGATCGCGGACACCGCCGAGGCGGCGGGCCTGTCCGAACCGGACCTGACGATCCTCGCCGACCTCAACAAGGCGGGAGGCAGCCTGCGCCAGAGCGAGCTCGCCGCGTCACTCGGCTGGGACCGCACGCGCGTCTCCCACCAGCTCACCCGCATGGGCAAACGCGGACTCGTCACCCGCGAACGCGCCGGCGGCGTCACCGTCGCCCTCACCGACTCCGGACGGGCGGCCATCACCGCCGTACACCCCGGCCTGGACACCGCAGTACGCCGCCACCTCACCGACAAGCTCTCCGCACAGGAGATCGAAACCCTGATCTCCGTGTTCCGCCGGCTGTAGGCGCCGGCACAGCGGCGCTCCGGCCGACCGCCGCCTCTCACCCGCGCCGGCGGCGGAGGACGAGTCAGCCCAGCCGGTCAGGGCGGCGGTCACGGAGCCACTTCGCCACAGCAAGGTGACGGGAAGGATCGGCCCACCTACGTGGTGGACCGCCTCCGGTGGGCGGCGATGAGGTCGCGGTACCAGGCGTACGAGGCCCTCGGGGTGCGGCGCTGGGTCTCGAAGTCGACGTGGACGAGGCCGAAGCGCTGACCGAACCCCTCGGCCCATTCGAAGTTGTCGAGGAGGGACCAGGTGTAGTAGCCGCGGATGTCGAGGCCTTCGGCGGTGGCGGCGGCGAGGGCGTCGAGGTGGGTGGCGAGGTAGTCGATGCGGAAGGTGTCGTCGAGGTCCTCGGCGGTGGAGCAGCCGTTCTCGGTGATGGTGATGGGCGGGAGGGCCTTGCCGTAGAAGTCCCGCAGGTGGAGGAGGAGTTGGCGGAGGGCGTCAGGGACGACGGGCCAGCCGAAGGCGGTGTGGGGGGCTTCGGGGATGTCGACGAGGTCGAAGGGGAGGCCGGGGGCGGTGGGGGCGGCGACGCGGGTGGGGTTGTAGAAGTTGAGGCCGAGGGCGTCGAGGCCGGGGGTGTGGATGAGGTCGAGGTCGCCGGGGTGGACGGCGCCGAAGATGTCGTCGGGGACGCCGAGGGCGGAGAGGTCGGGATAGCGGCCGAGGAGGACGGGGTCGGCGAACAGGCGGTTGTGCAGGGCGTCGTAGGCCGCGGCGGCGGCCGCGTCCTCGGGTGAGGAGGTGGCCGGCTCGACCGGGGTGAGGTTGTTGGAGAGCATCACCTCCAGGCCGCGGTCATGGAGGACGGAGGCGGCCAACCCGTGGGCGAGGAGCTGGTGGTGGGCGGCCGGGAGGGCCTCGAACATCAGGGTGCGGCCGGGGGCGTGGGTGCCGAGGGCGTAGCCGAAGACGGTGTGGACGAAGGGCTCGTTGAGGGTGATCCAGGTGGGGACGCGGTCGCCGAGGCGGTCGGTGACGACGGCGGCGTAGTCGGCGAAGTGGTGGGCGGTGTCGCGATTGAGCCAGCCGCCGTGGTCCTCCAGGGCTTGCGGGAGGTCCCAGTGGAAGAGGGTGGGGAGGGGGGTGATGCCCGCTTCCAGCAGCGCGTCCACCAGGCGGTCGTAGAAGGCGAGTCCGGCGGGGTTCACGGGCCCGCTGCCGGTGGGCAGGATCCGCGACCAGGCGAGGGAGAAGCGGTAGCCGTCGAGGCCGAGGCCCTTCATCAGGGCGATGTCCTCGGGGTAGCGGTGGTAGTGGTCGCAGGCGACCGCGCCGGTGTGGCCGTCGCGGACGACCCCGGGGCGGGCGGTGAAGGTGTCCCAGACGGACGGGCCGCGGCCGTCCTCCGCCACCGCCCCCTCGATCTGGTAGGCGGCGGTGGCGGCACCCCAGCGGAACCCCGCCGGCAGGTCGTAGCGGTCCGGCATGACAGCCTCCTGGCGCGAACACGACGGAAACGTGAGGGGTACTCATGTTACCGGCGGGGCGGCGGAACACCAGGGGAGGCGCATCGCTCCACGAAGATCGCAACACCCGATGGCTCTGAACCCACTTGATCCTCAGTGATCGAAAGGGCGTCCGACTGGTGTCCATCAGCCCAAATCCCGCCAGATCAGGGCCCATCGCGGCTGCCACACGTGATCCCTGATGACCCATCATGACGCCAGGACGCACATGAAGGGCTCAGCTCGTATCGGCCCAGCTCAACCCGAGCGGTCCGGACCCGAGGAGCAGCGTATGTGCCGCAACGTCCCGCCGTCCGTCCTGGCCCCCGTGGAGGATGCTGCTCGTGACGGCATCGAGCGCTTCGGCGCCGGGTGCCTGATCCGCGACCGCGGCCGGATCCTGCTCCTTCGGCGGAAGCACGGCGGGTTCGTCCTCTTCGTCTTCGCCACCAGCGAGTTCACGGGCGAGCTGGCCGACGTCGAGCCGGACGAACACCTGGAGGTGCGCTGGCACCCCGCCTCCGACGTCATGCTCAGTCCGATGTTCCCGACCTCCAAGGCCGCGGTGGAAGCGCACCTGGCTGGCGGGCGCGCGTTCTCCACCCACGGATTCGACGCCGCCTCCGGAAGGCGGGAGCTCGTCCAGACATGACCGGCGCCCGTGGGGAACGCATGGACTACAGCACTTGGCCCCGAGTTGTCGCCGTGGACGTGGAGGGCAACGACGCCCAGCCGCCGGACCTGGTGGAGCTGGCAGCCGTCCCGGTGGTGAACGGCAGCCCGGCGCCCGGCCTCGACACGCTCCACCCTGATCCGACCGCCCCGGCCTGCCCGGCCACCCCCAGCCTCAGGAGGACCCGACCTCGCGGTGAGCGGCCCGACCCGAATCGAAAACGTGCTCTTCGGGGTCTTCGACCCGGGCTCGCCGAGAACCGCCGGGAACCTCCCGGCGCTTGGATGCGAAATCGAACAGGGAGCAGGATCAACCCCCATGGAAGAGCTGCTGCAAGTTGCCAACTTGGTTGCCAATAAGCTGAATTCGCGCTTCAAGGACGATCCCGAAAAGCTCCGGATGCTGCAAGGACTCAAGGTCCAGGAGGAGGCCGGCGAACTCGCCCAGGCCATCATCGGAGCGCTCGGGGTCAGCCCGAACAAGGGCCACTCCCACACCTGGGACCACGTGCGCGCCGAGGCGTGCGACACCGCCCTCACCGCCCTCGTCACGCTCTGCATGCTCAACGGCGACCCCGAATGGTTCCTCACCGAGCACCTGCGCACCATCCGCACCAAGACCGAGGGCTGGGAGGGCACCGCTTGAGCAGCACGCAGCAGCTCGACCTGACGGCCGAGGACGAAGCCGAGATGATGGAGTACCTGCCGCCCGAGAGCGACGCCGAACTCATCTCCGGCCGCAAGGCCGGCGTGTTGGCCACTGCCCGCGCCCGTTCGTCGCCTGGCTCCAGAGCGAGGTACGCCCCGGCGACGTCGTCCTTGTGAAGGGCTCCCGCTCAGGGAAGCTCTGGCAGGTCGCCGAGACCCTGGCCGGGCAGCCGGTCACAGCCTGGGGCGACTGGAACCGTACGAAGGAGGAGACCACCGCATGATCTCGTACAAGCTGCTCGCCGAACAGGCCCTGACCGAAGGCATCCAGAAGCTCGCGGCCGGAACCGTGGTGCGCGACCCGCAGGGCCGCATCCTGATGCTGCGCCGCAAGCAGGACGACGTGCTGCCCGGCCTGTGGGACTATCCGGCCGGCGGGCTGAACGACGGCGAGGACCCCCGGGACGGGGCGATCCGGGAGCTGGCAGAGGAGACCGGCCTCCACTGCTCCGACATCGAATACGTCCGGGCCCTGGACTTCGTCGACACCCGAGGCCGCCTGACCCGTCAGTTCGTCTTCACCTGCACGGTCCCGGACGAGACCGCGGTGACCCTCTCCGAGTACGACGCCTTCGGCTGGTTCCGCCCGGACGAGCTGCCGCCGACCAGCGACGGCTACCGCGAGGTGATCGCCTGGCTCACCCACCGCCTCGCCGCGGGGTGGCAGCCCGCCAGCCGCTACCTGGCCACGATCGACCGGCCGATGACCTGGGCCTGCTTCCTGGTGCGCGACCACGAGGGCCGCGTCCTCGGGATGCGCAACTCCGTGGACACCGAACGCTGGGACTGGCCGGGCGGGAACTCCGAACCCGGCGAGTCCCCGTTCCACACCGCGCTGCGCGAGGCCCGTGAGGAGATCGGCCTCGACCTGCTCGCCGAGAACCCGGACCCGGTCGGCCGACAGCGGCTGATCGCCGTCATCCACCAGCAGGCCGACCACGTCCGCCCCGTGCCGTCGATCGGCTGGGTCTTCGACGGCGGCACGCTCACCGATCAGCAGCAGGCCCGCATCGTCCTCGACCCGGCCGAGCACTGCGAGTTCCGCTTCGAGACGGACTACACCTGGCGTCACTTCATGACGCCGCAGGAGTACCGGGACCTGCTCCAGGTGCTGCGCGCCGCCCGCTCCGGTCGGGTGCTCTACATCGAGCGGCCGACCCCGGCGCACCAGGACTTCGAGGGCGTCGTGGTGTTCGTCACCACCCCGGACGGCGAGCTGCTGGTGCACCACCGGGACGACAAGGAGGGCATCGCCTGGCCGGGGTACCGGACCCCGATCGGCGGGTGGCGTGAGCACGACGAGACGCCGCGCGAGACCGCGACCCGGGAGGTGTTCGAGGAAGCCGGGATCACCATCACCGACGTCCGGGAGCTGCCCGGCCCCCGCCACGAGCACGTCTCGGCGATGACTCGCGTCCTGCACGCGGTGTACACCGGCCCGAAGGACGCGATCCGGCTCGGCGACGAAGGGGTGGGCATCGCCTGGGTGCCGTTCTCCGAGGTCGCCGCACTCAAGACCCCGCCGTACGTCGCCCACTACCTCGACCTGATCGGAGCCTGAGCACGTCCGGGAGGTGGCCGCCCTGATCCGGGCCGAGCTCACCGCCGCCGGCCCGGAACTCCCGCCCGCCGAGACGCACTTCTGGTGGCACATGTCGTGCGGCTACGGTGTCCAGGACACCGACACCCCCGAACTCGCCGCCCGCTCGGACCGCCTCGCCTCCGACCTCGGCCGCCGGATCCGGCCCGGAATCCGCACCAACGCCACTGTCTCCAGCGTGTGGCCGGTGTGGGAACGCCAGCACCCCGCTCCAGCCCCCTGCTACGCCTTCGAGCGCGCCCGCCGTTTGCGTCTCGGCCAGTCCTGACCCAGCAGCGGCGAGGCCGCGCCGCCCCACGCGTAACGGCTGCCGCACCAACGTGACGGAGAAGCGATCGTGGAGAAGTTCGTTCCGAAGTTCCAGGGCGCGCCGTGGCCCGACGGCGCCCGCGTCCTGCACGTCTACGCCGTTCCGGACCTGCAGTCCGACCTCGCCCTGGCCCGGCTGGTCGACGAGTGCCGGGAGGCGATGAGCCCCTACCCGATCACGCCGCTCGGCGACGGCACGCTGCACTGCACCATCGAGATGGTCGCCGACACCACCGCCGACAAGATCGCCCCGGAGGAACGCGACGACCTGGTAGCAGCCCTCCACACGCACCTGGCCTTCACCGGCCCGCTGGAGGTCACGGCCGGCTCCCCGATCGCCAACCGAGCCGGGGCCTTCCTGGACCTCGGTCCCGATGAGAGCCTGGTCGACCTGCGCGAGCGGGTCCGCGATGCGATTCGCGAGGTCCGCGGGCCCGGCGCGCTGCTCCACAACGGCGGCCGGCACCACATCTCGCTCGGCTACGCCTGGGCCGAGGTGTCCTCCGACGCGCTGCAGACGGCCCTGCGGAAGATCTCGCCCAGCCACGCCTCCGTTCGCTTCAGCGCGCTCCAGCTGCTCGACGTGACATTCCAGCAGTTCCCACGTCCGGGTGGCGAGTCGGCCTGGGAGCTGTCCTGGGAGCCCGTCGCGACCATCCCCCTCGCCGGCGGCTCCGACGGCGCCGAGCCGTCGCAGCCCGCTCGCTGACCCCGCGTTCGCCGTCCCCGCCCGGCGCGTGCGTGCGCCGGGCGGGGAAAACCAGTCCAGCAGGCCCCGCACCGCAGCCCGTTCCCAGGAGGAACCGCATGTCCGACGCCACCCTCCCCACCCCGGACCTCACCGCCACCGCCCCGGCCGCCATCGACTGGCCGGCTCTTCTCCAGCAGGGGACCGGCCCGACCCAGGCCGAGTTCCGCCGACTCGTCGAGCAGACCACGCACTACCACGGCTACAGCCCCGCCCTCGTCTGGGGAAACCTGCAGACCCGCGCCTACGCCGAGGAGGTCCTGCGCCTCGTCGTCGACCTGCACGGCATCCCGCGGGACATCGAGGCCGGTGCCGCCGAGCGCGTCGCCCGCGCCCAGTACTTCGGCGTCGGCGGACGCACCTTCCACGTCCTGCTCGGTGAGCAGGCGCTGCGCACCGGCATCGGCGGCCCAGAGGTCATGCGGGCCCAGCTCGAACACCTCCTGGAGGCCCTGGCGTTGCCCGGCCTCGCCCTCGGCATCATCCCCACCCGCGCGCGGCTCGCTGTCTACCCCGGCGACGGATTCGGGATCTTCGACGGCACCCGAGTCGAAGTCGAGGGCTACCGAGGGGGCGAGACGATCACCGGCGACCGTGTCCAGATCTTCCACCGGGCCTTCGACCGGCTTCACGAGTCCGCCGTGTACGGAGACGACGCCCGGGCCATCATCACCACGGCCCTGCACACCGCCTGAGCTCCGACCACCGCTTCCACACCCGCGAAGGACACCCCCGATGTCGACCACCTCCACCGTGCCCGTCGTCCGCACGGGCGAGCGCGCCGGACAGGACAACCGCCCCACCGAGGACCGGATCGTGGTGCTCGACCACGCCCTGGTCGTCCTGGACGGCGTCAGCACCGTCACCGACGAGCAGCCACGCGGCGGCTGGTACGCCGGCGCCCTCGGCGAGCGGATCGCCGACCTGCTGACCCGAACACCCCGCGCCGACCTTCGAGACGTCCTCACCGCCGCCATCGGCGGCCTCGCCCGCGACCACCACCTGATTCCCGGGCGCTCCCCGGCCGCGACCGTCGCCGTCGCCCGCCTCGCGGACCACCAGGTCGACGTCGCCGTCCTCGGCGACAGTCCGATCACCGCCATCCACCGCGACGGCACCCTCCTGCAGCTCCGGGACGACCGTCTCGCGCACCTCGTCGACGCCCAGCCCCAGGCGTCCCTCTACCGGTCCCGGCTCCGCGACGGCCACGGTTTCGACGAGCGCCACCGCGAAATCCTGCGCGAACTGCGGGACTTCCAGAACACCCAGGTCAACCGCCCCGGCGGGTACTGGATCGCCGAAGCCGACCCCGAGGCTGGCCAGAACGCCATCACCGCCACCTGGCCGACCGACGGCCTGACCGACCTGCTCCTCGCCACCGACGGCATCACCGAGGCCGTCGACTCCTACGCCCTCCTCACCTGGCCGCACATCGCCGCGCTGTCCCGGGGGGACGGGCCGAACACCGTCATCGACAGGATCCGCTCCTTCGAGGCGGCAGACCCGGACGCCCGCCGCCACCCGCGCTACAAGACATCGGACGACGCAGCCCTGGCCCACTGGCTCCTCGCCTGATCTGCGGGAGTGTTCGGTCGGCCCTCGGCAACCCACCGGCGGGGCGGCGGAACACCAGAGGACCCGGTCGGCGCGAGGCTCCGGGTGTCGTCGTGACGGGTCGCCCCGGTTCGCGTCCTGACCATGTGGTCGGCGACCACAGCGGAGAAGCCGGGATAGGGGTCGCCGCCATAGGGAGGGCACTCCGGCGTTCGTAGGGTGTCGCGAACCGGCGGCGCGATGCGGAGGAGTGGACGCGGCATGGAACACGGCTCGGGGAGAAGCAGGAGAGGCAGCGGCAGGCGCAGAGGCGCGGGTTGGCTGCTCGCGACCGTCCTGGCGCTGGTGGGCGTGGTCGTCCCGGCGGGGCGGGCAGCGGCGGCGGTGCCCGCCAACCTGAGCCTGGAGGCGACCTACGGCACCGTCGCCAACGGCTGGGACCGCGTGGAGCGCTACCTCGACACCACCGCCGGCTTCCGGCAGGAGCAGTACCCGCCGGACGGCCGCGGCGACCAGGACGGGCAGCGGCTGACCTTCTTCGGCGGCGTCAAGCAGCCCTTCTCCGGCCGCTTCCTGCTCTACTCGGCCCCCGGCTGGAACACCGGCGCGCACCCGGTCCCGGTACTGCTGGTGCACGGCGCCAACGACAACCCGGACCGGGCCTGGGCCAACCCCGGCGAGTCCGGCGGGTACGGCTGCGGCTCGGCCTCCTGCCCGAACACCGGGCTGATGCAGAACCTCGCCGGGCGGGGCTACCGGGTGTTCGCGATCGGGTTCGCCCACAAGCAGGGCGACAACCTGATGCAGGCCCAGGAGGTCGGCGACGCCGTCGCGCTGATCCGCGCCAAGCTCGGCGTCCCGCAGGTCGACGTGGTGGGCTGGAGCAAGGGCGAGATGTCCGCGCGGGCCTACGTCTCCTCGGTGAAGCCCTCCTGGGGCCGCCCGTACGCGGGCGACGTGCGCAAGCTGATCACCCTCGGCGGCCCGAACGGCGGCTACGACTACCCGTTCGCGCACGGGTGGGCGCACGACTTCTCGATCTGGCCGCAGTGCGGCGGCGCGGTCAACGCCCCGTCCCCGCACCTGCGCATGACCTGCTACGGCACCTACACCGCGCACCCGGAGTTCTCCTTCACGGCGGCGGGCGGCTACGACGACTACCCGGGGCAGCGGCAGATGCTGGCACGCTGGGACTCGGTGTTCGGCGTCGACCAGACCCAGCAGGACTGGTACACCACCTACTACGGCGGGCAGGGCTTCTACACCGACGGCGGCGGCATCCAGGCCGCGATCGACGCCGGCTCGCTGATCGCCCCGCTGCACCGGGCCGGAGTGCCCTCCTCGGTGACGGCGTACCTCCTGGCCGGCGGGACGCCGAGCATCGTCGGGATCTTCAACGAGAACCGGGGGCCCAGCGACGGCGTGGTGTTCGTGTCCAGCGCGCTGGACACCACCGGCTTCGGCACCGTCGGCGGCACCGCGCTGATCCCCCTCGCCAACCACCTGCAACTCGGCTGGGACGGCGCCGCGGGCGCGCAGGTCGCCGGCTGGCTGAACTGAGGACGATCCGGATGACCACCGAGCGACCGACGACCGAGCAACCGACCACCGAGCAACCGACCACCGAGCGACTGGTCACCGAACGACTGGTCACCACCGACCGGCTCACCGTGCACCACGCCGAGGTCGAGGGCCGCACCGGGGAACCCGTGGTCCTGGTGCACGGGAACGTCTCCTCCGGCGCCTTCTGGCACCCGACCATGACCGCGCTCCCCGACCGCTACCGCCCGCTGGCACCCGACCTGCGCGGCTTCGGCCGCACCGAGCCGCTGCCGGTGGACGCCACCCGGGGCCTGCGCGACCACAGCGAGGACCTGCTGTCCTACCTCCGGGCGCTGGCCCTCGGCCCGGTCCACCTGGTCGGCTGGAGCATGGGCGGCGGCGTGGCGCTGCAACTGCTGCGCGACCGCCCGGAGCTGGTCCGTACGCTCACCCTGGTCAATCCGGTCTCCCCCTACGGGTTCGGCGGTACCCACGGGGTGGACGGGCGGCTCAACTCCCCCGACGGGGCCGGATCGGGCGCCGGCGGCGCGGCACCCGAGTTCGTCCGGCTGCTGGGCGAGGGCGAAACGGGCTCCGGGTCGCCGTTCGCGCCGCTCTCCGTGCTGAACACCGCCTACGTCAGCGAGCCGCTGCCGGACCCGGACCGCTACCTGGCGGCGATGCTGACCACCCGGACCGGCGAGGACCACTACCCGGGCGACAGCCGCCCGAGCGGGGCCTGGCCGGGCTTCCGGCCCGGCGACCGCGGGGTGCTCAACTCGATGGCGCCGACCCACTTCCGGATCGACGACCTGGAGTCGGTCGAACCGAAGCCGCCGGTCCTGTGGATCCGCGGCACGGCCGACGTGATCGTCTCCGACACCTCGCTCTTCGACCTGGCCCACCTGGGGGCGATCGGCGCCGTCCCGGGCTGGCCCGGCGCCGACACCTGCCCGGCGCAGCCGATGGTGGCGCAGACCCGCGCCGTCCTGGACCGCTACGCCGCCGCGGGCGGGCGGGTGCGCGAGGTCGCCGTCGAAGGGGCCGGGCACAGCGTGCAGTTGGAACGGCCGGAGGAGTTCCTGACCGCGCTGGTGGAGGTGCTGGGCGGGGCCTGACGGCGGCTCCGGGAGGCGCCGTCAGGCCCCTGCCCCGCGGCCACGCCGCCGCCTATCAGGGGCGGCGGCGTGGCCGCAGCCCCGAAAGCTCTGAAAGGGGAGGCCCGAGAGCCCGAATTCTCCTGACGTTCGACCGAACGGGAAATGCGACGCCTCCGCGCCCCTTGCCCTCGCGGATGCGAGGGGCTTCCTCCGGGGCGTGATCGGCGCGGCTAGCGTGGCCGGTGGCGGCCCGAAAGCCGCGGTTTCCACGACCGACCCGAGTGAGGCGTACGTCCATGAGCCTGAGCATCCGCAACCAGATCCCCGGCACCGTCACCTCCGTCACGGCCGGCGAGGCCATGTCCGCGGTGAAGGTCCGCCTGGTCGGCGGTCAGGACATCACCGCGGCGATCACCACCGACGCCGTGAAGGACCTCGGCATCGCCGAGGGCACGGCCGTCAAGGCGCTCGTGAAGTCCACCGAGATCTCCCTCGCGACCACCCGGGTCGAGGGCATCTCGATCCGCAACCAGATCGCGGGCACCGTCACCGATGTCGCCACCGGCGGGGCCATGGGCTCGGTCAAGGTCGACGTCGAGGGCGGCGAGCTGACCGCCGCCATCACCAAGGACGCCGTGGAGGCCCTCGCCCTCGCCGCCGGCTCCCCCGTCGTCGCTCTGATCAAGTCGACCGAGATCTCGCTCTCGGTCTGATCAGGTCCGGTCCGTTCCGATTCGGTCCGGTCCGGTCCGCTCCGATCCAGTCGGGTTCGCCGCGTTCGGGTCCGCACGGCCGGCGCGGCGGGATCAGTAGACGTCACGGACATAGCGCTTGTCGGTCGCGAGTTGACGGACGTACGCGGCGGCCGTCTCCTCGTCCGTGCCGCCGTGGGCCGCGACGATCTCCCGCAGGGCTCGGTCGACGTCCTTGGCCATGCGGCCGGCGTCGCCGCAGACGTAGAAGTGGGCGCCGTCCTGGAGCCACCGCCACAGGCGCGCGCCGTGCTCGCGCATGCGGTCCTGGACGTAGACCTTGTTGCGCTGGTCGCGCGAGAACGCGACGTCGAGGCGGTCCAGGTGACCGGATGCCCGGTACGCCTCCAACTCCTCCCGGTAGTAGAAGTCGGTGGCTTCGCGCTGCTCGCCGAAGAACAGCCAGTTCGGTCCGGTGTGGCCGCGGGCGCGCCGGTCCTCCAGGAACCCGATGAACGGCGCGACGCCGGTCCCCGGGCCCACCATGATCATCGGAGTGGTGGGGGCCGTCGGCGGCCGGAAGTGGCGGGAAGGCTGGACGAAGACCTGGACCGGACCGTCGTCGGCGCAGTCCGCGAGGTAGGTGGAGCAGACACCCGCGCGATCGCGGCCGAGGTCGTTGGTGTAGCGGACGACGGACACCGTGAGGTGGACTTCGCCCGGGTGCACCAGCGGGCTGGAGGATATCGAGTACAGCCGGGGCTGGAGCCGCTTGAGCACGCCCGCCCACTCCGCGGCGGAGGCCCGGACGGGGAACTCGCCGATGACGTCGGCGGCCTGCCGGCTCCAGCTCCACTTGGCCAGTTCGCCCGTGTTGCCGGGCCGCAGCAGCCGTCTGAGCCGGCGGTCCCCCGTCCGCTCGGCGACGAACCCGAGCAGGTCCGGGGTGAGGCGGGTGATGTCGAGCCGGGTCCGCAGGGCCTCGCCCAGGGGGATCCCTCCGTCGCCGCGCAGCTGGACGGTCTCCTCGGGATCGAGACCGGTGAGGGCCAGCCACTCGGAGACGAGCGCGGCCCCGTTCGAGGGCCAGACACCGAGGGCGTCACCGGCCTCGTAGGCGAGTTCACCGCCGCGGGTGTCGAAGGCGAACTGCCGTACCTCCTTGCGCGATCCGGACCGGCTCAGCACCCGATTGCCGATCAGGAGGGTCGCGAAGGGGGCGGACTTCGAGTACGTGACGGGTCCGGCCGGGCCGGAGGAGGGGGGCGCGGCGGTCGGCACCACCTCGGCCGGGACTCCCCCACCGGGCCCCACCACGGCGCCCGCCCTGGCGAGAGCGGCGGTGACCTCGTCGAGCCAGTGCGAGGCGGGCCCGTCGTCGTCGGGTTCGCAGTCGGTACGCGGGTGCAGGCGGGTGGCCCCGAGTTCGGCGAGGCGCTCGTCCAGTCGGCGGCCGTGGCCGCAGAAGTCGGCGTAGCTGGAGTCGCCGAACGCCAGCACGGAGTAGCGCACGCCCTCCAGGCGCGGAGCGCCCGGAGCGACGAGGTCCTGCCAGAAGCGGGCACCGTTGTCCGGGGCCTCGCCGTCGCCGAACGTGCTGGTGATGATCAGCAGGTCCGTGTCGGAGGTGAGTTGCCGTGGGGTGGCGTCGGCCATGGCGTGCAGGGCCGGGGTGCGGCCGGCCTCGGCCAGGGCGGCGGTGGCGGTGGCGGCGTACTCCTCGGCGGTGCCGGTCTGCGAGGCCCACAGGACGAGGAGGCTCCGGGCCGGATCGGCGGTCGTGCCGGGGACGGGCACGGACGCCTCGGGCACCGACGTCTCGGGCACCGGCGCGGCAGGCCCGGGGACGGGCGCGACCGGGGCAGCGGTCCGCGAGAACATCCCGGCCGTCAGACCGTTGACCCACTGTGCCGTCGCCGGGCCGAGGGGGGCGTCCCCGGGAAGCACCGGAACCCCGCCGGGCGGGGCGAGTTCGATTCCGGACAGGTAGCCGGACAGGTAGCGGCGCTCCGGTTCGGTGAGGGCGGGCGGGGTGAGGTCGCCGATTCCGAGCAGCGCGGCGAGGGCCGGCACGGCAGCGGCCGGGCTGCCGGCCACCGCCGGAGCCGGAGCCGGAGCCGGGGCCGGAGCGGCAACAGGAGCAGCAGCAGGAGCAGGAACGGCAACAGGAGCGGCAACCACCCGCATCGACACCGCGCAGGCCTTCAACTCCGGCTGGAAGGACACCGGGTCGACGGCGTCGTTGGTGACGGCGTTGACGGCGAGGTACTCGCCGAAGAGGTCGTTCCAGTGGAACGGGGCGAAGCAGCTGCCCGGCCGGACGCGGTCGGTGATGACGGCGGGCAGCACCGCCCGGCCGCGGCGGGAGGCGATCTCGATGCGGTCCCCGTCCCGGGCGTCCAGCGCGGCGGCGTCCTCGGGGTGGATCTCGACGAACGGGCCCGGATCGAGCCTGTTCAGCCTGGCGACCTTGCCGGTCTTGGTGAGGGTGTGCCACTGGTGTGGCAACCGGCCGGTGTTGAGGACGAACGGGTAGTCGTCGTCGGGGAGTTCGGCGGCCGGCAGGTGCGGTCGGGGGAAGAACTGCGCGCGGCCGTTCGCGGTCGGGAAGTTCAGTCTCGGCCGGGTGCCGTCCTCCCGCTCCAGGAGGGCCTGGCTGATCCCGTCGTTGAGGTAGCGGATCGGGTTGCGGTCGGGCCCGCCCGGTGCGGCGGGCCACTGCACCGGCGTCCGGCGCAGCCGCTCGTAGGTGACGCCCCGCACGTCCCATCCGGTGTGCGGGTTCCAGGCCTGTTTGATCTCCTCGAAGACCTCTTCGGAGTTCGCGTAGGTGAAGGCGTCGGCGAAGCCCATCGCGCAGGCGACGCGGGCGATCAGCTGCCAGTCCGCGGTGGCCTGGCCGGGCGGGGTGACGACGCCGGGCACGAGGGTCAGGCCGCGTTCGGAGTTGATCATCACGCCGTCGGACTCCGCCCACAGCGTGCCGGGCAGGATCACGTCCGCGTACGCGTTGGTCTCGGTCTCGGCGAAGACGTCCTGGGTGATGACGAGTTCGGCGGCCTCCAGGCCGGCGATGACGGTCCTGCGGTTGGCCACCGAGGCGACCGGGTTGGTGCAGATGATCCAGCAGGCCTTGATCTCCCCAGCGGCCATCCGCTCGAACATCTCCACCGTGCCGCGCCCGGTCTCGGCGCGCAGCGTGCCCGCCGCGATGCCCCAGAGGTCCTCGACGAAGGCGCGGTCGGCGTCGACGAGGACGGAGCGCTGGCCGGGCAGGCCGGGTCCCATGTACCCCATCTCGCGGCCGCCCATGGCATTGGGCTGTCCGGTCAGGGAGAGCGGGCCGGCTCCCGGCCGGCAGATCGCGCCGGTGGCCAGGTGCAGGTTGACCAGGGCGTTGGTGTTCCAGGTGCCGTGGGTGGACTGGTTGAGGCCCATGGTCCAGCAGCTCATCCAGTCGCCGGCCTCGCCGATCCACCGGGCGGCGGTGCGGATGTCCTCCTCCGGGATGCCGGTGATCCCGGCGACGGTGGCCGGCGGGTAGTCGGCCAGGAAACCCGGCATGCCGTCCCAGCCGTCGGTGTGCTCGGCGATGAACTCCTCGTCGGTGTGCCCGTTCTCGACCAGCAGGTGCAACAGGCCGTTCAGCAGGGCGAGGTCGGTGCCGGGCCTGATCTGCAGGAACAGGTCGGCCCGGTCGGCGGTGGCGTTGCGGCGCGGGTCGACGACGATGAGCTTCGCACCGGCGGACCTGATCCGGTCCGCCATCCGCAGGAAGAGGATCGGGTGGCAGTCCGCCATGTTGGCGCCGATGACGAGGAACGCGTTCGCGCTGTCGAAGTCGGCGTACGAGCCGGGCGGGGCGTCCGCGCCGAGCGAGAGCTTGTAGCCGCTGCCCGCACTGGCCATGCACAGGCGGGAGTTGGACTCGATCCCGGTGGTCCGGACGAACCCCTTGGCCAGCTTGTTCGCCAGGTACTGGGCCTCCAGGCTCATCTGCCCGGAGACGTAGAAGGACAGCGCGTCGGGGCCGTGCTCGTCCAGGACCGCCCGCAGCCCGTCGGCCACCGCCGCCACCGCCGCTTCCACGTCGACGGGCTCCCGCGGCCGGCCGCGGGCGGTGCGCATCAGGGCCGTCTCCAGTCGCCCGGGCGCGGCGAGCAGGTCGGCGTGCGTCGCTCCCTTGGTGCACAGTCGGCCGCCGTTGGCGGGGTGCGCCTTGTCGCCGGACACCTTCGCGACGGTCCGGCGGCCGCCCGCGTCCTGCTCCAGGTCCAGCACGATCCCGCAGCCGACCCCGCAGTACGAGCAGACCGTCCGCACCCGGCTCCTGTCCGTCCCCGCCATCGTTGCCCCCCTCACCCGTACGAGTGCCGTGGCACCGCCGGTCGCATCCGCCGGCAACCAGCAGCCGGATACCGTACTCCGGCCGGAAGTCACCGTAGGAACCGGGTGTTGCCACCGGCAACAGTGATCGCTTCGGTCGCGTTACGGAGCCCGCACCGCCCCTGGTCCGGGCTGTGAGGAGGGCCCGGGAGCGGGCGGGGTCCGCGGCCGCCCGGTGAAGGCCCGGACGGCCCGACCCGGCCCCGCGCCGATCACCACCTCGGGACCACCGGAACCACCGGGACCGTCCTCCGGGACGTCGTCCCGCTGCCCGCCACCCCGGCGGCGGCGGCCCGGGCGCTCGCCGGCTACCTGTCCGGCTGGCGGCTGACACCCGCCGCACGCCACCCGGACCTCCCGGTGGGCCCGTCCGGCGTGATGAACCTCCCCGCGCGCAGGCTGTCCCAGGGTGACGTGACGGTCCACACCGCCTCCGGCAGCGAGGCCGTCGTGACGGAGGTCTTCCGGATCGGCAGCAGCCACGTCCGGCAGACCGTCCGCACCGTCACCGGCCCCACCCGCGGCGACGCCGTCGAACTGCCGGACGCCTTCTGGCAGTTCCCCCGGACCCACCGCCTCAGCGGCAGCCACCGTGTCCCGGTCCTCGCGTACCGACGCCACGATCCGGACGACCTGCCGCCGGTCCCCTACCCCGCCGTACCCGCCGCCTTCGCGCCCGGCGACCGCGTCCTCCACGACGGCGTCCGCTGGGAACGGACCCGGAAGGCCTGGTACCGGAACGAGCGCGCCGCCCGGGCCCTGCGCGACGGGGACCGTGAGATCCGGCGCCTCTTCACCGACCACCGCCACCTGCGCCGGGGGATCCCGGAGTACCTCCCCGCCCCCTCCCGGCCCGACGCACGCGGCTGACCGCCCGCGCCGCGCCCTGTCCGAAGGAGTGACAGTCGCCCCATGACCACCGACCGCAGCACGACCCGCCGCCCGGCTGGCACCCCGCCCGCACTCGCCGGGCGCAGGCCCCCGGTCGCCCGGGAGACCCCCGGCCGGCGCCCGATCCGCGTCGCCCTGGTCGACGACCGGGCGGACTTCCGAACGGGCCTGCGCCAGGCGCTCGGCGAGCGCGGCGACCTCGTGGTCGTGTTCGAGGGGAAGCCGGACGTCGACCTCATCGCGTGCGTGCACCACTTCCGACCCGACGTCGTCCTGATCGGGGTGGAGTCGCCCGGTTCGGCCCTCGACCACACCGCCCGGCTGGTGCAGGGCTCGCTCAAGCCACCGCCGGTCATCGTGCTGACGCCCGCCTCCGACGGCCGACCGGCCCGTGGGGTGCTGACCGCCGGCATCCGCGGCTGGCTGCTCAAGTCGACGCCTCCCGGCCAGCTGCGCAACGCGATCCGGCTCGTCGCCTCCGGCGGCGCGGCCGTCTCCCCGTCGACCCTGCGGGACGTGGCCGGCGGCGCCGGTGACCGCCAGCCGCCGCTCTACTGGTCCCGGATCCCGCTCCTCGGCGCACTGACCGCCCGGGAGAAGGACGTGCTGCGCCTGCTCGGCCGAGGACTGACCGACGCCGAGATCTCCGACCGCCTCCGGATCACCGGCTCCTCGGTGCGGACGTACATGTCCCGGCTGCTCACGAAGCTGCAACTCGACCACCGCACCCAGGCGGCGATCTTCTCGTACGAGCTGTCGCACCTCGGCGACGCGGCCTGGCAGCCGGCCTGACCTCCTCAGACGCCGTCCGGGCGTTCCCGCTCCTCCGGGGCGTCCGGACCCTCCGGGTGGCCGAGGTCGAGGGTGGCGAGGTCGAGGGTGGCGAGGGCTCCGCCGTCCGGGGCGTTGGTGAAGGTCAGGCGGGCGCCGAGGACGGCGGCCTGGCCGACGGCGATGGTGAGGCCGAGGCCGTGGCCCTGGCCGCGTTCGGCGGCGCCGGTGCGGAAGCGCTGCGGCCCGTGGGCGAGGAGGTCGGCCGGGAAGCCGGGGCCGTGGTCGCGCACCGTGACGCGGCTGCCCGTGACGGCGACCTCGACCGGGGCGGCGCCGTGCCGGTGGGCGTTGGCCACCAGGTTGGTGACGATGCGCTCCACCCGGCGCGGGTCGGTCCGGACGACGGCGGGGGCCGCCGGCCGGAACCGGGTGTCGCCGCCCGCCTGCCCGATCGCGTGGGCGACGAGGTCGCCGAGGGGGACCTCGTCGAGCCTGGCCCGCTCGGCCCCGGCGTCGAGCCGGGAGACCTCCAGCAGGTCCTCGACCAGGCCGCGCAGGGTGCGGACCTGGGTCCGGACCAGGTCCGCCGCCTCGTCGTCCTCGGGCAGCAGTCCGGCCGCCGTGACCAGGCCCATCAGCGGGGTGCGCAGTTCGTGGGCGACGTCGGCGGTGAAGCGCTTCTCCGCGGCCAGCCGCCCTTGCAGGGTCCCGGCCATCTCGTCCACGGCCGCCGACATCTCGGTGATCTCGTCACGGGCGCGGCCCCGGCGGCCGATCCGGGCGTCGAGCTCGCCGTCGGCGATCCGGCGGGCCGTCCGGGAGCCGTGGCGCAGCCGCCGGTTCATCTGCTCGGCCGCGAGCGCGGTGACGGGCACGATCACGGCCAGGGCGACGAGGGCGGCCTTGACCATGTTCCGGTCCAGCAGCTGGAGGTTGCGCACCTCGGCGCTCATGTCGGCGCGGACGGTGAGGACCTGGTTGTCGCCGACGGGTACGGCCGCCCACATCCAGTACCAGTTGGGCGCTTTGACGTCGTACCAGAGCGCGTACTCCCCCGGTGTCCGCAGGTTCGCGACGGCGTGCGCCAGCGGCCCGGGCAGGTCGGCCGGGGGCTGGAGGTCGGCGGGGTCGGGGCGGCGGCCGGTGCGGGTGAACTCCTTCTCGGCGGCGCTCAGTTGGGCGATCGCGCGGTCGCGTCCGGTCCGGTCGCCGCGCTCCGCGGTCGCCCGGTGGACGAGCAGGCCGATCGTCGCGGCGACCGTGCAGCAGGCGAGTGCGACCAGGGCGGCGATCTTCCAGCGCAGGGAGCGCGGGTTGAGGCGCCACAGGTCTCGGCGGCGGCGCGGGTCGGGGGTTCGCGGCTCACGGCGGCGCGGGTCGCGGGTTCGCCCGGTCATCCGGTCAGCTCCGGACGAGCTTGTAGCCGAAGCCCCGGACGGTCTCGATGCGGTCGGCGCCGATCTTCTTGCGCAGCCGCACCACGCAGAGGTCGACGACCCGGGTGTCGCCCTCCCAGCCGTAGTCCCAGACGTCGCGCAGCAGGCGGCGGCGGTCCAGGACCGTACCGGGGTTCTCGGCGAAGGCCAGCAGCAGGCGCAGTTCGGTGGGCGTGAGGGGAACGGCCCGACCGTCCAGCCGGACGTCCAGGCCGCGCAGGTCGATGGTCAGGTCGCCGAGGACGAGGAGGTCCGGCCCGGGCCGGGTGTCCTGCGGGCGCTCCGGCGCGGGCTCCTGGGCGCGCTCCCCGGCCGGCTCCCGGTGGAAGGTGGCGCGGCGCAGCAGAGAGCGGATGCGGGCGACCAGGACGGGGATGTCCACGGGCTTGACCACGTAGTCGTCGGCGCCGGCCTCCAGTCCGGCCACGACGTCGAGGGCGTCGCCGCGCGCGGACATCATCAGGATCGGGGTGAGGCCCTCCTCGCGGATCCGCCGGCACAGGCCGATGCCGTCGAGGCCGGGCAGCATCACGTCCAGGATCAGCACGTCGTGCGCCCCGGCCCGGAAGGCCTCCAGGCCGTCGAGCCCGTCCCCGGTCACCTCGACCCGGTACCCGTAGCGCTCCAGGGCCAGCTGGACCGAGCGGCGGATGACCGCGTCGTCTTCGACGACCAGCACGCTGACCGGGTCGGGTACGCGGGTTCCGGACAAGAGTTCTCCCGTGTCGTGGCCTGGGGATTCGCGCTCGTTCGAGCTCACTGGTGACCGATCGTAGCCGCACGGGGCGGGGCACCGAGGATGCCCGGGGCGCCACCGGGGCGGCGGCCGGACGGCTTGCCGGGGGTCGGGCGGCGGCCGGTCACAGCCGCAGGGTCGCGGCGACCGGCCGGTGGTCGCTGCCGGTGTCGGGCAGGGTCCACGCCGAGCTCGGGGTGATGCCCTTCACCAGGATCTGGTCGATCCGGACCACCGGGAACGACGCCGGCCAGGTGAAGCCGAAGCCGTCACCCGCCTCCTGCTGCGCCGACCGCAGCGGCCCGGTGAGCGCGTCCAGCGCGGAGTCGTCGACCGAGCCGTTGAAGTCGCCCAGGACGACGACCCGCGGGAGCCGTTCGGCCCGTACGGCCTCGGCCAGCTTGGCGGCCGCCTCGTTGCGGCGGGCCGTGGTGAAGCCGGCGGCCGGGTGCACCCGGACCGAGGCGAGGTGCGCCGCGTAGACGGCCACCGGGCCCTTCGGGGTCCGGACGGTGGCGCGCAGGGCCCTGGTCCAGGGCATGATCTCCACCGGCTCCACCGCCTCCAGCGGGTACCTGCTCCACAGCCCGACGCCGCCCCGCACCTCGGAGTAGGGGTAGGCGGCGGCCAGTTCGTGCCGGTAGGTCTCCTGCGCCCGGCTCGCCAGCTCCTCCACCGCCAGCACGTCGGCGCCCGAGGCGGCCAGCGCGCGGGCCGTCCGGCGCGGGTCGGGGTTCTCCTCGTTGACGTTGTGGCTGACCACGGTGAAGTCCCCGCCGCCGGCGCGCTTGTCGACGAGGGCGGGAGCGAAGAGCACGGTCCAGACGAGGGCGGGGACGAGGACGGCGGCCGCCGCCAGGACGGACCGCCGGACCGCCGCCAGGAGCAGCAGCAGCGCGACGGCCACGCCCGACCAGGGCAGCACCGTCTGCCAGAGGCTGCCGAGATGGCCGACGCCGTTGGGCAGTTGGGCGTTCAGGGCCATCAGGGCGGCGCAGAACAGGGCCGCCACCACGATCAGCCGCCCGCGCGGCCGCCCCTGCCGCGCCGGACGACGGCCCGGACGACGGGCCGGACCGCGGTGGCCGGGCCCGGAGGCCGCCACCACCACCGGAGCCGCCCCGCTGCCCGCGCTCACGCCCACTCCCGCTGACCGCCGTCGAGCGCCGCCAGGGCACCCGGCAGCTTCTGCCGCAGGGCGTCGACGAGCCGACCGCTGTTCTCCAGCGCCGCCCGCAGGCCCTCGGTGGGCGTGGTGCCCGCGCGCTGCCCGAGCACCACGCCGTAGACGAGCCGGCGACCCGGGCCGCCCTTGCCGTCCGGGACCTCCAGGGCCCACATCAGGTTGCCGCCCGCCGGTGTGCTCGACCCGGTCTTCAAGCCGACCACCCCGGGACGGTCGAGCAGCGTGTTGGTGTTCCGCAGCGGTTCGGCCCGCCCCGGGAGCGTGGTGCTGCGCAGCGCCACGGTGGCCCGCAGCGCCGGCTCCTTCATCGCCTCGCGGGCCAGCTTGAGCTGGTCGGCGGCGGTGGACACGGTCGTGGCCTCGAAGCCGCTGGCCCCGGTGTAGGTCGTGCCGGTCATCCCCAGCCGGGCCGCCTCCGCGTTCATCCGTTTCACGAACGCCTCCTGGCTGCCCGCGTCCCAACGGGCCAGCAGCCGGGCCACGTTGTTGGCGGACGGGAGCAGCATCACCTCCAGCAGCTTGCGCTGGGTGAGCCGCTGCCCCTCGGTGACGGGAGCCGTGGACTCGCTCGCCGAGACCGACTCGGCCGCGGCCTGCGCGTCGACCGTGATCGTCGGCCCGTCCTCGCCGTCCTTGAGCGGGTGGTCCCGCAGGACGACGTACGCCGTCATCACCTTGGTGACGCTCGCGATCGGCACCGGCTGCTGCTGCGGTCCCTTGACCCCGAGGACGCCGGCCTTCGCCACGGCGACGGCCGCCTGCCCGTCCGTCGGCCACGGGAGGTCGAGGTCGGCGACGGCCTCGGGCGCCGGGAGCACCAGCGCCCCGTCCGCCCGGGCGTCCCCGCCCGTACCGGGGCCCGCGCCCGGGCCGCCGTCCGGCAGGGCGGCCAGCGCACCCCCGCCGGCACCGGCGACCAGCACCCCGGCCAGCGCCCACAGCACCCCGCGGCGGGGCACCCGGCCCCGGCCGGAGCCGGGACGACGGTCTCGGCCTTCACGGTTGGTGAGGACTTTCGTAACGACGGACACGACGGCTGCCTCCCGGAGCAGAGGGACACGGGCCCGGTGCCGCCGACGGCCACCGGGTGTGCCCACAGCCTCCGCGACCAGCGCTTCCGCCCGGTCGGAGCGGGGCTTCCACCGGCGCGCAGTCGTGTATCAGCCGTGTACCGGCCGCCGCCGACGCACCTCGGCCCCTACCGGCCCTACCGGTGCCGTCGGGCAGCGCCCCCGTGCGGGAGCACACCCGTGCGGAGGCGTACGAGTCCCCGGTGCGGGGAACGGCCGGAACGGCCGGAGCAGCTTCGCGGCCACCTCGTGGAAGGCGGAGGTCCAGGGGATCGGCGGCGGGTCAACGGGCCTCCCAGCGGCCTCGGCAGGCGCTCCACTCGGCGAGCCACCCGGCGAAGCCGGGCGGGCCGGCGGGGGCCTCGTCCGGGTCGGGGCGGGGGAAGGCGCCGCCGTCGGCGAGGAGCCAGACGGTGCCGCGCCTCGGGCCGGCGGTCACCAGGACCCAGAAGGAGCCGGGGCTCTCGGTACCGAGGACGACGGAACCGTGCCGGTGGAGCACGGTCATCCGGGCGAGGTCCTCGTCCGGGTCGTAGTCGTACTCCCACTGCCATTCCTCGGTGAGCGGGAACGGCGCCGCCGGATCGCGCGGGGCCGAACCGTCGAACGGCACCGGGCAGAGCCAGTTGACCGAGTTCCAGGTGCGCCAGCCGTCCGGGAGCCGGCCCAGCGGCAGCAGGCCGTACTCCGTCGACGGCCGGTCGGCCCCGGCGTGCTCGGTGGCCCCGGCGGTGAGTCCGTTGGCGATGTCGGCGACGAACGTGCGGTACGGCTCGGGCAGCACGATGCCGTGCCGGGCCTCCCAGGCTGCCAACCCGGCTCTGCCCAGCGGCGGTTCGGCGCGGGCCCCGGCCAGGGCGGACCGCAGGGCGTCGAGGTCCCGGCCGCTCGGCGCGGGCTGGTCCACTGTCATGGAGCCAGGGATACCAGCCGGGTCCGACAATCGCCGGGCCCCGCCGGGGCCGTCACTGCGTCGCGGGTGCCGCGGCGGTGAGGAGCAGGTGGGCGAGGTCGGCCGGGCGGGAGAACATCGGCCAGTGGCCGGTGGCCAGTTCGGCCAGCTGCCAGGGCTCGGCGGTGAGCAGGTCGGCCACGTCCTCGTCGGGTTCCTCGCCCGCGAGGAGGCACTTGACGTACGTCGTGGGCAGGGTGGTGAGGGGGCCGGTCAGGGTGGCGGGCTCGGTGAGGGTGGCGCCCGGGTGCGGGGTCGCGCCGGCGACGATGCGGGCGGTCTGCTCCGCGGTGAGGCCGTGGCCGGCGAAGTGCTCGGGCCGGGCGCAGGGCCAGGAGCCGCCGTTGGCGGCGAGGGCGGCCCGGAGCGAGGTGCCGCCGTCCGGCCAGCCGTCGGCGAAGGAGCGGCCGTCGACGGGGACGGCCGCGTCGACGAGGACCAGCCGGGCCAGCCGGTCGCCGATCCGCTGGGCGGCCTGGCCGACCGGGACGCCCGCGTAGCTGTGGCCGACCAGCACGACCCGGCGCAGGTCGTGGCGTTCGACCTCGGCCACGACGTCCTCGACGTGGGTCCGCTGCCCGGCCGGGACGTACCGCTTCTCGGCCAGTCCGGACAGCGTCAGCGGGTGGACGGCGTGCCCGGCCGCGCGCAGCGCCGGAGTCACGTCGGTCCAGGCCCAGGCGCCGAGCCGGGCACCGGCGACCAGTACGAAGTTCAGCATGACCGCACCGTAGTGGAGCGGCCCGGAGGGCGTCGCGCGGATATCCGGGATCGGCGGCCGGGCCCGGTCAGCCGAGGACGGCGTCGACCTCCACCTCGACCAGCCAGTCCGGGTCGATGAAGCGGGAGACCTCGACGACGGTGGTGACCGGGCGGACCGCCCCGAAGTGTTCCCCGTGCGCCCGGGCGGCCTCCTCCCAGGCCGTCACGTCGGTGAGCATGATCCTGGTCCGCACCACGTCGGCCAGCGAGGCACCCGCCTGCGCCAGCGCGGCCTCGACGATGTCCAGGCACCGGACCGTCTGGGCGTGCACGTCACCGGGCCCGACCGTCCTGCCGTCCGCGCCGATCGGCGCGGTGCCCGCCACCGCGACGAACGGTCCCTTGCGGACCGCCCGGGAGAACCCGATGCGCGGTTCCAGGGGCGAACCCGAACTGACCAGTCGGCGCGTGTTGTCCATCGCGCCATGCTGGCAGAGCGGCGGGCGGCCCGGCCGCACCGTCCCGGGGTGCGGACGGGCGCGGCCCGCCGGGGCGTCGTCAGGCCCCGGCCACGGCCGTGAACTCGGCGGTGCGGACGGCGTCCCCGTGCTTGAAGTCGAGGTAGAGCCGGTACGGGCCGGCCGTCGGCGCGACCGCGTGGAAGGTGATCTCCGGGCCGGGTGCGGTGACCCCGTCGCCGGGCTCGCCGTTCGGGTGGACGTGCAGGTAGGCGAGGTCGGCGGCGCGCAGGGCGACCAGGTGGCCGTAGGCGGCCAGGTAGGGCTGGAGGTCGGCGACGGGGGCGCCGTCGCGGGTCACGGTGAAGGTGAGCGGCGCGGCCGCGCCGGCCGTCAACTGCCCGGCCAGGGTGACGGTGTAGCCGTCGACCGTGGCGGTGGCCGAGGCCTCCGGCAGCGGGTGCGCGGCGCTCCCGCCGGGGAGGGTGAGGTCCACGCCGAGGGTGAGCGGGGCGGCGCCGACGGCCTTGAAGTCGGCGTAGGCGTGGTAGGCGGCGGGCCCGTCGAAGGGGTTGGCCACCCGCCAGGTGCCGTCCGCGTCCAGCGTGGGGTGGACGTGCCGGTAGCCGGAGAGGTCGCGGCGGACCACGATCAGGTGCAGCAGGGCCTCGTGCTGGGGCTCGTACGCGGTGACGGGCGCGCCGTCCGGACCGGTGATCCGGAAGGTGAACTCGCCCTCGGGGCCGACGGTCTCCGGTATCAGGGTGTAGCCCTGGTCGGAGGCCGCCAGCCCCTGCGGGGCGCCGTGCCCGGCGTGGTGGCCGCCGTGGCCGCCGTGGTGGTCACCGTGACCGGCGTGGTGGTCACCGTGACCGGCGTGCTGCTCGTGCTGGTGCTCGTGCTGGTGCTGCTCGTGGTCGTGGTGCTGATGGGTGTTCATACCGTCCACGAACGCGGCCCGTTGCGGCCCCGTTCCCGCGACCGTTCCGCTCCGAGCGAACCGGTCAGGCCGCGACCGCCTCGACCACCGACAGGACCGTCGGCGTGGGCAGGACCCGGGAGAGCCGCAGGCCGGCCCGCCGGAAGAGCTCCGCGAAGTCCTCCTCGGTGCGCTCGCGGCCCGCGAGGGACGCCATCATCATCAGGTCCAGGGCCTTCGACTGGTGCGGGGCGTTCCCCGGGGGGACGACGGCGTCCACGACCAGGACCCGGCCGTCCGGGCGCAGGGCGCGGCGGCAGTGCCCGAGGAGGGTCACACAGCGGTCGTCGTCCCAGTCGTGGGTGATCCGCTTGAGCACGTGGACGTCGCCGGGCGGCACGGCCTCGAAGAAGTCGCCCTCAACCGTCGTCCAGCGGCCCGCGACCTCCGCGGCCGGGCCGAGCCGGTGCCCGGCGAGGACGTGGGCGCGGTCGAAGAGCACCCCGTCCAGGCCCGGGTTGCGGCGCAGCACCTCCAGCAGCAGGCCGCCGTGGCCGCCGGCCACGTCCACCACGGTGCCGGCCTTCGGGAAGTCGTAGGCGGCCGCGATCAGCGCGTTCTCCGGGTCGGACATCGCCGCCATGCCCACGTGGAAGACGGCGGCCGTCCGCTCGTCCTGGGCGAAGTGGTCGAAGAAGGGCATGCCGAACAGCGCCTCGAAGGCCGAGGTGCCGTCGGTGAGACAGCGCGTCAGTTCACCGGCCGGGCGCCACATGGTGCGGTCGGTCAGCATCAGGACGGCCGTCCGCGCGGAGTACGGGACGTCGCCGCGCAGGGCCTGCCCGGTCTCGGTCAGGGCGAAGCGGCCCCGGTCGTCCTCCCGCACCACGCCCCGGGTGGCGAGCAGCCGCAGGACGCGGTGGAGGCCGTCGGCGTCGGTGCCGGTCGCGGCGGCGAGTTCGGCGGGGGCGCGGGGGCCGTCCGCGAGGTGGTCGGCGACCCCGATGTCGGCGGCGGCGCGGAGGGCGGCCGGGAAGAGGAAGCCGAGGGCCTCGTCGATGAGGTGGGCGGCGGAGCGCCGGAAGCCGTCCTCCGCCCCGTCACCGGCGGCGCCACCCGCCTCCGGCGCCCCTCCCTCCGTCTGCTCCGCACCGGGCCTGTCACCGTCGTCCTGCCGCATGCCGTCCTCCTCCTCGCGTCCGAGCCATGTCCGAGCCGTGTCCGAGTCATGTCCGCGCCGTGCCCGAGCCCTGCCCGAGTGGTCCTCGGGTGTCCTACGCCTGCGGCCGTGCCCCCTCCCGGTGCCGCCACCGCACCGGGTCGTCGGCGACGGCCCGGGGCCGCGCCCCGGTGGGCGCGCGGTACCCGGCGCAGGAGAGCACCAGCATCTCGCCGTCCCCCGGCTGGAACTCGTACGACACCCGCTCCACCCGGCTGCCGATCCCGGCTCCGGCCAGTTCCTCCCGCAGCCGTTCCAGCCCCCGGTACCGCTCGCCGGTGTCGTACACCGTCAGCGGGAACAGCCGGACCTCGCGCCGGGCCACCCGGGCGAGGTCCAGCAGTGCGGCCCGGTGGAACTCCTCGCCCAGCCGGTTGCCGTAGGAGAAGACCAGGTGCGAGCTGAGCACCAGGTCGAAGGAGGCGTCCGGGAAGGGGAGTTCGGGCAGCGCCCCGGCGACGTAGCGCTCCGGGCGGGCGGTGATGTCGGCCCGGAACAGCCGGGAGTTGGCGGTCCACTGCCGGATCAGGTCGTCCGTGTCGGTGTACCAGGACGGGGTGAAGCCCGCCGTCTCGCGCGCCAGCAGCTCCCGTTTGAAGCCGGTCTCCCGCTCGACCAGCAGGCCCAACTCCTCCCGGTGGACGGCGTACTCGCGGTCGACGGCGACCGCGTCGATCCCGCGCCGCCCGGCCTCGGCGACGAAGCTCGCCGCCCCGGCCGGGCAGTCCAGGATGCGCCGGCCGGGGTCGAGGTCGCGGTCGGTGAGCGCGAACATCGCCCGGTACTCGGCGAAGGAGCGTGCGCTGACCAGCACGGGTCAACCCCTTCCGACGAACGGCATGGTGGCCGGCAGCACCACCAGGGACTGGATGGTGGTGTCCGGCGGCTGCGCGGCCATCAGCAGCAGGGCGTCGGTGAAGCGGTCGACCGGGATGGTCGCCTCCACCGCCGAGGTCCCGTCGGCCTGGGTGGCGGCGGGCTGCGGGGCGCCGTCCGGCGGGCTGACGTTGCCGACGTCGATCTGCCCGCAGGTGATGCCGTAGGGCCGGCCGTCCAGGGCGAGCACCTTGGTGAGGCCGAGGACGGCGTGCTTGGCGGCCGTGTAGGCGTGGGAGTGGGGGCGCGGCACGTGCGCGGAGGGCGCGCCGTTGTTGATGATCCGGCCGCCCTGCGGCTGCTGGGTGCTCATCAGCCGGAAGGCCTCCCGGGCGCACAGGAAGCTGCCGGTGACGATGGTGTCCAGGACGCGGTTCCAGTCCTGGAAGGTCGTCTCGGTGATGGGCCGGCGCGGGGCGGCGGCGCCCGCGTTGTTGAAGAGCAGGTCGAGCCGGCCGTAGCGGTCGCGGACGGCGTCGAACAGCCGGGAGACCTCCTCGGGGTTGCGGATGTCGGTGGGCACGGCCAGCACCCGTTCCGGGTCGACGGCCCCGGTGTCGACGGCGAGCGCGGCGGTCTCCTCCAGCGCGTCCTTGCGGCGGCCCGCGAGCACCAGCGTCCAGCCGGCGCCGGCCAGGGCCAGCGCGGAGGCCCGGCCGAGCCCGCTGCCGCCGCCGGTGACCACGGCGACCTTTCCGTCCGGTCGGTTCACGGCGTCCATGTCTCCCCCTCGTTGAGCCAGATCCGCAGCATCCGCCGGGCGTACCGGCCGGGTTCGTCGACGTACGCCGAACGTCCGTGCAGGACACGGCTGTTGCGGATGATCAGCAGGTCGCCGGCGGCCATCGGCAGGCCGAAGGCGATCTCCGGGCGGTACAGCACCTCGTCCAGCACGCCGAGCGCGTCCCACTGACGGTCCGTCAGCTCCGGTCCGCCGCGGTCGGGTGAGGAGCGGACGGTACGGGTCTGGTAGTAGCAGCCGGTCGTGCCGTCCTTCCTCGGGTACAGGATCGGGGTGACGACCCGCTGCGGGCCCGCCCGGCCGGTCCGGTCGAAGGTCCAGTCCTCGCAGAGCGTGGCCAGGGCGTCCGGCCGTTCCCGGCCGATCAGGTCGTGGACGTGCCGGGCGCTCGCCAGCTTGGTCAGCCCCCCGCCGTGGTAGGCGGGTTGGAGGCAGAGCAGGACGAGCAGGTCGCAGGTGTCGCAGTGGAATCCGAGTTCGGTGTTGCCGTCCCCGTCGTGGTCGCGCAGCACCGAGGTGAGGTCGCCGCGGCCGTTCTGCGGGACGATCCGGCCGTGGTCCCGCAGCAGGAAGGAGAGCACCTCGGTGATCTCGCGCTCCGGCTGCTCCGGGTCGACCAGGTTGGCGACGTGGGTGATCCCGACCGAGTCGACGGCCTCCCGGACGAAGGACCGCAGCCGCTCGCGCACCGGCCCGGCCGAGCCCCAGCGCCGGGCCCGGGCGTCGGCCCACAGCAGGTTCCGCTCACCGTCGCTCAGCGGCAGCGACCACATCTGCCGCCGGGCCTCCAACTCCAGGCTGCTCCAGCCGATCTCGGTCACGGTGTGCTCGTTCACAGCGCCTCCTCCTGCCCCGTCCCGGCCGCGACGGCCTTGGACCAGAGCGCCAGTGCCTCGTCGACCTGCGCGGCCGTGACGACCAGCGCGGGGATCATCCGGACCACGTTGAGGTGGATCCCGCAGAGCAGCAGGAGCAGTCCGAGCTCGGCCGCCGCCTGCTGGACCCGCCGGGCCGTCTCCGGGTCCGGCGAGCCGTCCGGGCGGCAGAACTCACTGGCCGCCATCAGCCCGAGGCCCCGGACGTCGCCGATGCCGGGCACCCCGGCGGCGACCGTCCGCAGGCCGTCCAGCAGCCGTTCGCCCTGCTCGGCCGCGTTCTCCACCAGCCGTTCCTCGCGCAGCACGTCCAGGGTGGCCAGGGCGGCGGCGCAGGCCACCGGGTTCCCGCCGTAGGTGCCGCCCTGGGAGCCGGGCCAGGCGCGCCGCATCAGATCGGTCGGCGCGGCGACGGCGGACAGCGGGAAGCCGCTGGCCAGGCCCTTGGCGGTGATCAGCACGTCGGGCCGGAAGCCCTCCCCGTACGGGTGGGCCGCCTCGTGCTGGTGGGCCCAGAACCGGCCGGTGCGGCCGAAGCCGGTCTGCACCTCGTCCAGCACCAGCAGCAGGCCGTGCCGGTCGGCGCGCTCGCGCAGCCCGGCCAGAAACCCGGCCGGTGCGGGGACGTAACCGCCCTCGCCGAGCACCGGTTCGACGAACAGGGCGGCGGTCTCGGCGGGGGCGGAGACGGTGGCCAGCACCTCGTCCAGCCCGCGCAGGGCGTGCGCCACCGCCTCCTCCTCGGACAGTCCGAGCCGGAAGGCGGCCGGGAAGGGCGCCACCGCGACCCCGGGCGGCAGCGGGCCGATGCCCGCCCGGAAGCGGGTCCCGGCGGTGGTGAGCGAGGCGGCGCCCATGGTGCGGCCGTGGAAGGAGCCCTCGAAGACGATCACGTTCTGCCGCCCGGTGGCGTGCCGGACCAGCCGCAGCGCCGTCTCCACCGCCTCCGTCCCGGCGGTGGCGAAGCAGAGCGAGTCCAGGCCGGGCGGCAGGACGTCGCCCAACCGGTCGGTGAGGGTGAGCAGTTGGTCGTGCAGCACGGTGGTGTACTGGCCGTGCAGCAGCCGGCCGGCCTGTTCGCGGACGGCCTCGACCACCCTCGGGTGGCAGTGGCCGGTGCTGGTCACGCCGACGCCGGAGGTGAAGTCGAGGTAGCGGCGGCCGGCGGCGTCGTAGAGGTGGAGGCCCTCGCCGCGTACGGCGACGACGGGGGTGGCCTGCTTGAGCACGGGGGAGAGCTGGGACAACGGAGTCTGCCTTCTCTCGGGGCGGGTCGGATCGGCGGGGCGAAGGGTCTGTAGGGGCAGAACAGGTCGGTCCGGACGGCGAGGCGAAACGGTTCAGCGGGGTGGCGGCAGGTGGCCGGCCTCGGCGGCCCAGGTCTGCGCGGCCGCCCACCACTGCGCCGTCGGCGCGGCGAAGCGGACGCCCAGCCGGTCCAGCACGGCGGTGGTGTAGCCGCAGTCCACCCGGACGTTGCGCTCCTCCTGCTGGGCCCAGGCGGCGGCCAGCCGGGCGGCCGTCGGGTGCCGCCGCTCGGCCCGGGCGATGGCGGCCGCGAAGCCCGCCTCGTCGGTGAGCCGGACGGGGCGGCCGTGCGCGGCGAGCCAGCCCACCAGTTCGTCGTGCGGCGTCGGGTGCGGGTTCTCGACGTGGTACGCGCCGGGCGCCGCGTACGGGTCGAGGGCGATCGCGGCGATCCCGGCGGCCACCGTGTCCACGTACGAGAACGCGAAGGCCGTGTCCGGGCGGCGGGGGGCGGCGCCGGCCAGCAGGTAGCCGCGCACCAGCTGGTAGACCCGGTTGTCGCCGGAGTTGGCCTGGAAGGCGCCGGTCAGGCTGTGCGCGGCGATGTGGCCGCTGCGGTACAGGTAAGCGGGGTGCCCGCCGGCCGCCCAGGCCCGGACGGCCTGCTCGGCCCGGTACTTGCTGCGCTCGTACGGGGTGCGGAACCGCTGACCGATCCACAGGTCCGCCTCGCCGAACCGGCGCGGGGGGCCGTCCACGCCGCCGGACACGGTCAGCGTGGAGACGTGGTGGAGCCGGGCCTGCGGGGTGTGCTCGCCGACCCAGCCGAGCAGTCGGCGCACCGCCGCGTGGTTGGCCCGCTCCAGCTCCTCGGGCGCCGCGACCAGCCGGACGTCCGCCGCCGCGTGCACCACGATCCGGGCCTCCCGGGCCCGTTCCAGCCCGGCCGGGGACAGGCCCAGACCGTCCCGTTCGAGGTCCCCGGCGACGACGTGGGCGGCCGTCCCACCGGCCCGCCCGCCGGCCAGCCCACCGGACAGCCGCCGGACCGCCGCGGCGTCGTCGGCGGCCCGCACCAGGCAGGTGACCACGGCGCCGCGCCGCCCGAAGGCCTCCAGCAGGTGCCGCCCGAGGTAGCCGGTCGCGCCGGTGAGCAGCACCCGGGCGGGCTCCCGGACGACCGCCCGGGCGGTGGGTGCCACCCCGCTGTGCAGCAGCTGCCCGGAGGTGGACAGCGGCGAGCGGACGGGCTCGTCGGCGGTCGGCCCGCCGAGCACCGCGGCGAAGCGGTCGAGGACCCGCCGGGCGGCCGGGTGCCCCACCGCCGGCCATCCGTACACCAGGTCGGCGACCAGGCGCCGCTCCACCACCCGGGCGGTGAGCCGCAGCCGGTACAGCGGGTCGCCGCCGGTGCAGCGGGCCGTACCGGCCTGCTCGTCGGCGACGGTCCAGTCCAGCGCGGGTTCCTCGGGCAGCCGGAAGGTGCCGAGGAAGTTGAACCCGAGGTCCGGCCGCGCACCGGGGGCGTCCATCGGCCGGACGGGCGCCTCGCTCAGCCGGCGGGCCGTCTCCGCCGGTCCGGCGCCGCCCGCAGGGTCCAGCTCGACGTGCTTGACGGCGGTGAACCAGCCGACGGTGTCCAGGAATTCGCCCGGGTCGCCGACCGCGTCCCGGCCGTGGGTCTCGACCTCCACGGCGAGCCGGGACCCGCGGCCGTCCGCGCCGAGGGCGGCTTCGGCCCGCACGACGGCCTCGGCGAAGGCGTCCAGCAGGACGGCCTCCAGCCCGGCGCCGCCGCCGTGCCGGGCGACCAGCCGGGCGGTGGCGTCGGCGTCCAACGCCCAGCTGAGCGCGGCCGGTCGCCCGGGCGGGGCGGGGTCGGCGGCGGGGGCGGGGGCGGCGGGCGCGGCGGCAGCGGGCGCGGCGGGCGCGGCTGCGGCCGCCCACCGGTAGAAGTCGGCCGTCGGCGGCAGTCCGACCGGCTCACCGTCCAGCACCGCCCGGTAGGCCCGGGCGAGGTCGTCCAGCACGATCCGCCAGGACAGCCCGTCGACCACCAGGTGGTGGGCGATCAACGCGAGCCGCTGGTCGGTGCCGGGCGGGCCGGTGAACAGGTGGGCGCGCAACAGCCGGCCGGCCAAGGGGTCCAGGCTGCGGTGGAGTTCGGTGCAGACCCCGGCGACGGTGTCGGCGATCGCCCGCGCGGCGCCCGGGATGCGGGAGTGGGAGAGCGGGTCGAGGTCCGCGACGGCGAGCGGTTCGCCGGGGCCGTCCGGGCCGACGGGTCGGCGCAGCGCCGGGTGGCCTTCCAGGACGGCCGCGAGTGCCGCCGAGAGCGCGGCCGGGTCGACGTCGGCGCGGCAGCGCAGCAGTACCGACTGGTTCCAGTGCCGCAGGTCGTCGACCGCCCGCTGCCGGTACAACCAGCGCTGGGCAGGCGCGAGCTGACCGGTGCCCGGGTGCTGCGGCGCCGGTGCGGGGACGCCCACGGGCACGGCCGCCGACGCCAGCCCGGCCGCCGTCGGGTACCGGTAGAAGTCCTCGTGGGTGACCCGCAGCCCGGAGCGGCGCAGCAGGGCGATGGTGCGCATGGCGAGGATGGAGTCCCCTCCGAGGTCGATCACGTCCGTCCGCGGTCCGATCCGGGGCAGGCCGAGCGCGCCGGCCCAGAACCGGGCGATCTCCCCGGCCGGGCCGTCCCTGTCCCCGGCCGCATCCGCCACATCCGTCGCAGCCGTCAGAGCCGTCGCATCCGCCGTACCGTCCGAACCCGCCGGGCCCTCCGCACCGGTCGGCTCGGCGCGGGCCTCGACCAGTCGGTCCACCAGCTCGGCCAGCCGGGCCCGGTCCAGCTTGCCGTTCGGCCCGAACGGGAAGTCGGGCAGCACCAGGACCGGCTGCGGCACGGAGTAGCCGGGCAGCCGGTCGCGCAGCCGGTCGACCAGTCCCGACAGGTCGACGGCGGGATCCAGCAGCCTTACCACGCCGATCAGTTGGCTCCCGGGGGAGGTATCCCGCAGCAGCGCCGCCGAGCCCGCCACGCCCGGGTACCCGTCCATCGCCCGCTCGACCTCGGCGAGGTCGACCCGGTACCCGCGGACCTTGACCTGCCGGTCCACCCGGCCGAGGAACACCAGGTCGCCGTCGGCCCGTCGGCGGCACAGGTCGCCGGTCCGGTAGGTCCGTCGGCCGTCCCGCCGGAGGAAGCCCCGGGCGGTCTCCTCGGGCCGTCCGAAGTACCCGGCGCTGACGCCCCGCCCGCCGATCAGCAGTTCCCCCACCGTGCCGTCGGCCACCGGCCGCCCGGCGCCGTCCACCACGGTGAGCAGCACCTCGCCGATGCCGCTGCCGATCGGCACGGTCGCTTCCCCGTCGGGGAGTTGGCGGGCGCTGGTGGCCAGGAAGCAGGTCGCGCCGACGGTCGTCTCGGTCGGTCCGTAGTGGTTGACCAGCCGTTCGGTGACGCCGTCGTCGAGCAGGGCGGCCGCGAGCGGGCGGGGCAGCGCCTCGCCGCCGAGCAGCAGGGTGCGCAGCGGCGGGGTGCCCGCCGGGCGGCCCTCCAGCAGCGCGGCCAGGTGGGAGGGGGTGGTCTTCAGGGTGTCGACCCCGGCGCGGCGCAGCGTGGTCCAGAACGCCGTGGGGTCGCGCACCTCCCGGTCGGGGACCACGTGCACCGAGCCGCCGGTGGCCAGGGCGAGCAGCCAGGCGGTGTGGCCGAGGTCGGCGGCGAGGGTGGTGACGTGGGCGAGCCGGGGGGCGTAGGCCTCGGTGAGCCCGAGCCGGTCGGCCAGGGCGTGGGCGTAGTGGACGGCGTTGGCGTGGGTGACGGTCACGGCCTTGGGCTCGCCGCCGGATCCGGAGGTGAAGGACAGGTACGCCGGGTCCTCCCCGCCGGGCCCGCCGCCCTCCTCGGCGGGCCCGCCCGCCGGCCCGTCCTCCGGCCCGCCCGCCAGCACGTCGACGACCTCGACGCCCGGGCCGGCGGCCCCGCCCTCGGTGGCGAGCACCCGCCCCACCCCGACGGCGGCCAGCCGCCGGGCCAGGTCGGCGGCCGTCCAGTCCGGGTCGGTCAGCACGGCGGCCGCGCCGGAGCGCAGCACCCCGTGCAGCAGCACCAGCATCCGGGCGTCCCGGGGGCCGAGCAGGGCGACCCGGTCGCCGCGCCCGGTGCCGCCGGCGGCCAGCCGGGCGGCGATCCGCCCGGCGGCGGCGTCCAGGGTGCGGTGGTCGACGGTGCGGCGGCCGTCGCTGACGGCGGGCCGGTCGGGGTGGGTGCGGGCGCGCTCGGACAGCAGGGCGGTGAGCGAGCCGGTGTCGGGCGCGGTGGCCCGGAGGTGCTGGGTCGCGGAGGTCACGCCGGCTCGTCCCCCGTCCGGACCACGCGGGCTGTACGGGCCGTCTGCGCCGTACGCGCCGGGTCGGCCGCACGCACCGGACCGGCCGGGTCGGCCGTACGGGCCGCACCGGCCGTGCTGGCCGCGCGGTGCGAACGGACCGTACGGCCCGGCCCCGGCGGGTCGAGGCCGGCCGGGTCCCCCGCCAGGTACCCGTCCAGCACGGTGCCGTCGCGCAGGCGTCCGGCCAGTTCCCAGGCCAGCATGCGGTGCAGGCCGTCGACGTGGATCAGCCCGCGCCGGACCGCCAGCCGCTCGTAGTCGGGGTGGTCGACCGGCGCGGTGGCGAGGTAGAGCGCGGTGAACGGTGCCCGGCCGAGCAGCCGGAGCTTCCCCGAGCAGACCGGGTTGGCCGCCGCCCAGTCGGCGCCGCCGGAGCGGACGCGTTCGACCGCACGGGCGACGGTCAGCCCGGTGCGCGGGACGAGTTCGCGCTCGCCGCCCTCGCTGAGGTGCCAGGGCAGGACCACGCCGAGCACGTCGGCCCGGGTCAGCCGGACCCGCCACCAGCCGCCGGGGACCTCCTCGTCGGCGCGTTCCAGGTTCTCCTCGCCGTACAGGTTGGTGTTGCCCTCGTGGGCGCGTTCCACCGGATGGTCCCGCAGGTAGGCCCGGTGGACCTCGGAGTAGGCGACGGCGCTGACGATCTCCACGGCGGTGCTCCTCAGGAGGTTCAGACGGTTCCGGTGTACTCGGTGAAGTGGTGTTCCGCGAACAGGTCGGGCCACTGGCCGTCGGCCAGGTCGAGTTCGCGGGCCCGGGCGAGCATCTGCCGCCAGTGCGGCTTCACCGGGCGCCAGCGCGCTCCGACCTGGCAGTAGGAGGCGTCGATGAAGTAGCGCGGCCGGCCCGGTCCGCCGCCGGGCGCCGGTCTGCGGGTGTGGAAGAGGGCCGAGTTGAGCAGCACGGTGGTGCCGGGCGGCAGCCGGTCGAGGACCACCTCGCCGGGCAGTTCGCCGGTGCCGTGGTGGGCGTAGGCGCCCTTGTCCGCGGTGCGGCGGTGCGAGCCGGGCAGCACGGCCAGGCTGCCGACCCGCTCGTCCAGCCCGGTGAGGTAGTGCAGCGCGTGGACCATCAGCAGCGACGGGTCGGAGCCGTCGTTGGGCTCGCAGTCGTGGTGCCACGGCTTGCCGGGGAGGTCGGGGGCCTGGCGGTCGCTGTGCAGGTGGTGGAAGACGAAGGACCGGCCGATCAGTCCGGTCAGCGCCCGCAGCAGCGGCGGGTGGGTGAGCAGTTCGCCGTGCGCGGGGAGCTCCAGCTCCAGCACCGGGGGCGGCCCGTTGCGGCGCGGGTCGGTGCAGGCGGCGATCGAGCGGGCCCGCAGGCCCTCGTCCACCCAGCGGTCCACCTCGGGGGCGAGGCGTTCGCGCAGCGCTTCCGGGAGCAGCCCGGGCAGGACCAGGTACCCGGACTCCAGGAACTGACGGCGGTGCTCGGCGTCGAGGGCCTCACGCCCGGTGGAGAAGACTGTCACCGTACCGACCCCCTCCTTCCGTTCGACGGGACGCACAGCGGGGCGTGGTGCGGGCTGGGAAGCTCATGGATCGGTCCAGACCTCGGGTGGCGGCGGTGTCGCCCGTCGTCGCCACGGACTGCCGAATTCGTGGTCACCACGAAGAGGAATGCGATGATCACTCAAAGTGATCCGCCCCAGGAGTATGAACCGGCCTTCGCGTCCACGACAAGACCAAAGCCAACCCGTGGCCACCTTCCCGCCACCGTGCCGTTCAGCTCCGGCCACCAGTCGATTCGCACCCCAACGGAAACTCCGGCACTCCCCCGCCCCGATGATTCGCCGTCGGAACAGCGGATGCGGCAGAGTTGGCGGCATGAGCGTTGACGCCCGGAGTCTCCAGCACAGCCCCGGACCGGCCAGGCGGCGGCCGGTCCAGCAGCGCAGCCAGGAGCGGTACGGCCGCATCCTGGACGCCTGCGCCCGGCTGCTGGACGAGGTCGGCGCGACCGCCCTGACCACCAAGGAGGTCGCCCAGCGCGCCCAGGTACCGATCGGCACCCTGTACCAGTTCTTCGCCGGCAAGGAGGACCTGCTGGCCGCCCTCGCCACCCGCAACCTCGACCACTACCTCCAGCGCCTGGACGACCGGCTGGCCGGCTCCGCCCCGGTCGGCCCGGCCGGGTTCACCGACCTCGCGGTGGAGGAGTTCGTCGCGATGAAGCGCGCGGTGCCCGGCTTCGGCCAGGTCGACTTCGGGCTCGCCGGTACGGCGGTGCCCTCCGGGGTGCGGAACGACAAGCACCTGCTGGACTCCGGCATGGACAACAACACCGCCGTCGCCCTGCGGCTGCAGGCGCTCGGCGGCGAACTGTTCGAGGCCGGCGACCCGGCGGCCACCACGCTCGCCCTGCGGGTCGCCCTGGAGGCGGCCGACGCGGTGCTCAAGCTGGCCTTCCGGGGGGACCCGCACGGGGATCCGGCGCTGATCGCCGAGTGCAAGCGGCTGGTGCGCGGCTACCTCGCGCAACAACTGCCCGCCCACTGACCCCCGTCCCTCCGGCCCGCCTCCGCCCCGGCCGCCCGAGCCGTTGCGAGGCCGTCCCCGGCGCAGCACAGTGGATAGCGCAACGGCCGCACGACCCGAGGAGCAGTCATGCACGCAACGGTTGGTGACCACATCCACATGTTCAGCCGGTCGATCGGCATGACGGACCGGAAGGGCGAGATCGTCGAGGTGCGCGGCGCCGACGGGGAGCCGCCGTACGTGGTCCGCTTCGAGGACGGCCACCAGGGCCTGGTCTACCCGGGACCGGACTGCCTGGTCGAACCGCGCCTGGCGGAACACTGACCCACTCCCCCACGACCCCGCTGCCCGGAGCGCTCGCCGGGCTCGCGCCACTGCTGGACCACTACGGGTACCTGGCGGTGGCGCTGCTCGTGCTGCTGGACAACTGCGGCGTCCCGGTGCCCGGGCAGACCGTCCTGGTGCTCGCCGCGGTGTACGCGGGCACCGGGCACCTGGACCTCGCCGCCGTCCTGCTGATCGGGGCGGCCGCCGCCACCCTCGGCAACATGCTCGGCTACCTGATCGGCCACACCGGCGGGCGCGCCTTCGTCCACCGCTGGGGCCGCTACGTGCTGCTCACCCCGGCCCGGATGGAACGCGCCGACGGCTTCTTCGCCCGGCAGGGCGGCAAGGTCGTCACGGTCGCCCGCTTCGTGGACGGGTTGCGCCAGTACAACGGCATCATCGCCGGGACCACCGAGATGCCCTGGCGCCGCTTCGCCGTCTTCAATCTGCTGGGCGCGGTGCTGTGGACGGCCGTCTGGGGCACCTTCGGGTACGTCGCCGGGGCCAACATCGGCGCGGTCTACCGGACGGCGCTCCGCTACCAGCTCTGGTTCGCGATCGGACTCGGCGTCCTGGTCGCGGCGTTCCTGCTGCGGCAGGTGCTGCGCTACCGGCGCCGGCGCCGCGAGGACGCCGACGCCGGCAGGCCGTCCGACCGGCCCGAGGACCCCGACCGGCCCGAGGGCGGTTAGCCCAGCGGGAACACCTCGAACGGCACCGCGAAGCGCGTCCCCAGCCGGGTGCCCGCGCCCCGGCCGAAGCCCTCCAGGAACTCCCGGGCGTCCGCCATCGCCCCGCCCAGCCCGGCCAGGTACGCCTTGTGCTCCTCCAGCGAGGCGACGCCCAGGTCGAAGGTGTCGGTGGTGTCCACCGCGTGCCGGGCCTCGGGCGAGGCGGCCGCCCAGATCTGCCGGACGCCGTTCCAGGGCTGGTGGCCCTCGTCCAGCAGTTCGCGGAACACCCAGCGGTTGCCGGCGTCGCGCACGCCGTCCAGGGTGGCCCGGCCGACCGCGATGTGGTCGGCCTGGTTGAGGAACGTGCCGCCGTAGGTCTCCCGGAAGTTGCTGGTGATCACGATGTCCGGCCGGTGCCGGCGGACCACCCGGGCGATGTCGCGGCGCAGCGGCAGCCCGTACTCGACCACCCCGTCCGGGTGCCCGAGGAACTCGACGGTCTCCACCCCGACCACCCGCGCGGAGGCGCGCTGCTCGGCCTCGCGCAGCGGGCCGCACCGCTCCGGGTCCATCGAGTCGATCCCGGCCTCGCCGCTGGTGACCATCACGTAGACCACCTGCTTGCCCTGGGCGGTCCAGCGGGCGACGGCCGACGCGCCGCCGTACTCCATGTCGTCGGGGTGGGCGACGATCGCCACGGCGGTCCGCCAGTCCTCGTCGACGGGCTGGTAGGGCTCGGGCGCCTGCTCGGTCATGCTGCTCTTCCTTCACTCGCGGCTCGTACGGCTCTCGGTCACACCGTCGTACGGTCGTACCGCAGGCGACTCTAGAAGACCGCCCTCCCCACACCCCGTCAGACACCCTTCCCTCGCCGGGACTTGACCCCGACCTCGCACGTCATGGGTCGGCGTCCGGTCGGCCCGCGGTGGGAAAGGGCTCGCCCGGCACGCCGCAACGGGGGGTACGGGCGTGCCGGGCGAGGGCTGGGGGGTGGACCGCCGGTGGGTCAGCCGGCCTCGGCGGCGAGCCGGGGTTCCGGCGCGGGCGCGGCGGGCTGCGGCCAGGTGATCCGGGTGGCGCAGAGCGAGACCACCGCGGCGGAGGCGGCGACGGCGGCCATGCCCCAGACCAGGCTGGTGCCCCCGGCGATGAAGCCGATCACGGCGGGGCCGGCCAGCAGGCCGGTGGTGCCCATCGCCGCCACCAGGGAGAGCGCGTCGGAGCCCTGGCGGGCGGCGGCGACGTAGACGCAGGGGGTGACGGCGGCGACGCCGAGGCCCACGCAGGCGAAGCCGAGCAGGGTCGGCACCACGCCGCCGGTCAGCAGGGCGAGGGCGAGGCCGAGGCCGGCCAGCAGGCTGCCGGTGCGGACGATCCGGCCGTCGCCGAAGCGGGTGCGCCAGCCGTCGGCGAAGATCCGGGCGCAGACCATCATCACCGAGACGACGGCGATGCCCAGCGGGGCGAGTCCGGCACCGGCGTCCACCACGTCCTTGAGGTAGAGCGCCGACCAGTCGTTCATCGCGCCCTCGGTGACGGTGCCGAAGACCATCGCCAGGCCCATCCAGAGGGTGGCCGCGGCCGGCAGGGCGAAGCCGCGACGGGTCTTCCTCCCGGCCTGCTCCGCGGGGGCGGCGGCCCCGTCCGGGTGCTCGGCCCCGTCCGGGTTCCCGGCCCCGTCCGGACGTTCGGCCAGCAGGCCCGGCCGGGCGGCCAGCGCCAGCACCGCCAGCAGGGCGGTGGCCAGCCCGAAGTGGACGGCGAGGCTGCCGGTGAAGGCGTTGACGCCGGAGGCCAGCAGGGCGGCCAGCAGCGAGCCGGCGCTGAACGTGGCGTGCAGCCTGGACATCGTGGTGCGCTCGAAGCGGGCCTCCAGGGCGGCGCCCTGGGCGTTCATCGCCACGTTCAGGCAGCCGACGGCGACGCCGTCGAAGAACAGCACCAGCAGGGTGACCGGGTAGTTCGGCACCACCGACAGGGCGAGCAGGACCACGCCCAGGGCGAGCGCCGACAGCACCGAGAGCAGCCGGGAGCCGAACCGCCGCATCAGCACCGCCACCAGCGGGAACGACACCGCCGCACCGATCCCGCAGGTCATCAGCAGCAGGCCGATCTGGGCCTCGCCCAGGTCGAGCCGCGCCTTGAGCGCGGGCACCCGGGACACCCAGGTCGCGTACTGGAAGCCGAGCGCGAAGAACAGTGCGCCGATGGCCAGTTGGGAGCGGCGGAACTCGTCGCGCGCGGGGGAGGTCATGTGCATCAGCCCACTTCGGCTCTGGGTGCGGATCCGGGGGTCGGGTCCGCGGGGTTCGGGGCGCGGTCCAGCGGCTTGGCCATGTAGACGGCCACGGCGCCGTAGCTCGCGGGCAGCCCGATCTCCGGCCGGGCGCGGTAGCCCAGGCCGGTCCACAGCACCTCGGAGCCGCGCACGGCGACCAGCGAGAGGGTGCGGTGGCCGGCCGCCCGGCCGCACTCCTCCAGGTGCCGCAGCAGCCGCGGGGCCAGGCCCCGGCCGCGCGCCCGCTCGGCGATCACCAGGTCGTGGGCGTGCAGGTTGCTCTCCGTGGTCCGCACCACGGCGCCCGCGGACGCCAGGCTGAGGTCCGGGCAGCGGAACAGCGGGTACGGCAGGGCGAGCAGGTAGCCGGCGAAGCCGTCCGCGTCCTCCAGCACGAAGCAGGTCGACGGCGAGGCGCGGTGCCGGGAGCGCAGCGCCGCACCGCCCTCGGAGAGGCCGCTGGCGGCGTAGGCGCGCTCCTCGGCGGCGATCACGTCCGGCCAGTCCTCCTCGCGGAGCAGCCGGATCCGGGTGTCGCTCATCCGCGCCCCTCCTCGGGGTGGTCGCCGCCGACGCAGGTGTACGGCAGCGGCGGGAAGCCGTTGAAGCCGCGGGTGGCGTAGGCGGTGGCGTAGGCGCCGCAGGAGTGGATCCAGACCGGATCGCCGGAGGCGAGCACGTGCGGGACGCGCACCGCGCCGTCCTCCTGGGCGTACGCGTCGTCGCTGTCGCAGGTCGGGCCGGCCACCACGGCGTTGACGAACTGCCCGCCGGGGTGGGTGGGGAACTCCAGCCGGTACTGCAACTGGTCCATCTCGTACAGGCCGTTGAACTTCCCGCAGCTCAGGTAGAGCCAGTCCTCGCGGGTGCCGTCGAGCCGGTGGCGGGAGGAGAGCCGGGCGACGTGGGCGCGGATCGCGCCGTGGTCGGCGACCAGGTGGCGGCCCGGTTCCAGGACGAAGTCCAGCGGGGCGGCGTTGACGGCGCGCAGCCGGTCCATGCCCTCGCGGATCACCGTGAACATCTTGTCCAGCGGCGGTTCGAGCGGGCGGCCGCCCCGGTCGAGGACCCCGAGGGCGGGCAGTCCGCCGCCGAGGTTGATCCGGTCCGGGGTGATGCCGCGCCAGTTGAGCGCCTCCAGGACGGCGGCCAGCGAGTCGATCGCCGCGGTCCAGGCCTCGGCGGTCATCTGCTGGGAGCCGACGTGCACGGACAGCCCGGAGGGCACCAGCCCGGCCGTACGGGCGGCGCCGAGCACCCGCAGGGCGTCCTCGGGCGAGCAGCCGAACTTGTGGCTGAGGCCCCACAGGGCGCCCTCGCCGGTGGTCGCGATCCGGCAGAACACCCGTGACCCGGGGGCGTGTTCGGCGATCGCGGCGACGTCCTCCAGGCTGTCGGTGGCGAACTCGCGCACGCCCAGCCGGTAGGCCTCGGCGATGTTGCGGTCGGACTTGATGGTGTTGCCGTAGTGGATCAGCCCGGGGGCCACCCCGGTGCGCAGCGCCTGGGCGATCTCCTGCGGACTGGCGGCGTCGAAGCCGGAGCCGAGCCGGGCGAGGTGGCCGAGCACCTCGTCGACGGGGCAGGCCTTCATCGCGAACCGGACGGCGACGCCGGGCAGTTCGGTGCCCAGGGCGGCGTACTGGCGGCCGATGCCGTCGAGGTCGTAGATGACGGTGTCCTCGGTGGCGGCGGCGAGCGCGGCCCGGAGGGCGGTGTGGTCGTGCTGGTCGGGCCGGGGCGCCCGGTCGGCGTGCACGGCGGCGGAGGCGGTCGGGGCGCGGTGGTTGGCCCTCCCCCGGTCGGCCCGCTCGCGCGGTTCGGCGGCGTGCTGCGCCCCGGCGGCGTGACGCTGCTCGGGGATGTGGCGCGGCTCGGCCGAGCGCCGGGGCTCGGCGGAGCGGTGCGGCCCGGCGGAGCGGTGCGGCTCGGTGGCAGGGCGCGGTTCGGTGGTCTGAGATATCACGTGTGAACTCCCGGTGCGGCTGGGCCTGTCCGGCGGATCTGGTCGGACCAGACCGCGGCGTCTGAGTGCGTGCATCGCAAGGCGGAGGATGGAGTCCATGCGGAGCATCGGCGACTGACGACAACGCAGCGAGGTGCGTGCTCAGGCGTCGCGGGCCCGGCCGGATCCGCCGGACAGGCCCTGACCCTGCAGCCGGTCGGCGGGGGCGGTCCGGCTCGCTCGCACGAGCGGGCCCCACGCGTCGATCAGCAGGGCGAAGTCCTCGATGTCGGCCTGCGCCCGGTCGAGCAGTTGCGCCCGTCGGGGCGCCAGGTGGTCGGCGAACTCGGCGTACTTTCCGCCGAGTTGCCGGTAGCAGCGGTCGAGCTCGGCGAGCCGCCGGTGGTTCTCGGCGCGGTCGGTCGTGGCGCTGCGGCGGGCGGAGTCGGCGATCACCCCGGGGCGGACGTGGTGGTGCTCGTCCAGCAGGGCGTCGCCGGCCCGTTCCATCTCGGAGTAGACGGGGTGGAGGTAGAGCATGGAGAGCAGGAACTTGGCGTAGCGCTCCTGGTAGGCGGTGAAGCCGGAGTCGGTGCGCCGTTCCGGGGTGTAGTAGTTGACGATGTGCCGGTTGTGGGTCACCCCGGGCAGGGTGGCGTCGTGCACCAGGTGGTGCAGGAAGTAGTCGCTGCCGATGGTGTCGGTGGCGGGCGGCAGCGGGACGCGTTCGTAGACCTCGTGGTCGAGGGCGATGTTGCACATGTCGATCCGCCAGATGTCGGGCCGGCCGAGCACGGCGCGGTCGACGGTGAACGGGTCGGTTCCGGCGCCGGTGAAGGAGTCGGCGACGAGTTCGCGCCGCTCCTGCTCGGTGGCTCCGGTGGGCGCCCAGAGCGCGACCAGGTCGTGGTAGACGTCCGGGTCGAGGGCGCGGATCTCGCCGAGGTCGACGGAGAGTTCGCCGATGAAGGAGGCGCCGACCAGGGCGACGGGCTTGTCGGCGTCGGCCGGGTCGAGGGTGTGCTCGGTGACGGCGGCGGCCGCGTCGGCGGCCTTGAGGCCGATGGTGGCGAGTTCGTGGTCGATCGGGAAGACGGGGGCGCCGTCGTGCCACTGGTAGCGGCTGTCGGAGTCGCGGCGGTGCACGGAGGCGCAGCCGAGGGCCGCGGCCAGCAGGAAGGCCCGGTTGGTGCAGGCGCCGTAGGAGACGGCGTCGGGCAGCATCAGGTCGAGCAGCCGGTCCGGGTCGGGGTGGGCGGTGCGCTCGATCACCTCGCGCAGGAAGGCGCGTTGGGCGTCCTCGTCGAGGTGGTGGGTGACCACGCCTTCGGTGGGCGGCAGTGCGGCGACGGCGGCGGCGTGCCGGGCGCGGTCCGCCGGGTCGGCGGAGTCGAGCACCAGGAGGTGCACCCGGACACCGAAGGTCCGGGCGGCGTGGGCGGCTTCGGCGCCGACGGTGGTGATGGTGTCCGCGCAGGCGCGGTTGGTGGGCAGGGTCAGGCAGACGGCGTGCATTCCCGCTCCCCCGTGGGCTGCTCGGCGGCCGAGTCCTCGAAGGTCCGGCCGGTCCAGGACCGCAGGCCGAGCAACTTCTCCCCCAGTTCGGTGAGTTCGGCCGGTCCGTAGCGCAGGGCCTCGGGCCGCTCGGCGTCCCCGACCAGAGTGCGGTTCCAGTCCGGGGTGGCGAGGGTGCGCCAGGACTCGACCCGGGAGCGGCGCAGCGGCTCGGCCTCCTCCAGGGCGGGCATCATGGACAGGTACTGCACCGAGCGCACGCCGTTCGCGGAGGTGTTGGGGGCGACGCCGTGGGCGAGCAGGCCGTTCCAGATCAGCAGGTCGCCGGCCTTCAACTCGGGCCGGACGACCGGGAACTCGGCACGGTCGATGTCGGGGCGGATCGGGTCGCGGTCGGCGGGCTGGGCGGCCTGCCACTCGTTGTGGCGGCGGAACAGTTCCGGGTCGCACTGGAAGCCGCCGTGGTCGGGGGCGGTGTCGTTGAGCGCGATGATGCCCTGGACGCGCTGGGGCAGCATGGCGCGGGTGGTGTCGACGTCCCAGTGCAGTTCGATGTCGAAGCCCTTGTCGGTGGGTTCGATCAGGGCGCGGTCGCGGTTGCGGACGTTCGGCGGGTTGAGGTTGAGCCGGTCGAGGGTGACCCAGAGCTCCTCGCAGTCCCAGACGTCCACGAAGGCGTCGTAGACGCGCTGCGACTGGCGGCTGTCCCAGATGAGTTGGTGGTGGTAGGCCTCGACGAAGCCGTAGATGTGCAGGTGCCGGTCGAGTTCGTCGCGGTGGTCGCGCTCGCGGTACCAGTCCTCGGGGCGGTCGGGCGACAGGCCCTGGAACTCCCAGGCGAAGTCGAGCAGTCGCTGCGCGGCCGCGGCCGGGATCGCCTGCCGGACCACGACGTGGCCGTAGGTCTGCCAGTGCGCGAAGTCCTCCTCGGAGAGCACCCGCAGCGGGTGCTTCTTGCGCAGTTCGCGCAGGGCGTCGGAGGCGAGGTAGCTCTCGGTGTCGGCACTGAAGTAGGGGCGCGCGGAGGCGGCCCGGTACAGATATTCCTCGGGGTGTTCGTCAGGGCTCGGCATGGGCGGTCACTCCGTGGTTCGTGGTCGATGCAGCGCGTTCCCGGGCGCCCGGTGCGGGCGCGGCGAGCCGGTGGCCGGTCGTCGGCCGGAAGGGGAATTCGGTGCGCGGACCGGTTCCCCGTCCGCATGCGCTCCTTCTCGCCTCGGCCCCCGAGCGGCGCACAACGCCACGTCAGGGGGCCAACTCACCCGTCCGGCAAGGGCACTCACCCCACATCAGCCTGCGCCGGACCGCGCTTCCCCATACGTTGGACTAGACCAACTAATGGTGTCAACCCTTTCCCGCAGGTTACCGATTGGGAATCAGCGCAGTTCACGGCGGTTCTGGAGGTTCGCTTTATGTTTCGGAGACTGACATAAGGCCGGGTATGTTTCGAGAATTGACATAATCGCGCGGAGGTGAACCCCACGCGCCCCACATCCGTTGCGCACGTACGTTGGGTCTGTGGCACGCACCCGGCCGGCACCTCCCCGACGGACCCGTCGCCGACCGGCACGGCCCCGGCCGGCCCCGCCCGGCTGGCTGACCGCGAGCCTGCGGCCCCGGGCCGCGCCGGTCCCCTGGGCCGCGGCGGCCCGCGCCTCGGTGGCGCTCGCCGCCCCGCTCGCCGTCGGCACCGCCACCGGCCGGACCGGCTACGGCGCGCTGGTGTCGATGGGCGCGCTGTCCGGGGTGATCGGGGACACCGCCGACGCCTACCGGATGCGGGTGTTCAACATCGCCGTGCCGCAGCTGTTCGGCGCCCTCGGGGTGCTGGTCGGCACCCAGGTGTTCGGCACCGGCTGGACGGCCGTGGTGGTGCTGACGGTGGTCGCGCTGGTGTCCGGCATGATCTCCTCGATCGGCGCGGTCGCCTCCGTCTCCGGCCTGCTCCTGCTGCTGAACGCCGTGGTCGGGGCCGGCCTGCCGATGCCCTCCCCGTGGTGGCTCCCGCCCGCCCTGCTGCTGCTCGGCGGCCTGCTGGTGCTCGCGCTGACCCTGCTCGCCTGGCCCTTCCGCGGCGGCACGCCCGAGCGCGCGACGGTGGCCGACACCTACCGGGCGGTCGCCGGACTGCTGGAGGCGGCCGGCTCACCCGGCTACGAGGACCGGCGCCGGGAGCTCACCCGGGCGCTCGACCACTCCTACGACCTGCTGCTGGCCCGCCGCGCCCGCCGGCACGGCCGCTCGCCCACCCTGGTGCGCCTGCTCGCCCAGCTCAACGCGCTGATCCCGGTGGTCGAGGGCGCGTCCGCGGCCCAGCTGCGCCCGCCCGCCGAGGGTCCGCTGCCGCCCGCCTACCCGGCGGCGGTGCGCGCGCTGGCCGCCGCCGTCGAGCGGGGCCCCGGCGGCCCGTCCCCGCCGCCCGGGCCACCCGGAGTCCTCGGACTGCCCGAACTGCCCGAGCCGCGCGGCCCCTCCACCCGGGCACTGGCCCAGGCCATCGGGCACGCCGCCACCGTCGTGCACGAGGCCGACCCCGACCCGTACGCCGCCGACGACCGGCTCGGCCGGCCCGCCGGGCTGCGGGTACGGGCCCGCCGGACGGCCCGGGCCCTGCTGCTCTCCGGCGCGTCCTGGCGGTACGGGCTGCGGCTGGCCCTGTGCATCGGGCTCGCCCAGGTGCTGGTGTCGGTGATCGCCGTGCCACGTTCGTACTGGGTCTCGCTGACGGTGACCTTCGTGCTGAAACCGGACTTCGGCTCGGTGTTCTCCCGCGCGGTGCTGCGCGCGCTCGGGACGGCCGCCGGGCTGCTGGTCGCCGTGCCGGTGCTCGCCGAGGTGCCGCACGGCTGGTGGGACGTCCCGGTGATGGCGGCGCTCGCCACGCTGATCCCGGTGCTGTCCGCGAAGGGGTACGCGTTCCAGACCGCCGCGATCACCCCGGTCATCCTGATGCTCTCCGACCTGCTCAACCACCAGGGCTTCCACCTGGTGCTGCCCCGGCTCTACGACTCGCTGATCGGCTGCGGCATCGCCCTGCTGGCCGGCTACCTGCTCTGGCCGGAGTCCTGGCACACCCGGATCGGCGACCGGCTGGCCGACGCCGTCCAGGACACCGCCTCGTACGTCTCGCTGGCCTTCACCACCGCGCCGGGCCACGACGAGCCGGCCCGGGCCCGCTACCGGCGCCGGCTCTACCGGGACCTCTCCGCGGTGCGCAGCGAGTTCCAGCGGGCGCTGACCGAGCCGCCGCCGGTCGGCGCCCGGGCGGAGGCCTGGTGGCCGCTGGTGATCGCGGTGGAGCGGATCGTGGACACCACCACCGCCACCCGGGTGCGGGTCGAGCACGGGGCCCCGGCGCCGACCCCGGCCGAGGTGGGCGCCGTCGCCCGGGAGCTGACCGACCTCGCCGAGGCGCTGCGAACCGGCGCGCCGCTGCCCCCGGGCGACCCGGACCCGCCGGCGCCGGACTGCGCGCTGGCCCGGCTGCACCACGAGGTGCACGCGGCCCGGGCGGTCGCGGCCTCCTGACCGGCCCGCCGCGGCGCGGCGGGCCGGGGCCCGCGCCGGTCAGTCCTGGATCCGCCGCCAGGGCCGGTCCGCCTCCAGCTCGTAGGCCAGCTCCAGCAGCAGCCGCTCCTGCCCGTGCGCGGCCGACAGGTGCACCCCGATCGGCAGGCCGCCCGGCGCCGCCCCGGCGGGCAGCGCGATGCCCGGGCCGCCGGTCACGTTGTTGACCGGGGTGAAGGCGACGTAGCGCAGCAGCCGGTCGACCAGCTCGTCGAAGGCCACGTTGGGGCTGAGGTGGCCGATCGGCGGGGCGGTGTGGGCGAGCACCGGGGAGAGGATCGCGTCGTGCTCGCGGAAGATCCCCGCGTACACGGCCTCGGCCCGGCGCAGTCGGCGCAGCACGCCCGGGGTGCGCCGGAACTCCGCCCGGAAGCCGTTGCGCAGCCCGGTGGTGAGCCCGTCCAGCTTCCCGGCCCGGAAGCTCGGGTCGAGCAGCACCCGGCCGGTGAGCGCGATCACCCAGGCGATGTAGCCCCAGTACGCCAGGAAGTCGCGGGAGAACTCCTCGCCGAAGGGCAGGGTGGTGGGCACCACCCGGTGCCCCATCGCCTCCAGTCGGGCGGCGGTCTCCTCGACCACCCGGCGGGTCGCCTCGTCGGTCTTGGCGGTGGGCGAGTCGACCACCAGCCCGATCCGCAGCCGGCGCCCGCCGGGGCCCTCGACCAGGCCGAGCGGGGGCAGCCGGGGGTTGCGGTGGTGGCGTTCGGCGGCGGCGAAGAAGGCGGCGGTGTCGCGCACCGTACGGGTCAGCACCCCGTCGGTGACCAGGTCGATCGGCAGTTTGCCGCCCTGGGCGTTGGTGACCAGCCGGCCGCGGGTGGGCTTGAGGCCGACCAGGCCGCAGCAGGCCGCCGGGATGCGGATCGAGCCGCCGCCGTCGTTGGCGTGGGCGATCGGCACCACTCCGGCGGCGACCAGCGCGGCCGCGCCGCCGGAGGAGGCGCCGGGCGAGTGGGAGGTCTTCCAGGGGTTGCGCACCGGCTGGGCGGTGGCGAACTCGGTGGAGGCGTTCAGGCCGAACTCGGGCAGCCGGGTCTTGCCGAGCACGGCCAGGCCGGTGGACAGCAGCTGGTCGGCGAAGGGCGCGTTGCGGCGGGCCGGGCGGGCGCGGAAGGCCTCGCTGCCCATGCCGGTCGGCAGGCCGCGCAGGTCGACGTTGTCCTTGAGGTAGGTCGGCACGCCCCAGAGCGGGCCGTCGATGCCCGCCCGGCTGATCCGGGGCCGGTCGTGGGCGGCGTGGGCGACGGGCAGCAGCGCGGCGTCGATCCGCCCGGCGCGGGCGACGGCGGCCGCGACCAGCTCCCGGGGGTGGGCCGCACCGGCCCGGACCAGGGCGGCCAGTGCCACGGCGTCGTGTGCGCCGAGGGCGTCGTCGGTGAACGCGTGGGCCCGCTCGTCGGCCATCCCAACTCCCTACCGGTAGTACCGAACTGACTGGCGGTACCAGCCGGTAGTACCAGCCGGTAATAGTGCGGAGCTCGCAGTGTAGGCGCGCGGCACCACGCGCGGAAACCCCCTGCGCCCGCCCCCGGAACCGCCGTCCGGGCCTCCGGCGGTCCCGCCCTGCCCAGAGCGTCGACCGGGCCGCACCGGGCTGTCGGAAGGGCTCGGCGCCGGGCTCGGCACCGGAACGTCAAGGCCGCCCCGGCGCACGGGCGTTCGGCCTGCGCCCCCGCGTTCACCCCACCCGCCGTTCGCGGACCGTTTCACCGGCGGCCGCCGGGAAAGATCACCGACGCCCGACCGACCCGCCCTCCCCTAGGTGACGCCCGTGCCCACCCAGTACCACTCCACCGCCCGCTACACCTCGGCCACCGCCCCCGGCGCGCTCCCCCTGCTCGGCCACGCCCCCGCCCTGCTCCGCAACCCGCCCGACTTCGTGGCCGGCCTGGCCGCCCACGGCGACCTCGTCCGGATCCGGCTCGGCCCGCTCACCGCGTACGTCGTCTGCCACCCCGACCTGGTGCGCCGCCTGCTCACCGAGGACCGCACCTACGACAAGGGCGGCATCGTCGTCGAGAAGGCCCGCGAGGCCTTCGGCAACGGCCTCGCCACCTGCCCCGCCGCCGACCACCGGCGCCAGCGCCGGATGCTCCAGCCCGCGTTCCACCGCGACCGGCTGCCCGGCTACGCCGCCCTGATGGCCGAGGAGATCGCCGCCACCACCGGCGGCTGGCGCGACGGCGACGTGGTCGACGTGCCCGCCGCGATGTACCGCCTCTCCACCGCCGTCACCGCCCGCTGCCTGTTCGCCGCCCACGAACGGGCCGGCTCGCTGCCCGTCCACGCCGCCATGGACCAGGTCGCCCGCGGGGTCGCCCGGCGGATGGTGCTGCCGCTGCCCGGCGCCGACCGCGTCCCCACCCCCGGCAACCGCCGCTTCGCCCGCGCCCGGCGGGACCTCCGGGAGATCACCGACCGCCTGATCGCCGACTACCGCGCCGCCGGCACCGACCACCACGACCTGCTCTCGATGCTGCTCGGCGCCCGCGACGAGGACGGGCGGGGCCTGTCCGACGACGAGGTCCACGACCAGGTGGTCACCTTCCTGCTAGCCGGCATGGAGACCACCGCCGCCACCCTCTCCTGGGCCTGGACCCTGCTCGCCGCCAACCCCGCCGTCCGCGAGCGCCTGCACACCGAGCTCGACACCGTCCTCGACGGCCGCCCCGCCCGCCACCAGGACCTGCCCGCCCTGCCGCTCACCGCCCGGATCGTCAGCGAGACCCTGCGGCTCCACCCGCCGGCCTGGATCCTCAGCCGCACCACCACCACCGCCACCGAGCTCGGCGGCCACCCCCTCCCGGCCGGCGCCACCGTCCTGTACAGCCCGTACCTGCTGCACCGCCGGGCCGACCTCTTCCCCTGCCCCGACCGCTTCGACCCCGACCGCTGGCTCACCACCGCCCGCCCGGCCCCCGGCATCTACACCCCCTTCGGCCTCGGCGCCCGCCGCTGCATCGGCGAGGCCTTCGGCAGCACCGAGGCCGCCCTCGCGCTGGCCGGCATCGCCGCCCACTGGACCGTCACCCCCACCCCCGGCAGGTCCGTCCGCCCCCAGCGCAGCGCCTCGCTCTCCCCCCGCCCGTTCACCGCCACGCTCGCCCGCCGGATCCGCTGAGGGCCCCGCGAGCATCCGGCAGCGCGGTTCGGTACTGTCCCGAGGAGGCCGGCCGCATCCGGGCCGGCCGGGACCAGCCGCTCGACCGGGACACCATCAGAACATGAACGCTCGACCCCCGTTGGGGCTCCTCAGCACGCTGCTGCGCGCCGTCCGCACGTACCCGCGGCGCTCACCGCTGACCTTCGTCTACGTCGCGCTGCTGCTCCTCGGGCACGCCTGGGTCGAGTACGGGCTGACCGAGGAGCAGGCCGACGACCTCCGGGCCTACATCAGCACCAACCTGGACAACCTGCACGACCACCCCGTCCGCGCCCTGGCCGGCAGCGCCCTGCTGTACGACGGCACGCTCACCGACATCACCTCCACCGGCTTCGGCGGCACCCTGATCACCCTGGGCCTCGGCATCGTCGTCGGCCTGGCCTGGGCCGAACGCCGCTTCGGCACGCCCCGCGCCGCCGCCGTCTTCCTCGCCGGGCACGTCGGGGCGACCCTGGTCACCGCCCTGGTGATCCTCTTCGCCCTGCACCAGGGCTGGTACCCGGAGAGCGTCCGGGCGGCCTCCGACTACGGCATCAGCTACGGCGCCCAGGGCGCCCTCGCCTTCGCCACCCTCGCCCTGCCCCGCTGGGCCCGACTGCCCTGGGCCGCCTTCGTGCTCGCCTGGCCGCTCACCGGCGACGAGGAGTGGCCGGGCCCCCTGCCCGAGTTCACCACCGTCGGCCACCTCCTCGCCGCCGCGCTCGGCTTCGCCCTGGCCGCCGCCACCGCCCGCGGCCGACGCCGTGCCACCGCCCCGGCCGCCGCCCGCACCGGCGGCTGACCACCCCTGGGCGGGGCCGGGGGCGGCCCGGGTCCGTCGGCCCGAAGCCTGCGGCCCGCAGGCGGCAGGCAGCAGGCAGCAGGCAGGCGGTCAGCGCGGCGGGCGGCGCTCCTCGGCGAGCGTGGTCAGCAGCCGCTCGATCGTCGCCAGCCGCTCCCGCAGCTCGTCGACGTCGCCCTTGGTCGCGCTCCGCTCGGCCTCCCGCAGGGTGACCAGCAGCTGCCCGTCCGGCTCCAGCCGGGCCCGCGCCACGTCGCTCACGTCGTCGCCGTTCTGCACCCGGATCGCGTGCTCCAGCTCGGACGGTCGCAGCGCCAGCTCGCGCAGCGCGCCGGGCACCAGCGCGCCGTCGCGGACCACCGTGGTGGGCGCCCCCTCCAGGAGCCGCGCGGCCCGCGGATCGCGGGCCAGCCAGCGGGTCACCCCGGCGTTCACCGCGATCAGGGTGACGGCGCCGATCGCGCCACCCAGCAGGCTGTTGTCATTGCCGATGATCGCGTTCTGCACCACGTTGGAGAGCAGGAACACGACCACCATGTCGAAGGTGTTCAGCCCCGCCAGCCCGCGCTTCCCGGCCACCCGGAACAGCACCAGGATCAGCACGTAGACGGCGATCGTCCGGAGGACCTTCTCCACGATCGGAATCTGGACGACCACCAGGTCATGCCACACGGCCCCGCTCCTCCCACCAGGACGCTCCGGAACGGCCGTCCGGAACGGGGCCGACGCTACTCCCGCGCGGCGGTCAGGAGCGCCGCTTCGGCTTACCGCGCCGGGCCGCGGCCGGGCCGCCCCGGCCCTTCTGCGCGCCGGTCCGCTGGCCGCCCGCCTTCTGCGCACCCGTCTTCTGGCCGCCGGCCTTCTGCTGCTGCGGCTTCCGCGGCGCCGCCGCCTTCTTCGGCCGGCTCTCCGCCGGGGCGTCGGCCGGCTGTCCGGCCCCGCGGCCGCGCGAGCTGTTGACAGTGCGCCCCCGGACGATCCCGATGAACTCCTCCACCAGGTCCGTGGTCCGCTCCTGCGGCCAGGACAGCGCGACCTGCGACTGCGGCGCCTCCGGCACCGTCCGGTAGGTGAGGTCCCGCCGGTGGTGCAGCCGGGCCAGCGACTGGGGCACCAGCAGCACGCCGACGTTGGCCGCCACCAGCTCGACCGCGTCCGCCGTGGTGTCCGGGCGGGCGATCGCCGGGCGCCCGGGCAGGGTCCCGGCCGTGAAGCCGAGGGTGTCGTCCAGCGGGTGGAACACCACCTCGTCGGCGAGCTCGTCGAGGGCGACCTCCTCCGCGGCGGCCAGCCAGTGGTCCTTGGGGAAGACCACCACGGTGGTCTCCGTGTACAGCGGGATCGCGCTCAGCACGTCCTTGTCGACCGGCAGCCGGACCAGTCCGGCGTCCACCGCGCCCTCGCGCAGGATCCGCTCACCGTCGGTGGAGGGCACCGCGACGAGGTCGAGCCGGACGTCCGGAAGCCGTTCGATCCACACCCGGGCCCATTTGCCGGGGGTCACGCCCGGGACGTACGCGAGCCGGAAGGGCTGGTTCACCTGCATGTCTGTCACAGGGCAAGGCTACCGACCGTGACCGGAAGCGCCCGCGCACTCCCTTACCCTTGTTCCATGACATCGCTCAAGCAGAAGACCAGCCAGACCATGAAGCCGGCCACGGCGGCCAAGAAGCTGGGGATCTACCTCGCGGCCGCGCCGACCGACTTCCAGGAGGGCGTGGTCTCCCGCGAGGAGCTCAGCGCGCTGCAGGCCGAGCCGCCGCAGTGGCTCCAGGAGCTGCGCAAGAACGGCCCGCACCCGCGCCCGGTGATCGCCGGCAAGCTCGGCATCTCCATCGCGGGCCTGGCCCGCGGCGGCGTGACCGAGGCACTGACCACCGCCGAGGTCGACGCCCTCAAGGCCGAGAACCCGCTGTGGCTCCAGCACGAGCGCGCCAACCAGGTGGACGTCCGCAAGGAGACCGCCCGGATCAAGGCGAAGCACGAGAAGGAGGCCGCCGAGAAGGCCGCCAAGGAGGCCCAGGGCAGCTGAGCCCCTCCGGGGGCCGGCCACCGGACCCCCTCGCTCCACCGGTGCCGGCGTTCGTCCAGGGAGGACGGACGCCGGCACCGTCATGCCCGGTGTCCGGCACCTGGCGCCCTGTGCCCGCTGCCCGGTACCCGCCCGGTACCTGCGGGCCTGCCGAAGACGCCGTCCCCGGTGGCGCGTTCACCGTCGGCGGCCCGAACTGCTCTCCCCCCGGTGCGTATTGACCGCGCCGTGGCCGACTCCGAATAATCGGCCCGATCGGGCCCTCAGGGAACCCGTGTCGCACTGCCCCCACCGGACCCGGGAGCGACCATGACCGAGCAGCCGAACGACACGTCCCACCGAGCCGTCCCCGCCCACCACACCGAACTGGCCGCCCTCGCGGACGAGTTCTTCGCCGCCGAGAACGGCCACGACCCCTTCGAGGCCACCCTCTCCGGCACCGAGGGCTACGCCCACGAGGTGCCCGACCCGTCCCGCGCGGCCGCCCTGCGCCACCGCGAGGTGCTCCGCGGCCTGGCCGCCCGGCTGGCCGCCGTCCCGCTGGACGGACTGGCCGGCGAGGACCGCACCACCCACCGGGTGCTCGCCCGGCTGATCGACGACAACGACGGCCGGATCACCCACGGACTCGCCGAGGTCAGCGTCTCCGCGACCATCGTCGCCCCGCACAACACGGTCTTCACCTCGCTCGCCATGACCGCCGTCGACCACGAGGGCACCGACGCCTACCTGGAGCGGCTGGCCGGCCTGCCCGGCTACTTCGACGCCGTCCTGCGCCGCAGCCTGGACGCCGCCGCCGAGGGCCGCCACCCGCTGCGCAGCGGCGTGGACGCCGCCATCACCCAGCTGGACGGCTACCTGGCCGCCGACCCGACCGCCGACCAGCTGCTGCGCCCGCTCCAGGGCCGCCGGGAGTTCGAGCGGGCCCGGGCCATCGTCCGCGAGGGCGTGCGCCCGGCCGTGGCCCGCTACCGGGCCGGGCTGGCCCAGCGGCTGGCACCGGCCGCCCGCCCGGACGCCGAGGCCGGGGTCTGCTACGTGCCCGGCGGCGACGAGGGCTACGCGGACGCCGTCGGCCGCTTCACCCGGCCGGGGCTGGGCCCGGAGGAGGTGCACCGGATCGGCCTGGAGACGGTGGCGGCGCTGCGCGAGGAGTTCGGCGAGCTGGGCGCCCGGGTGCTCGGCATCAGCGGCACCGACGAGGTGCTGACCGCACTGCGCGAGGACCGCTCGCTGCGCTTCACCAGCGCGGCCGAGATGGTCGCCCTGGTGGACGGCGCCCTGGACCGGGCCCGGCGCGCCTCCACCGACTGGTTCCGCCCGTACCCGATCGCCGACTGCGTGACCCGGGAGATCGACCCGCTGGAGGCGGAGACCGCGCCGCTGGCCTACTACCAGCCGCCGGGCCCGGGCGGACTGCCCGGCACCCACTGGATCAACACGCTGAACCCCGGGAGCCGGTTCAGCTACGAGTACGAGGCGATCGCCTTCCACGAGAGCGTGCCCGGCCACCACCTGCAGCTCGCGCTCGCCCGCACCCTGCACCACCTGCCGGAGTTCCGGCAGCGGCCGAACGGCCAGCTGACCGCGCACGTCGAGGGCTGGGGCCTGTACACCGAGCGGCTGGCCGACGAGATGGGCCTGTACGGCTCGGAGCTGTCCCGCTTCGGCATGCTGTCGATGGACGCGCTGCGCGCGGTGCGCCTGGTGGTGGACACCGGGCTGCACCACTACGGCTGGTCCCGGGAGCGGGCGATGGCCTACCTGCGGGACAACACGGCCACCCCGGAGGCCAACGTCCGCAACGAGATCGACCGCTACATCGCCTGGCCGGGCCAGGCCACCGCGTACCTGATCGGGCGTCGGGAGATCGTCCGGCACCGCGAGCGGGCCCGGGCCGAGCTCGGCGGGCTCTTCGACGTGCGGGAGTTCCACCACGAGGTGATCGGGCACGGCAGCCTGCCGCTGGGCGTGCTGGAGGACCTGATCAGCGACTGGATCACGGCGCTGCGGTCGGTCTGACGGTCCCGCCGGCCCCGGGTGCCCTCGCCGGGGCCTCGCCGGGGCCGGGCGGTGGCAGGCCCGTCGACGCGTCAGGAGTGCGAAAACGATTCCGCGCGCCCGCCGCCGTCCTCCCGCGCCGGACGTGGCGTCACCCCTTCGGCCCCCTCCACACGGTAGTGTCCGCTGGCGCGGCCCCCGGCACCTTCGTCGGCCGGCCGCCCGTGCCACCGCAACGACCTGGAGGAACTCCGTGCCGGCACCCGCCCGAGGCGCCCTCGCCATAGCCGCGGCCGTCCTGCTCGCCGCCGCCGCAGGCTGCTCGTCCGGCGGCGGCCACACCGCCAAGGACGGCTCCGGCGGCAAGGCCTCCGCCCACAGCAGCAGCGCCCACGGCTCCGCCCCGGCGGCCGCCGGGGACGCCGCCCAGCCCGTCCCGGCCGCGATCGTGACCGGCCCCGGGCCGAAGAGCTCCTACGACGCCCAGCCGCAGCCCGCGGCGGGCAGCTGCCACTACCGCTACACGGCGGACAAGCAGCCGCTGCCCGACCCGAACTGCACCCCGGGCGCGATCAGCCCCGCGGTCAACCAGGGCACCATCAACGACACCATCTGCAAGCCGGGCGGCTACACCTCGTCCATCCGCCCGCCGGTGAACGTCACCGGCAAGGAGAAGGCCGAGAACGCCAAGTCCTACGGCTACACCGGCCCGATGGGCGACGCCGAGTACGACCACCTGATCAGCCTCCAGCTCGGCGGCGACCCCAACGACCCGCGCAACCTGTGGGTCCAGCCGCCCTCCCCCGGCCACGTCCCGGGCAAGGGTCCGAACAACCCCAAGGACTCGGTGGAGACCCACCTCCACACCGCGATCTGCAAGGGCCAGGTCACCCTGGCCGCCGCCCAGCAGGCGATCGCCACCGACTGGACGACGGCCGAGGCCAAGCTCGGCATCAGCAAGGGCGGGGCCGCCGCCACGCCCACCACGGAGCCGGACGCCGACGGGGACTGACCGGCCCGGCCGGCCCGGCGCGAGCCGCCCGACCCGGCCCGAGCCGACCTGCTCAGAGCGAGCCGAGCGGTTCAGAGCGAGTCGACCAGCTCGGCGATGGTGTCGAACGGCCGGTACTCCGCGAACTCCGCGCCCAGCGCGCGGGCCCGTTCGCGGAACCGGCCCTCGGCGAGCACCTGCTCCACCGCCCGGCCGACCGCCTCCGGGGCCGGGCGGCCGGTGCGCAGGTCCAGCCCCACACCGGCCCACTGCACCCGGGCCGCGACCTCCGGCTTGTCCTCGCTCGCCCCGGCCACCACCACCGGCACCCCGTACCGCAGCGCGGTCTGCACCCCGCCGTAGCCGCCGTTGCTCACCAGCACGTCGGTGTGCGGCAGCAGCCGGTCGAACGGCACGTACCCGGCGGCCCGGACGTTCTCCGGCAGCCGGCCGCCCAGCAGTTCGGCCAGCTCCGCCGGCCCGTCCGGGCGGACGGTGGCGGCCACCACCAGCACGTCCCGGTCCGCCAGCGCGCGGACCGTCGGGGCGACCAGCTCGCCCAGGTCGTCGTTGGCCAGCGTCCCCTGGGTCACCACGACGACCGGCCGCTCACCGGTCAGCTCCGCCCACCACCCGGGCAGCGGCTGCTCCTCGCCGACGTTGCCCGGCAGCGCGCCGATCAGCCGGTACGAGGCGGGCGCGTCGGAGCGCGGGTACTCGAAGCCCGGCACGGTCAGCTGGAGGTACGCGTCCGGCACCGTCACCTGGGCCAGCCCGCGCGGCCCCTCCGGCAGCTGGACGCCCGCCTCCGCGAACACCTTCTCCGCGTACCGCTGCAAGGGCTCGCCGCGCCGGTCCACCTCCTCCCGCAGGGAGCGGTTGCGGATCCGGCCCTCCTCCCCCGGCAGCGGCGGCAGCGCCAGCCCGAACGGCGCGGCGTCCGCGCTCGGCAGCATCGCCGGGGTGGTCCCGACCCCGATCAGCGCCGGGCGCTGCGCCCTCGGACGGGCGAGCGCCAGCGGCAGCACGCCCTGGACGAAGGCGTCCGCGACGACGGCGTCGGCCGGGAACTGCGCCAACAGCGCGAGCAGGGCCCGGTACTGGTGGGGCACCGGGTCCAGGAAGACGTGCCGCACGTCGAAGGCGATCCGTTCGGGGCCGGGCGCCAGCTCCGCCCGACCCGGGAAGGAGCCGTCGAGGTCGCGGTCGTCCCAGTCGGCCTCGGCGGGCAGCGCGGCGAAGCGCACCCCGGCCCGCCCGGCCGCCTCCGCGAAGCGCGAGCCGCCCAGGAAGACCACCTCGTGGCCGCGCGCGGCGAGGTCGGCGGAGATGGCCAGCAGCGGGCTGACGTGCCCGTGCGCGGGCAGGGCGGTGGTGATGATCCTGGACAGCGGAGACTCCTGTGGTCGGGCCCGGTTCGTACGAGCACTCACCGTAGGCAGCGGCGGTAGACGTCCGATGAACGGCTCGTCCGCCCGGCGGAGCCGCTCATCGACCCAGCACCGCGCCCCCGTTCAGCCCGATCACCTGCCCGGTGAGGTAACCGGCCGCCGGCGAGGCGATGTAGGCCACCGCCTCGGCCACGTCCTCGGGCGTGCCGGCCCGGCCGACCAGGGTGTCGGCGACCTTCCGGGCGTGGAACTCCTCGTCCCGGTCCACGCCGAAGATCTCGGTGTCCGCCACGTAGCCCGGGGCCAGCACGTTCACCGTGATCCCGTCCGGCCCCAACTGCCGGGCCAGGCCGAACGCCCAGCCGTGCAGCGCCGCCTTCGCGGCCGCGTACGAGCCCGCCGAGTGCGGGCCCGCGCCACCGCGCTGGGCGGCCGCCGAACTGATCACCACCAGGCGGCCGCCGGGCCGGCGCAGCACCCCCTGGAGCGCGGTGGTCAGCAGCACGGCGGTCAGCAGATTGGTGTCCAGGTCCCGCCGCCAGGAGGCGGCCAGCGCGGCCAGGCCGTCGTCCTCGGGCGGAGTGATGATCGCACCCGCGTTGTTCACCAGCACGTCCACCGGACCGAGTTCGGCGATCCGGGCGGCCACCCGCTCGACCGCCGCCGGATCCGCCAGGTCACCCGCCAGCGGCACCACGGCCCCCGGCCCGGCGGTGCGCTCGATCTCCGCCCGGGCCTCCTCCAGCACGGCCGCCCGACGCCCCAGGACCACCACCCGGCACCCGTCCCCGGCCAGCCGGGCGGCGATCGCCCGCCCGATCCCCGTCCCGCCGCCGGACACCACCGCGAGCCGCTGCTCCGTCACCGCTCAGACCTCGCCGTCGTAGTAGGCGCGCATCAGCTCGGTCGACCACGCGGGCTGCCGGAGCCCACCGCGCGGGCCGAACTCGGCCAGGTACGGCTTGATGTCGAGCACCGGCGTGCCCGCCACCGCGTCCAGACCGGTGACGTGCAGGTCCAGTCCGTCCACCCGGACCAGCTCGCAGCGCGAGACCCCGAGCCGGTTGGGCCGGTTCTTCCCGCGCTGGGCGAAGATCCCCACCAACGGCCAGTCGGTGTTGCCGCGCGGGTGCCGGGCGCCGGTCTCGACCTCTCCCTCCGGGACCCGGTCGAAGCGGTAGACCACCTCCAGGTGCGAGAAGTCCGCCAGCCCGTACAGCGCCTCCTCGGTGAACTGCCCGGCGTCCAGCCGGATCACCGCCGCGACACCGCCCCACCCGTCGTCCCGCACGTCCTCCCGGCCACCCACCACCCGGGCCACCGGACGCACCGTCATGTCAGCCATGCCGTCTCCCCCTTCGACGTCGAACCGTTCCACGACGTACGGTAGCGAGCCGCACGCCGGAACGATCAAGGGGGCCGGAGGCAGCCCTGTTCGCCACCCCGGCCGGCCACCGCAGCCGCCCCGCACCCCGAGGCTCAGCCCGCCAGCCGCGCCGCCATCGCGATCAGATCGGCCGCGCGCCCCGCGCGCCCGTCCGGGTCGGTCACGCCTGGCCCGGGGTGATCGGCAGGGCGCGCTTGTGCTCGGTGCGGCGGTAGTGGCCGAGGACGGTGTCGAAGACCTGCTCGCTGACCGGGCGGCCCTCCAGGAAGTCGTCCAGGTCGCCGTACTCGACGCCGAGGGCGTCCTCGTCGGCCTTGCCGGGGGCGAGGTCCTCCAGGTCTGCGGTGGGGACCTTGCCGACCAGCCCCTCGGGCGCGCCCAAGTGGGCCGCCACCGCGCGGACCTGACGCTTCGTCAGGCCGGAGAGCGGCATCACGTCGGCCGCGCCGTCGCCGAACTTGGTGAAGAAGCCGACGGCCGCCTCGGCCGCGTGGTCGGTGCCGACCACCAGGCCGCCGCTCGCCCCCGCGGCCGCGTACTGGACGACCATCCGCTGGCGGGCCTTGACGTTGCCGCGCACGAAGTCCTCGTGGGCGTGGTCGCGGAAGGTGACGCCCGCCGTCAGCAGGGCGTCGAAGGCGGCGTCGGTCGCGGGCTTGACGTCGACCGTCAGCACCTCGTCGGCCCGGATGAAGTCGAGGGCTCGCTGGGCGTCCGCCTCGTCCGCCTGGACGCCGTACGGCAGCCGCATGGCCGTGAAGGCCACCTGGTGCCCCTCGGCGCGCAGCCGCTCGACGGCGAGCTGGCAGAGCCGCCCGGTGGTGGTGGAGTCCACGCCGCCGCTGATCCCCAGCACCAGGGTGCGGGCGCCCGAGGCCCGCAGCTGGTCGGCGAGGAAGGCGATCCGGCGCTCGGCCTCCTTCGCGGGGTCGGTGACGGGCACCACTCCGAGGGCCAGGGCGATCTCGCGCTGGACGTCCGCGGGCAGGGTTTCGGTCATGGTCGGGCTCCTTCGGATCGGTACCACGCCATCATCCACCCCGGCCGCACCGCCCCCCGCCTCAGGGTGCCGTCCCTGTGCCCCCGCTCCCGTCCGCCCCGGGCGTCCCCGGCGCCGGGTGCCGCAGGATGTCGAGCACCAGGGTGCCGTCCACTGTCTCCTGGGCGACCAGCAGCGCCGCCAACTCGTCCAGGTGGTGCCGGTGTTCGCGCAGCAGCCCGAGGGCCCGCCGCTCGGCGCCGCGCAGCAGCCCGGCCACCGCCTCGTCCACCGCGCGCTGGGTCTGCTCGGAGTACGGGCGGCGCAGCAGGTCGTCGGGGTGCTCGCCGAGGTACTGCGGGGAGCCGCTGGAGTAGCCGACCGGGCCGAGGTCCGGGGAGAGGCCGAACTCGCGGACCATCCGGGTGGCCACCGAGGTGGCGTTGGCGAGGTCGTTGGCGGCGCCGGTGGAGCCCTCGCCGAAGACCACCAGTTCGGCGGCGCGCCCGCCGAGCTGCACGGCGAGCAGGTCGTTCAGGTAGCTCTCGCTGTACAGGTGCCGTTCCGCCTCGGGGAGTTGCTCGGTGGCGCCGAGGGCGACCCCGGCCGGGAGGATGGTCACCTTGGCGACCGGGTCGGCGTGCTCGCACAGCGCGGCCATCAGCGCGTGCCCGGACTCGTGGACGGCGACGGAGTGCCGCTCCTCGGGCAGCAGCGCGTTGGAGGACTCCCGGCGGCCCAGCAGCACCCGGTCGCGGGCGTCGTCGAGGTCCGCGGCGGTGAGGGTGGACCGGTCGGCGCGCACGGCGTTGATGGCGGCCTCGTTGACCAGGTTGGCGAGGTCGGCCCCGGAGAAGCCGGGGGTGCCGCGGGCGATCCGGTCCAGGTCGGTGTCCGGGGCGAGGGTCTTGCCGCGGGTGTGCACGGCGAGGATGGCCGCCCGCTCGGCCTGGTTGGGCAGCGGCACGACGACCTGCCGGTCGAAGCGGCCGGGGCGCAGCAGGGCGGGGTCGAGGGCGTCCGGCCGGTTGGTGGCGGCGATGACGACGATGCCGGTGCTCTGGTCGAAGCCGTCCATCTCGGAGAGCAGCTGGTTGAGGGTCTGCTCGCGTTCGTCGTTGCCGCCGATCCGGGTGCCGCCCGCGCGGCGCCCGCCGACGGCGTCGATCTCGTCGATGAAGACGATGGACGGTGCGCGCTTGCGGGCCTCGTCGAACAGGTCGCGGACCCGGGAGGCGCCGACGCCGACGAACATCTCGACGAAACCGGAGCCGGTGACGGACAGGAAGGGCACCGAGGCCTCGCCGGCGACCGCCCGGGCGAGCAGCGTCTTGCCGGTGCCCGGCGGGCCGACCATGATCACTCCGCGCGGCCCCTTGGCCCCGGCGGCGGCGTAGCGCTCCGGGCTGCGCAGGTAGTCGACCACCTCGCTGACCTCCTGCTTCACCCCCTCGTACCCGGCGACGTCGGCGAAGCCGGTGGCGGGCCGCTCGGCCTCGATGATCTTCGCCCGGGAGCGGCCGATGGCGCTGAGCCCGCCGCCGAGCGACCGCGCGGCCAGCCGGCCGGACCAGAGGAACAGCCCGCCGAAGAGCAGCAGCGGCAGGAACAGCAGCAGGGTCGACCAGATCGAGCTGCCGCCCGACCGGCTGCCGGTGACGTTCACGTGCTGGTCGGAGAGCGCCTTGCCGAGCTGGGAGGTGTCCAGGGCGGTCGGGATCTGGCTGGTGAACCGGGTGCCGTCCTTGAGGGTGCCGGACACGCCGCCGGTGTCGCTGACGTCCACGGTCTGCACCTGGCCGGCGTCGACCCGGTTGAGCAGGTCGGTGTAGCCGTAGCGGGGGCCGGTCGGGGCGGGCTTGGCCAGCAGCACCAGGAGCAGCAGGGTCAGCAGCACGGCGACCGGCAGCAGCCAGCGCCGCAGCGCGGGCGGGGGCGGCTTGGGCGGGGTGCCGCCGGGGCCCTGCCCCGGTCCGCGGCCGGGGCCGGGGCCTCGGCCCGGGCCGCCCCAGCCGCCGGGGCCCGGGCCCTTGCCGCCGCCGGGCGGGGTCGCGGCGTGGCGGGCGGCACCCGGGCGCGTTCGGACGATCATCCACGCTCACCGCCTCTCGGGCGCCGCCGGGCCTCAGCCGGGCCCCGGCTCGGCGCCCACCCCTCCATGGTCGACCCCTCCGGCCCCGGACGGGAGCCCGAGCAGGTACCGGCGGAACGCCACCTGCCCGTCCGGCACGAACGGCCACCGCCGTACGGCGCCGGCCAGCTCGGGCAGGGTCAGCCAGCCGTACCGGGCGACCGCGGCCGGATCGACCGCGTCGGGGTCGATCAGGTCCGGCGGCAGCACGGCCTCGTGCACGCCCAGCCAGTACGGGGCGATCGCGCCCCGGCAGAGGAAGGTGAACCGGTGGCGCACCGGCACGCTCACCCCGAGCTCCTCCGCCAGCTCCCGCCGCGCCCCGGCGGCGTACGACTCCCCCACCCGCAGTGCGCCGCCCAGCATCACGTCGTGGCACCCACCGAAGCGGCCGGCGCCGTCCGGGCGGCGGTGCACCAGCACCCGGCCGGACGGATCGCGGCAGACGGTGGTGGCGACCCGGTGCAGCCAGCCGCGGCGGATCGCCTCGCCGCGTTCGACCACGCCGAGCACCCGGTCGTGCTCGTCGACCCGCTCGACCAGTTCACCCGGCCCGACCAGTTCACCCGGCTCAACCAGTTCGCCCGGCTCAACCGGCCCGACCTGTTCGACCTGCCTGCTCGGCCGGCCCGACTCGAACGGCCCGCGCGGATCCGTGGTCACGCCGCCCACCCCCGTCCCGAAGCGTGCCCCGTGGCGGTGGCGGGGCGGCGATCGCCGGTCATCGGAAGGCGCCGGTCAGGAGAAAGCGCCGGTCAGGAGAAGTCGAGCGACCCGGTCCGGGTCCGCTTGAGCTCGAAGAACTTCGGGTAGCCGGCCAGCAGCCGGACGCCCTCGAAGACCCGCAGCGCGTCCTCGCCGCGCGGGATCGCGCTCAGCACCGGGCCGAAGAAGGCCGTGCCGTCCACGTGGATGGTCGGGGTGCCGACCTCCTCGCCGACCGGGTCCATGCCCTCGTGGTGGCTCTTGCGCAGCGCGATGTCGTACGCGGTGCTGTTGGCCGCCTCGGCGAGCTCCTCGGGCAGTCCGGCGGCGACCAGGGCCTCGCGGATGACGGTGTCGTCGGCCTCCCGGTCCTGGTCGTGGAAGCGGGTGCCGAGCTCGGTGTACAGGTCGCGCAGCACGTGCTCGCCGTGCTGTTCGGCGGCGGCGATGCAGACCCGGACCGGGCCCCAGCCGGTGGTCATCAGGCGCTGGTAGCGCTCCGGCAGGTCGGTGCGGCCCTCGTTGAGCACGGACAGGCTCATCACCCGGAAGGTGAGGTCGAGTTCACGCTGGCGGGCGACCTCCAGGATCCAGCGCGAGGTGATCCAGGCGAAGGGGCAGACGGGGTCGAAGTAGAAGTCGACCTTGGGGACGGCGGTGGCGGCGTTCTCGTTCGCTTGCGTGTTCACACGGATGATCTTAGGGGCCGATTGGACCATTCCGCAGGGCCAATCGAATACTGTCGCAGTGGGCCACTTCAGCTGCAGGTCGTCCCGTCCGCAGGCACCGTACCGTCCAGCAGGTAGGCGTCGACAGTCTTCTTCAAGCACGGGTTTCCGGTGTTGTAGCCGCCGTGGCCCTCGCCGTTGAGCGTGACGGTGACGCCGACGCCCGCGCCCAGCTGCTGGGCCATGGTCCGGGCGCCCTCGACCGGGGTGGCCGGGTCCCCGGTGGTGCCGACCACCAGGATCGGGGCGGCGCCGGGGGCGGCGACCTCCGGGTGGTCGGCCTTGCCCGGGACGGGCCAGCCGGTGCAGCCGGTCAGGCCCCAGGCGGTGAAGGCGCCGAAGACCGGGGAGGCGGCGCGGAACTGCGGCAGTTGCTGCTCCACGTCCTGGTCGGAGTAGCGCTGCCGGGCGTCGACGCAACTGATCGCCCGGTTGGCCGCGTTGAGGTTGTTGTAGTGGCCCTGCGGGTCGCGTCCGTTCAGCGAGTCGGCGAGCTGGAGCAGGGTGTCGCCGGTGCCCGCCTGCATCGCCTCGGTGAGCCCGGAGGCCAGCGCGGGCCAGGTCTGCCGGCTGTACAGCGCGCCGGCGATGCCGGTGACGGCCAGGCCCTCGGTCAGCTTCCGTCCGCTGCTGGTGGGCAGCGGCGACCCGGCGAGCTTCTGCAGCAGGTCGGTGATCCGCGCGGTGCCCTCGGCGCCGCCGCCACCGGTCGGGCAGGCGGCCGCGTCCTGGGTGGCGCAGGCCTTCATGAAGTCGTCGAGGGCGAGTTGGAAGCCCTGGGCCTGGCCGAGCGCGCTCTGCTCCGGGTCCTTCGTCGGGTCGACCACCGAGTCCAGCACGACCCGGCCGACCTCCTGCGGGAACAGGTGGGCGTAGACGCCGCCGAGCTGGGTGCCGTAGCTGATGCCGAAGTAGGAGAGCTTCTGGTCGCCGAGCACCTGGCGCATCAGGTCGAGGTCCCGGGCCGCGCTCTCGGTGTCCACGTAGGGCAGCACCGGGCCGGAGTTGTGCTCGCAGGCGGCGGCGAACTGGGCGTTGCTGTCGTCCAGGGCCTTGACCTCGGCGGGGGTCTCCGGGGTGCTGTCGACGGCGGCGTTGACGTCCGCCGCCCGGTCGTCCAGGCACTTCACCCCGGCGCTGTCGCCGACCCCGCGCGGGTCGAAACTCACCAGGTCGTAGCGGGTGTTGAGGGAGGCGTAGGCGGCGGCCAGGGCGGGCAGGGTGGCCACCCCGGAGGCGCCGGGGCCGCCGAAGTTGAACAGCAGCGAGCCGAGCCGGTGCTGCTCGTCCTTGGCCTTGGTGCGGATCAGCGCCAGGTCGATGGTGCCGCCGTCGGGTTTGGCGTGGTCCAGCGGGGCCTTGAGGGTGGCGCACTCCCAGTCGCTCGCGGGCGCGGTGCCGCCGCCCTGCGCGGCGCTCGGGACCGGGCAGGCCCGCCAGTCCAGCCGCTGGGCGGCCGGGCCGCCGCTGCTCGCGCCGGTGGCCGGGGAGGTGGGCGCGGGCTCGGCGGCGGACGGGCCGCCGCCCTGGCAACCGGAGACGGGCGCGAGCAGCAGCGCGGCCAGGCCGAGCGCGCCGGCGCCGCGGACGACGGAGTGCATGGGGCGGTCCACCTCTCGGGTTGGCCAGGCGGTACTGCCGGGTGCACCGGCGCGTGGCAGGACGGCGTACGCCTGGTGCGTCGGGGAAGCGTGCATCGGGGAGGCGTGCGCCCCGGCGCCCGGCACCGTCGGCGCACCACAGACCCTAGGGGCCCGCGTACGGCGACGCCCGTCGGAGTCTCCGGACGGGGGGCGTGCGCCGGACGGGCTGCCATCGGCCGACCGGGTGAGGGGCGGCGGGTGCGCTGCCCGGGTGCGGTGCGGGCACACCGCGGGTACGCCGCAAGCAGCCCGGGAGTCCGGCGCCGCGGCACGGCACGGCACGGCGCGGACCGCGGGGCACCGTCGACACGGAGGGCGCATTGAGCACCGACAACGATTTCGTCAGCGTGGACGTCTACATCACCACCGGCCGGCAGGAGGTCCTGCTCCAACTGCGCGACGACCGGCCGGACATCCCGTGGCCCGCCCACTGGGTGGTCCCCGGCGGCCACCGCGAGCCCGGCGAGACGCCGTACCGCACGGCGGTGCGCGAACTGCGCGAGGAGACCGGGCTGGACGTGCCCGGGCTGCTCCCTTTCCACCCGGTCCTGGCCGCCTCCGACCCGGAGGGCCGACGGCACCGCGCCTTCCACGCCCTGGTCGACGTCGACCCGGCGGAGCTGGTCCTCGGGGAGGGCCAGGAGCTGCGACTGGTCCCCTTCGCCGAGGCCCAGCGGATGAAGCTGCCGCCCGCGCTCAAGGGCTACCTGCGGCAGTTGGAGGCGCGGCTGGCGGTCGGGCGGACGCCGGAGTGGGCGGTGGTCGACGACATCCACCGCCACCTGTCCGACCACCGGTCGACCATCGGACTGCCGTTGCTGCCCCTCCAGGTGGTGAAGATCCAGGAGGAGGCCGGGGAGGTCGCCGAGGCCCTGCTCGGCGTGCTCGGCGCCAACCCGCGCAAGGGCGTCAGCCACACCGTGGCCGAACTGCAGGGCGAGCTGTGCGACGTGATCACCGCGGCCATGGTCGCGCTGCGGTACACCACGGCGGACCCGGGCGCCGTCCTGGCCGCGCACCTGGCCGGCTGGCGGCCGGTGCGGCGGGAGGGGTAGCGCGTCCGCGGGTCGCGCGCTTCCCGCGGCGCTTCCGGTTCGGGCCCTGGCGCTCGGACCCGGAGGGCGGAACCCGGTGCTCGGCCCGGGTTCCGCCCTCCTGGCGCCGCCCCCGGCCGGTACCTTGCTTCGCCTGCTATCTTGCATTGCATGGTACCTGGCATCGCAAGCACCGACGGCGGCGACGAGCCCGGCGCGGTCGACGGCCCGGTCGCGACCCAGCTGCGCAAGGGCGTCCTGGAGTACTGCGTCCTCGCGCTGCTGCGCGACGGCCCGCGCTACGGGGTCGAGCTGCTCCAGGAGCTCGGCCGCCACCCGATGCTGGCGACCAGCCAGGGCACCATCTACCCGCTGCTGTCCCGGCTGCGCCGCGCCGGGCTCGCCGACACCTTCCTGCGCGACTCGGCCAGTGGCCCGTCCCGCCGGTACTACACCCTCACCGAGGCGGGGGAGAGCGCGCTGGCGGAGTTCACCGCGCTCTGGCCCGCCTTTCGCGCCACCATCGACCACGTCCTCGCCCCGGGAGAGCACCCGTGAACAACCCCGTCGACCACCCCCTGGTCCGCGCTCACCTCGACGCCGTCGCCCGCGGCACCGCCACCCTGCCGCCCGAGCGCCGCCGCGAACTGCTGGCCGACCTGCGGGAGCACATCGAGGTCTCGCTCACCGACGTCCCGCTCGACGACGCCGCCGTCCGCTCCGTCCTGGCGCAGCTCGGCACCCCCCGGCAGATCGCCGACGCCGCCCTCGCCGAGGAGGGGCAGACGCCGCCCGCCCCGGAGACGACCCGCTGGACCAACGCCACCCTCGCCCTGGCCGTCCTCGCCCTGCCGGTCTCTCTGGTCCCCGTCGCCGGGCCCGTGCTCGGCTTCGCCGCGGCCGTCGTCGCGGCCGTCCGGGTGACCAGGTCCCGCCAGTGGACGCGCCGGGAGAAGCGTCAGGCCGCCGTGCTCATGGTCTCCCCGCTGCTGCTCGTCCCCGCGATCATGCTGGCGTTCACGCTGTTCTCCACGGGCCTCACCCCCAGCGCCCTGCTCGTCGCCTGCGCCCTCGGCTTCTCCCCGAGCCCGATCGCCGCGCTCCGGCTGTCCCGCGCCGCCGCCCGCGTGCGGACGGCGGACCTCCCTGCCTGAGACGGGGCACCGGCCGCCGGCCCTGGCCTACCCCAGCTCGACGTGCGTCCAACCAACGAGTGAGCCGATCGGCACCCCTGCAAGGGAGTTGCGCTCGGCGGAACCTCCCGATCGGCACATGTGCGGGCGGCTGGCCGCAGGCGAGGATGACGGTCATCGGGGCCCCGCCGGTGGGGCTCCGGGAGGGAGTCCGCCATGACCGTCATGACCGCCATCACCGCCGCCGCCATCAGCACCGTCACCGTCGCGCCGCTGTCGTTCCCGCCGCCGGGCTCAGTGCAGTTCCAGCCCCGGCCTGCCGCGCACCACGTACGCCGGCAGCCGTACCTCCCCCAGGACGGCCCGGGGCAGGCGCAGCCCGAAGCGCCGCCCGACAGCGCCGAGGGTCCGCCGCCGGGCCCCGGCGGCGGGCGCCCGCCCGGGGGTGCAGGAGGTGACGCCGTCCGCCTCCAGGACGTTCGCGGCGATCAGCTCCGGTACGAGCAGATCGGGCTGCCGGCCCCAGCGCCACCGCTCCTCCCCCAGCCCGAAGCCGCACAGCACGGCGCCGTCCCGGGCGTAGTCGAGCAGGGCGGGCGGCTGCTCCGGCATCGGCCGGAAGTGCACCACCTCCACGCCCTCGCGCGCTATCTCGGTGAGCAGTTCGCCGCCGGTGGAGTCCCCGTACTCGATCGCGAAGGACCAGCCGTCCGCCTCGCCGACCCGGATCACGCCGTCGCCGTCGTCACCGGGCCGGTAGACCTCGATGTCCAGGTCCCAGATCTCCCGCCCGCTGATCGGCCCGGTGGCCGCAGCCGGGTCGGCCCCCATCCGGCGGGCGAGTTCCTCCGGCGGGATCCCACGGGCGAACACCACTCCGCTGACCTCGCCACCGGCATCCGCCAACCACTGGATGCCCTCACCGTCCTGCTCCTCGGCCCCGCGCGAACCCTCACCGACGACGCCGATCATGACGCCCCTCCCCTCGCGCCGGCCCTGAAATGGCCAGGCGCAGCCGGTCCGCACCCTAACCGAGATCGCCGACAGCCAACGCCGATCGGCCGGGCGGAGAGGCAGCCCGGCGGAGTAACTCAGCTAGGGCGCACCACCGTTCGCCCAGCACCCCCGTCGGTTCGCCCTGACCGGGACGGTCGAAGTAACCTCCGAGCCCCTCGCCCGCCTCCGGACCGCCGCGCCCTTCCCCATGCTCCGCAACGGCACCATCGACGAACCTCGGCCCACCACCTCGACCTGAGCCACCGAGACGGAACGGAGGACGACCGGGCAAGGCCGACGCGGGAAGTCGGACCTGCCGACTTCCCGCGCGACGTACCGACGGACCGCCCACCGAACTGCTGCGGCTGCGGCTGCGGCGCAGACCGTACAGGCCCGACCGCCCCGGCTTCAGGCCTGCCCCCGCGACACCACCCGTCGCATCAGCAGGGCGTAGACCACGGCGGCGACCGCGATCCCGGCCGGGAGGGCCAGGTCCACGCCGGTCAGCGCCGCGATCGGGCCGGTGTAGAGCGTGTCGACACAGAGGGCCGAGGCTGTCACGCCTGCCAACAGGGCGAGCGCACCGGCCGGGTTGACGCCGGCGCGGTACCAGAACGGGCTGCCCGGCGACTCGTCGGTCAGTGCCCGCCCGTCGTAGCGGTTGCGGCGCAGCAGGATGTCCACGGCGTAGATGGCGGTGCTGGGGCCGAGGAGGACGACGGTCAGCTGGAGCACGTTGCTGACCGTGTCCAGGAAGTTGGAGACCAGCAGGGCGTAGAGGGTCAGCGCGACGGCGACCGTGCCGTCCACCAGCACGCTGAGCGTGCGGCGGATGCGGATGCCGACGGCCTGGAGGGCGAGGCCGGCGCTGTACGCGGTGAGGGCGTTGACGGCGACGGTGCCGATGACCAGTGAGAGGAGGAAGACCGGGTTGAACCAGCCGGGCAGGATCGTCCGGAGCGCCGCCTGGGGGTCGGTCATGTCGACGGCGGTGGCCCCGAGCACGCCCAGTCCGCCGACGACGACGCTGGGCAGGAAGCCGCCGAGGGCGGTCCAACCGAGCACGGCACGCGGGGAGGTGTCGGCCGGCAGGTAGCGGGAGAAGTCTGCGCTGGTGGTGTACGAGAGCGGCCCGGAGGCGATCAGGGTGACGCCGGCCAGGACGGCCGCCCACGTCCCGCTGCCGCTGAGCGGCTGCGGCTGGCTCCAGCCGAAGTCGGCGTGCCGGAGGATCGCGTACCCGACGACGGCGAAGGCGGCGGCGAGGACGAGGGTGATCGGCAGGTAGAGCCGCACGATCACAGCGTGTCCGTAGACGCTGATGGTCAACGTGACCACCACGATCGCGATCACGATGGCGATCTTGATCGGGGTGTCCGGGGTGATCCCGACCTGCTCGGCGAGGGAGAACGCCGCGACGGCGGCCGCCGCGAGGTTCAGCGCGAAGTAGCAGACGGAGATCATCCAGCCGGTGACGGCGTTGTTCACCCGGTTGCCCCGGACGCCGTACAGCGCCCGCGTGATCACCTCGCTGGGCGCGCCGGCGGCCGGTCCGGAGACGGCCAGCAGTCCGGTGCCCAGCCAGAACAGGTTGCCGACCACCACCACCGCGAAGGCCTGCCACAGGCTGAGGCCGCTCAGCACCAGGGCGCCGCCGACCACCAGATTGAGGTAGTTGACGCTGGCCGCCGCCCAGACCGCGAAGAGCTCGCGGGCGCGGCCCCTCCGTTCCGTCTCGGGGATGTGGTCGATGCCGTGGACCTCGACCCGCCCGGCCGCCCGATCCTGTGGGGGCTGCGCGGACTGGCCGGACTGGCTGAGCTGCACGGACTTCGGGGACTGCGCGGACTGCGGGAGCGGTGGTCCGATGGGGGAGTCGGACTGGGGGTGGTCCGGGAGCGTGGACGCCATTGGGGGCCCTCCGTGGGGGTGTCGTGCCCACCTGCTTGCTTATTGGTCGCACACTCAATAGCATCCGGCACATGACGTCAAGCGTTCAGCGCAAACGGATCCGGAAGTCCCCCGACGACCGCCGCGCGGAGATCGTCGAGGCTGCGGCCACCGTCGCCCTCACCGAGGGCCTGGAGTGCATCACCCTGCGCCGGATCGCCGAGCAGCTCGACGTCAGACCCGGTCTGATCAGCCACTACTTCCCGGCCGTGGAGGACTTGGTCGCCGAGGCCTTCGGCAGCGCCGCCACCGCCGAACTGGAGTCGCTGCTGCCCGCCGACCCGCCGGACGGCCGCTCGCTCAACCACCTCGCCCGCTTCTTCGCCCGCACCACCGGCCCGGCGTACGACGACATGAGCCGGCTCTGGCTCAACGCCCGCCACCTCAGCCGCTACCGGCCCGTCCTGCGCGAGCGCGTGCTCGGCCAGGAGTCGCTGTGGCGCGGCCGGCTCACCGGCGTCGTCCGAGCGGGCGTCGAGCGGGGCGAGTTCCGCACCGAGGACCCGGGCCTCACCGCCGTCCGGATCCTGGTGGTGATCGACGGCCTCGCCTCCCATGCCAACACCGGTCTGGGCAACCACCCCTCGGCCGTCATCCGACTGGCGGCCGCCACCGCCGAACGTGAACTCGGCCTGGCGGAAGGCTCACTGGCCCTCGCCACCGAGCCGGAATCCCCCACCGCCGCCGAGCCCGGATCCCGCACCGAAGAACAGTCCTGACCCCGTTCCCCCTCCCCTCCCCCTCCCTCCCCACCCCGCACCACCGCTGGAGTCGACGTGCGCACCTCCCTGGTCCTCCTCTCCGCCCGCCTGCTCGACCCCGCGTCCGGCGGCTTCCTCCCGCAGAGCGCGCTCGCCGTGGTCGACGGCCGGATCGCCGCCCTGGGCGACGACCGGACGATCCGCGAACTCGCCGACGCCACAACGACGGTGATCGACCTCAAGGGCGCCGTGGTCACCCCCGGCCTGGTCGACGGCCACCTCCACCCGGTCACCGGCGCCGAGCTCACCCACGGCCTGGACCTCTCCGGCTGCACCGACCTGCCGTCCGTCCGCGCCGCCCTCGCCGCCGAGGTCGAGGCCCTCGGCCCGGGCGCCTGGCTGCACGCCTGGGGCCTGGACCCGAACGTCTTCGGCGACCGCCCGGTCGAGTCCGCCGCCCTGGCCCCCGTCCTCGACGGCGTCCCCGCGCTGCTCCAGCTCTTCGACGCCCACTCCATGCTCGCCAGCCCGCGCGCCCTGGAGCTGGCCGGCGTGGACGGTCCGCGCACCTTCGCCCAGGCCGCCGAGGTGGTCTGCGACGCCGCCGGCCGTCCCACCGGCCTGCTGCTGGAGGACGCGGCCTGCGAACTGGTCGAACGCGCCGCCCCCCGGCCCACCCGCACCGAGCGCCGTGAGCGCCTGGCCGCCGCCCTGCGCGCCATGGCCGCGAACGGCCTCACCGGCGGACACGCGATGGACGCGGGCGGCGACAGCCTCGCCCTCTACGCCGAGCTCGACGAGGCGGGCGACCTGCCACTGCGCCTGCGGGTCGCCCCCTGGTGCCAGCCCGGCGTGGACCGGGACGGGCTCGACGAACTGGTCGAACTCCAGAGCCGCAGCGGGAAATTGTGGCAGGTGGACGGCGTCAAGCTGTTCATGGACGGCACGATCGACAACGGCACCGCCTGGCTGGAACGCCCGGACTGCCACGGCGAGTCCACCCACGCCTTCTGGCCCGACCCGTCGCACTACACCCAGGTGATCGGGCAGCTGCACCGGGCCGGCGTACCGACGGCCACCCACGCCATCGGCGACGCCGCCGTCCGCCACGCCCTCGACGCCGTCGAGCAGGCCACCGCGACGGCCGGCACCGCGACCACCGCCCCGACCGCCACCGCGACCATCCCGGCCACCCCGGCCCCGGGAGCAGCCGCCCGAACCGCCCCCGTCCGGCACCGGATCGAGCACATCGAGACCGTCCCGGACGAGGTGGTGCGCCGCTTCGCCGAGCTGGGCGTGATCGCCTCCATGCAGCCCACCCACTGCTGCGACTTCACCCGCGCCGACCACACCGACAACTGGTCCCGCCGCCTGGGCGAGGAGCGCGCCGACCGGGCCTGGCGCTGCCGCGACCTGTGGGACGCGGGCGCCACCGTCGTCCTGGGCTCCGACTGGCCGATCGCCCCCTACCCGCCGCTGGGCGTCATGGCGGGGGCCCGCCACCGCCGCCCCACCCGCGACCTCGGCCAGCCCCCGCACAACCCCCGCCAGGCCCTCACCGCCCTGGAGGCGCTGCGCGCGATGACCGTCAACCCGGCTTTCGCGGCGGGTGAGGAGCAGGTGGCGGGCCGGATCGCGGTCGGCCACCGGGCCGACCTCACCGTCCTCGCCGCCGACCCGCTCACCACCCCCGCCACCGAGCTCGCCGAGGTCCCGGTCCTGCTCACCGTCCTGGACGGCCGCCCCACGCACCGCGCCGACCGGCTCTGCTGACCCCAAGCACCCCAAGCACCCCAAGCACCCCAAGCGCCCCAAGCACCCAGCGCACCCGGAGCAGGGCGTGCCCGACGCCCTCCCACCGCCTACCAGCCGCCCGCCCATCCGTCCAGGTGGCCCCAGGGGAACCGTCCAGGTGCCCCCAAGGGGCCCGGGTGGGTGGGGGCTGCCCCCCGAAGAACCTGGCGGCCCTCCCCAGCGCGCCCGACCCCCTCCTCGGCGGAGGATTCTCTCACCGGCCCACACCGCCGGACGAGTTGAAACGACAAGCCGTGGAGTAGCCATCATGACCGTGACCCGGACCCCGATCGACCGACGGACCCTGCTGACCGCCACCACGGTGACGGCGACGGCCGCCCTGCTCATCCCGGCGACGGCCGCCACCGCCACCGCAGCCACGGCCGGCACCGCGGCCGCCGGCCCGACGGCCTCCCGGCCGGTCCCGGAGACCGCGGCGGTCTCCGCCGAACTCGACCGGATCGCCCACCCGTTGCGCTCCACCGAGCCCGACGCCCCGGCCGCCGGGCTGCGGGCGCTGGGCGCGATGATCGGTGACGCCCGGGTGGTCGGCCTGGGCGAGGCCACCCACGGCTCCCACGAGTTCTTCACCATGAAGCACCGGGTGTTCCGCTACCTGGTCGAGGAGAAGGGCTTCACCACCTTCGCCCTGGAGGCCAGTTGGTCGGCGGGCCTGCTGATCGACGCGTTCGTGCAGGGCCAGGGCGACGGCGACGCCCGTACGCTGGTCCGCCGGGTGATGGCCGGATCGCCCTGGCAGCGGCGCGAGTTCGCCGACCTCATCAGCTGGATGCGGGCGTACAACCGGAGCGGCCCTCAGCACCCGGTCCACTTCGTGGGCACCGACCTCGGCTTCCCCGGGATCGGCGAGCAGCCCTTCTCCGAGGTCACCGCCTACCTGCGGAAGGCCGCCCCCGCCTCGCTGTCGAGCGTCGAGCAGTCCTACGCCGCCCTGCGGCCGTTCACCGACGCCATCGGCTACATCAGCCGCACCCCGCTGCCCGAGCGCCGGCGCAACGCGGACCTGGCGCAGCAGGCGCTGGACCTGGTCGCCGCCGCCGGCCGGGACGGCGACGCGGACTACGAGTGGGCCGTCCAGCACGCCCGCAACATCGCCCGGACCTTCGCCTTCACCACCATGCAGGTCGACGACAGCGGCTCCGTCGTCGCCGCCCAGGTGCTCCGCGACCGGGCGATGGCCGACAACACCCTGTGGTGGCAGCGCCGCCACGGCGGCAAGGTGCTGCTCTCCGCGCACAACGGCCACGTCGGCTACCGGTCCAGCGACCCGGTCCTCTACCCCACGCCGCAGGGCGCCCACCTGCGCGAGGCACTCGGCGCCGGCTACGTCGGCATCGGCTTCACCTTCGGCAGCGGCTCCTTCCTCACCGAGGCCGACCCCTTCGCCGACGACTGGCGCAGCACCACCGTGCCGCCGGCCACCCTCGGCATGAACGAGTACCTCCTCGACCGGGTCCGCCCCCGCGACTACTACCTCGACCTGCGCCAGGCCCCGCCCGCCGCCCGCACCTGGCTGGACACCGCCCGCCCCACCTACGACGCCGGCACGACCTTCACCAGCACGCCGCTGCCCACCCTCGCCCTCGGCGGCAGCTACGACGTGCTGATCCACCTCCACCGGGTCCGCGCGGCCGACAAGCTCTGAGCGCCCCCTCTCCCCCGGCCTCAGCCCGCGGCGCGCACCAACCGTTCCGCTGCGGAGGCGGTCTGACATGATCGTCCCCCCATCGTTCCCGGCGGCCCCACCCGGCCGGGGGCGACTCGACGGCGAGGAACAGCGGAACCGGTCATGAGCAGCAGGAACAGGTCGGCCCGCACCGCCCGGCAGTCCCGCACCGCCCGGCAGTCCCGCACCCCCCGGCAATCCGGCACCGCCCGACAGTCCGCCACCGCCCGGCAATCCGCGACCGCCCGACAGTCCGCCACCGCCCGACAGTCCGCCACCGCCCTGCGGCAACCGCAGAGCCGGGGCGCGGGCTTCCTGGCCCTGCTCATCCTCGGTGCGGCGGCCGTCGCCCTCGGCCTCCTGGGCGGCCGGGCCGCCGGCACCGCCTTCGCCTACGCGGCCCGCCTCAGCGGCCGACCGGGCGAGCTGACCGTGGAGCGCTGCTGGGGCGACAACCCGGCGAAGCCCGGGCTGATCACCTCCTGCGCCGGCGCGTTCCGCTCCGACGACGGCCGAACGGTGGTCGAGGGCTCGCCGATCGACGGCGCCCACCACCTCGGCGCCGTCCTGCCCGTCGAGTACGGCGACGGCGGCTCCCACAGCACGGGCCTCGCCTACGCGACCGGCGACCTGGCCGGACTGCTCGCCGTGATCCCGGTCGCCGCGTTCGGCCTCTGGCTGCTCTGCCTGGCCCTCGGCACCCTGCCGACCGGCGGCCGGCTCCCGGCCGGGCTGTTCCCGCAGCACAACAAGGCGGTGCGCCGACTCCTGTGGGCCGGCCTCGGCTGCTTGCTGGCGGCCGGCGTCTGCCTGCTGGTCGGTGTCGTCGGCTGGGCCGCGACGCCCTGACCCGGCCCACGCACGGTCGGCCGCCGGGCCGACGGCGGTGCCGGGAGGCCCCGGAGGCGCCACCGTCCAGGTGCCGGGCGGGCGTACGGCCGGTCGGCCCAGTGCGCGCCCGTACGCCGTGGGCCCGTACGGCCCGGGTGCCTATCGTGGGTTGGTGACTGATCATCGGACTGCCGGTCCCGTCGTCTCCCCGGTGGGCTACCTGCTGGCCGCCTTCGCCTTCGCGGTCTGCATGACCGGGACCACCCTGCCCACCCCGCTGTACGGGCTCTACCAGGAGCGGATCGGCTTCTCCGAACTGACGGTGACGGTGGTGTTCGCCGTGTACGCCTTCGGGGTGATCGGGGTGCTGCTGCTGGTCGGGAACGTGTCCGACGCCGTCGGGCGCCGGCCCGTGCTGGTCTTCGGGCTGGTCGGCGCGGCCTGCAGCGCCGTCGTGTTCCTGGCCGCGGACAGCGTGCTGCTGCTCTGCCTGGGGCGGCTGCTGTCGGGGCTGTCGGCGGGGGTGTTCACCGGCACCGCCACGGCGTACGTGCTGGAGCTGGCACCGCCGGGCCGCCGGGGACGGGCGGGCTTCGTCGCGACGGCCGCCAACATGGGCGGCCTGGGCTGCGGCCCGCTGGTGGCGGGGCTGCTCTCCCAGTACGCGCCGTACCCCTTGGTGCTGCCCTTCGTGGCGCACCTGGTGCTGCTCGCCGCCGCCTTCGGCGTGCTGCTGCGACTGCCGGAGACGGTGGTCGGCGCCCGTCCGCTGCGCACCGCCCGACCGGTCCGACCCAGCCTGCCGCCGGAGGTGCGGCGGGTGTTCGTGCCGGCCGGGATCGCGGCCTTCGCCGGGTTCTCCCTGCTGGGGCTGTTCACCTCGGTCGCCCCGGCCTTCCTCGCCGAGGGGCTGGACGTGCACAACCGCGCGGCGGTCGGCCTGATCGTCTCGTCGGCCTTCCTGGCCTCGACCCTCGGTCAGCTGCTCGTCCCCCGGCTGGGCACGGCGCGGGCCGTACCGCTGGGCTGCCTGGTGCTGATCGCCGGTCTGGCGCTGCTGGCGGGTTCGCTGGCGTGGGCCGTCCTGGCGCTGCTGGTGTCGGCCGCGCTGGTGGGCGGCGCCGGGCAGGGCATGGGGCTGCGCGGCGCGGTGGGCGAGGTCGCCGCCGCGAGCCCGGCGGAGCACCGCGGCGGGGCGCTCTCGGCCCTCTTCGTGGTCGGCTACTTCGGCATCTCGGTCCCGGTGATCGGCGTCGGGCTGCTCACCGGGCCGCTCGGGCTGGCCCACGCCGGTCTGGTGTTCGCCGCCTGCATGGGCCTGCTGGCCGCCGCCTCCGGCGCCTACCTGCTGCGCCTGGCGCGGGCCGGCGCCGCGGTCTGACCCCGACCCCGATCCCGACCCGTGCCTGCTCAGCCCCGGCCCGCGCCTACGCCGCCAGGGCTCCGCACCTACTCCACCGAGGTCCCCGCGGCGGTTCCGGCCCGCCCGGCCCGGAGTCGCTGGCGCAGGAAGAGGGCGGCGCGGTCGAGGGCCTCGTCCGCCTCGTCGAGGACGCCGGCGAAGGCCTGGAACACGTGCGGCACGTCGGCGGTGACGTCGAGGATGACGTCCACGCCCGCCTCGCGCGCCCGCGCGGCGAGGCGGGTGGAGTCGTCCAGCAGCAGTTCGTTGGCGCCGACCTGGATCAGCATCGGGGGGAACCCGGTCAGGTCGGCGTGCAGGACCGGGCTGAGCAGCGGCTGCCGCGGGTCGGCCCCGCCGAGGTACATGGCTCCGGTGCGGTCGAGTGCGGCGCGGGTGAAGATCGGGTCGATGCCCTCCTTGGTCCGGATGCTCTCGCCGCTCCGGGTGGCGTCGAGGCCCGGGGAGAGGACCAGTACGGCGGCGGGCAGCGGCAGGCCCGCGTCCCGGGCGGCGAGGCAGGTGGTGACGGCGAGTCCGCCGCCGGCGGAGTCGCCCGCGAGGACGATGGCGGCCGGGTCCCCGCCGCGGTCGAGGAGGGCCCGGTAGGCGCTCAGGCAGTCCTCGACGGCGGCCGGGAAGGGGTGCTCGGGGGCCAGCCGGTAGTCCGGTGAGTACGCCTCGACCCCGGTCCTGGCCACCAGGTTCCCGGTCAGCGAGAGGGCGGTCTCGGGGGAGCCGAAGACCCAGCCGCCGCCGTGGAAGTACAGGATCGTCGCGTCCGTCCCGCCTTCCGGAGCACGATCCGAACCGTCCCCCTCCGGGACCTCGGGCCGGACCCGCAGGGCCGGCCGGCCGCCGAGGGTCGTCGGCTCGGTGCGGATGGCGTCGTGGGGCACGATCATCCCCGCCATCAGGGCCCGGAAGCCGGCCCTGATCTCCTCCACCGACCGGGGCCCGGTGGGCGCCGGCTGCCGCAGCATCGCGTCGACCCGGCTGCGCTGTTCCCTGCTCATGGCACACTCCTGGCTGAGTAGCTTCCCGTACACTATATGCCGTGGAAGATACATTGAACGGCGCCCGCTCCGCAGCCGGCCTCGCCGGGTTCTTCGCCGACCTGGTGCGGTGCGAGACGCGGCTGTACAACGCCCTCAACGACCGGCTCCGCGAGCGGCACGGGATCGTCACCTCGCAGTACGAGTTCCTGGGCTACCTGCACCGCCACCCCGGGTGCCGGGTGGCCGACCTCGCCGCCGAGTTCGCCATCGGCGTCGGGGCGACCAGCAAGGGCGTCGACCGCCTGGAGAAGCAGGGGTGGGCCGCCCGGCGGCCGAACCCGGCGGACCGCCGGTCCTCGCTGCTGGTCCTGACCGACGAGGGCACCCGGCTCGTCGAGGCAGCGGAGCGGACCGTCACCGAGGGCCTGGCCGAGCTGCTCGCGGACACCCTCGACGCCGCCGCGCTGTCCGCCGCGGCCGGGGCCCTCGCCACCCTGCGCGCCGCCCTCGAACGCGACCAGGTCGGCATCCCCACGGGCTGAACCACCCTGCCCACGGCCGGAAGAGGCGACCGCGCCGGTCGCGACGACGACCGGCGCGGCGCGCCCGGCTCAGCCCGTGATCGGGCGGGTGTCCAGCCGGATGTGGTCCACCGCCCAGTACCAGTTGTTGCCCGCGTCGTACATCCGGAACTTCAACGTCACCGAACGCGCGCCCGCCGGCACCGCGAACTGCCGGACGACCTGGACGTTCTGGGCGTCCTTGCCCGCGTTGTCGTTGCCGGTGGCGTCCGCGCTGTAGAAGACCAGCCGGGTCTCGGTCCCGTTGTCGAACACCGCGGTGACGGCGGCCTTCTGCGGGGCCTCCTGGCGGTAGTGCGAGTCGAAGGCCAGGTGGAGGGTGGCGGTGCCGGCCGGGACCGGGACGGCGGGCGAGACCAGGGTGGAGTCGAAGGCGCCCTTGCGGGACGGCGAACCGGTGTCGTCCCAGTCGTCCGGGTCGGCGACGGCGACGACGCCCAGGGCACGGCCGAAGTTGCCGCGGTCCTGCCCGGCGGGCACGGTCCACTCGCGCTTGGTGTGGAAGGTCCAGCCCTGGAGCCGGACGGTGCCCTGCGGCATGCCGGGGGCGTTGACCACCGACCAGCCCTCGGGCGCCCGGGCGGTCCAGCCGAGCACGCCGCCCTCGGGCCGGAGCGCACCGGCCAGCGATTCGAAGTCCTCGTCCAGCAGGTGGCCGGTCATCACCGGGGCCGGGCGGGCGGCGAGTTCGCCGTCCGCGACGGCGAAGCGGCCGCCGGCCAGGGCACGGGCGGTGACCAGCAGGCGGTGGGTGGCGCCGGCGGGCAGCTGGGCGGGCGGGGTGACGTCCCAGACCGCGGTCGCGGTGGCACCGGCGGCGAGGGCGGCGGGCGGCGCGGTGACGGCGGTGGCCGTCCAGCCGGGCGGGAGCAGCGGCCGGGCCTCGAAGCGGGTGAGCGCCTCGGTGGCGGCGAAGGTCGCGGTGACCCTGGCCGGGCGGCCGGGCAGCAGGACCGGCTCGTCGATGGTGGTGGAGGCGGCGCCGAGGGCGACGTTCACGGTGAGCGGGTCGGCCAGGCCCAGGGCCGGGTCGGTGACGGTGCGGTCGTCCCACGGGAAGCGGCCGGCGATCCGGCGGCGGAAGCCCAGGTCGTCCAGGACGCCCACCGCGACGTCGTACCAACCCTCGGGCCCCACGGCGACGTTGACGGTCCGGTCGTCGCCGGCCGGGACCCGCACCTCGCGCAGTCCGTCACCGTAGGCGAGGTCGCCGACCAGGAAGGTCCGGGCGGTGCGCGAGCGGTTGATGACGTCGACCTCCAGCACCTTGCCGCCGCGCTCCTCGGAGAGCGACACCTCGTACGCCGAGTCGGTGTCGCCGCGCAGGTGCCACAGCGCGCCGTTGGGGCCGTGCACCCGCAGGTCGTAGCCCTGCGGCCCGACCTTCCAGACGTCCGACAGCCGGCTCTTCGCCGCCACCGTGTAGTACCGGGGCGCCTCGCCGGGGGCCGGGTAGAGCGCGAACACCGCGCCCTGGCGGCCCTGGTTGACGAAGTCCAGGGTCAGTTCGTCGCCCTTGAGCCGCGGCTTGACGAGCAGGTCGTACGGAGCGGGGCGGGCGGAGCGGGTGCCGCGCTGCTGCTGCGGGAAGGTCTGCGGGCTGGGCACGGTGGGGGCGGGCAGCTTGCCGGTGTCGACCACCTTCTGCCGGTTGCCGCTGGTGTCGGGCAGCTGCGGCCAGACGGGGTTGCGGCCGGAGAAGTCGAAGACCTGGGTCAGGTCGCCGCAGACCGAGCGCCGCCAGGGGCTGATGTTGGGCTCCTGGACGCCGAAGCGCTGCTCCAGGAAGCGCAGCACGGAGGTGTGGTCGTAGACGGTGGAGTCGACCACGCCGCCGCGGGTCCACGGCGAGACCACCACCATCGGCACCCGTACGCCCAGGCCCATCGGGTAGGGGCCGGAGAGCAGGGTCTCCCCGGCGGGCAGGGTGTCGGACCAGCCGAGCGTGCCGTCGGCGGCCTTCACCCGGTACCGGCCGTCCTGGCCGACCACCCGGTGGTAGGTCTTCCCGGCCTTGCCCACCCGGACCACGACCTCGCCGTCCACCGGCACGTTGGACCTGCCGCGCCCGGCGGCCAGCGGCGGGACGGGCGGCAGCTGGTGGTCGAAGAAGCCGCCGTGCTCGTCGTAGTTGAGGATGAAGACGGTCTTCTGGAACACCTCCGGCCTGGCGGCCAGCGCCGACAGCAGCCGGGCGGTGAGGTGCTCGCCGTTCGGGAGCGCGTAGTCGGACGTCCACCTCCGGGATGCGGCCGCGCTCCCCCGATCGGAGAGTGGAGAGATGACCGGCAAGGCCACGGATGAAGGCCCCTACCTGGACCTTCTCCTTCGAAAGTCGCAGGTGGTCCGAGGGACTGCCGTACGCGACATCCTGTCCTTGAAGTCCCAGGAGAACCAGGGCCGGGCCTGGGGCAGACTGAACGGCTACACGATCCGCCGCGTCTTCCGCGAGAACCTCTCCGCCTACAAGACCGGCGTCAAGCGTCCGGAGTTCGAGGCGGCGGTGCACGCGTTGCTCGAAGGCGAGTCGGACTGCTTGTGGGTCTACGACTCCTCGCGGTACAGCCGCAAGGGTGCGGGCGACGTCTTGAAGATCCTGGACAGCCCAGGAAAGAGGCTCTACTTCCACCTCAACGGGCTGGACACCGAGGTCCCCGCCGACCGGATGCGCATCGTCGCCGAAGCCGAGCAGGCGCGCGAGTACAGCCGACTGCTGTCGGAGAAGGTCAGGGACACCAAGGCGATCGACCGGGACGCAGGGAAGTGGCTCGGTACGGTTCCCGACGGCCTCAAGAGAACGAAGAAGGGCAAGCTGAAAGGCAGTAAGCGCTGGCCCATCATCGAGCGGATTCACGATGAGGCAGCGATGGGAAGGTCCCAGCGGCTGATCACGCTCGGGCTGACCGCCGACGGCTACACGGCCGCACGCGGCGGCCCCTTCCGGGTCAGCACCGTGGGCAAGATCCTCAGGAACCCGGTCTACCTCGGCCTGCAGACGGTTTCAGTGAAGGGCACTCCGCAGATCTACCTCAACGGCAGGGGGAAGCCGGTGCGGGTCCTCGCCAAGGGATTCAACGGAATTCCCCAGGCGACGTGGGACAAGCACCGACGCATCGCCGCGGGCTTCGAGAGGGCGGAGGGGTTCGGTGCCAAGCACGATGAACACGTCCAGCCGGAACAGTTTCCGGTGGCCGGCCTGACCTGGTGCGCCGGCGGCGGATTCGACCTGGCGAAGGGACACCGGGCGAACTCCGTCTCCCATTCGTTCCGGTGCGCCAACATCATCGCGGGAATCGACTGCCCCTCGCCGGTCTACATCCAGCGGCCGGGCGTGCTGCGGGTCGTCCTCGCCGAGTGGAAGAAGCGGCTGACCCGGCAGGATCCGACGGACCCGACGATGCTGGCCGTGGCCGAGCGCTGGGTCGAGTTGCAGCAGCCGACCGAGAGCAAGGCCGAGGCCGACGCGAGGGCGCAGATCAAGATCGCCGAGGAGGCCGTGGCACGCTACGACCGCTTGAACGCGGCGGGCGCCTACCCGGGGCCGTCGGGAGAGGCGACGTTCCTGAAACTGCGCAAGGCGGCCGTGGCCGACGTGACGACGGCGCAGAAGGGATGGGAGAAGATCGCTCAACCCCTCGGTGATGTGTCCACCCTCACCGACCCCGAACGCCTTGACCGACTGTGGACGGCATCGAGCGACACCTACCGGGGCCAGCTGCTCCGGCTGGCGATAGATGCCGTTTTCCTCAAGAAGGCACCGGCGAGCGGTGGCCGGATCACCCCTGACCGCGTGGTGATCGTGTGGGCGAAGCCTCGGGGATGGGAATCGCCGGATGGCGAGAGAGGGCAGCTCGGGGCCAACGGGCCCTGAAACGCAGAAAAGGCCCCCGGTCGGCACTGTTCGAAACAGTGCCGACCGGGGGCCTTGGCGTGGGTGGAGCTGGCGTCACCAGCCGATGGACTCGATGCTGGTGGCGAGGTCGAGTGCGACGTGCTCCGGGAGGGGGACAACCGATCGGGTGAGTCGCCCCGGGGCGTAGTGCTCGGCCTCGATGACGATCACGCGCTCGCCCGCCGGAGTGCGGGCCTCGTAGGCGCGGGCAGCCTGGTGGACGACGGCGTGGATCACGGGCAAGGTCATGACTGTCCGCCCTGGAGCAGGTAGTTCGCCATGGCGATGCGCGCGGCCACCCCGGCGTCCGGGCCGAGCAGTTCGGAAGCACGCAGGAACGCGCGCTCGCGGTCCGCGGTGCCGTTCTGCGGGAGCATCACGTCCGCGAAGGTCGACGGCTGCGGAGCAGGCGGGTGGTCGGTGACAGCCGGCTGGGGGGCGGTGAGCAGGTCGGCGAGGACCGGCTGCGGGACGGCGCTGGGCGAGGTGGAGCCGCCGGCCGTGAGGTAGGGCTGACCGGCCTGGCGGGCCTGCTCGGCCAGACGGGCGGCCTCCATCTCGCCGAGGCGGCGGGCAGCCTCGGCCTCCTCCTGGCGGACGCGCTCGATCTCCTGCGCGGTAGTGCGGGACTGGGCGGCAGCCTGGATCAGGGCGTGGCCGAACTGCTCGGCGACTTCGGGGTTCTGGTAGATGGAGGCCGTGGTCTCACCACAGTTGATCAGCAGGCCGATGTCGCCTTCGGCGTCGACGTGCAAGCGGGCAAAGTCGCGGGGACCGTCGTACTTGCAGGGGAAGCGTTGTTCGTCCGTGTGGACGGTGTGCTGCTCAGGAGCGGTCGTCATCAGGGTTCTCTCTGTCTCAGGCGAACAAGGTCAGGAAGGCTTGGACTTCGCGGGCGGAGTGCCCGCCGTCGTAGCGCACGGTCTGGCCGTCGCGGATGATCTCCAGCCGATAGCCGTCGCCGTCGTCGGGGGTGACGTGCAAGGTCGCGCCGCCGCGCAGGGCGAAGGTGCCGACCGGGTTCTTCATCGCGTTGTCCTTCCATGGGTGTTCGGAAGGGTTGAGCCGGGGCGGTTAACAGCAGTCCTCACGCGGCTTCCCGGAGCTTCTTGCGGGCGCGCGACCAGGTGGCCTTGACGGTGCCGGGGGTCTTGCCGAGCGCCTCGGCTATCGCGGTGGCGTCGAGCCGGCCATCGTCGGTGAGCATCGGGGGCTCGCCGTCGAAGCCGAACGCTGCGCGGGCGATGGCGGCCTCGGTCGGGGACATGGCAGCCAGCATCTGGTCGGCCTTGACCTTGGCGGCGCTGGTGAAGCGGGCGCTCGTCTCTGCGTCTGCGGCCCGGTCGGCGATCGCTCCGCTGGCGTGCTTGCCGCGCTTGCTGCCGGTGACGCGAACACCCTTGCAGCGCACGGCGTCCCGCGAGATGGCGATCGGATTGAGGGCCAGGGAGGGCTGGAGGTCGGTGCACCAGCCCGCGGTGGTCGCTGCGGCGACGACCGGCCGGCCGTCCTTGACGGCCAAACGCAGGCGGGCCGAGCGGGGAGTGCTGCCGAGCGGGGTGTACTCGACCAGGCGGTCCGGGTCCTGCGCGGTGGAGGCGTCGAGCGTGTTCTCCGGGACGCTGTCCAGCGGCAGGGGCCGGGTGAAGGCCGCAGCGGCGAGGTCGGCCTGCTCGGCGGAGAAACGGCGCTTGGTGACCGGGTGGTTGACCAGTTCGTCCTTGGCCGCCTCGAAGTCGCCCGCGGAGCGCATGAGAGCACCCATGAAGGCTCCTGCGGCATCACGGGATGCGACGGGGGCGATCTCGCGGGTGGCTGCTGCAAGGCCGTCCAGCTTGGCCCGCTGGTACGCGTAGCTGGTGAACTCGGCGCGGTTGTCGGCATCGACGTCCCAGGCGTGGATGGCACGCCAGAACGACAGGCGCATCTCCTGGGCGATGTCCTGAGCGGCCTGGCGGCTGTCGCCCTCCATCTGCTGGGCACGCTTGCGGGAGACGGACAGGGCGATGCCCTCAAGTCTGTTCAGGATCTCCTCCGTTGCGACCCGTCCCCGGTCGAGCTTGCCCATGCCGGTGAGGGCGGTCAGCGGCTTGGGGGTCTGGGCCTGGGTGATCAGGGCGGGAGTGATGCAGGAGGAAGACATGGAGGTTCCTTGGCATGTGCAGAACAATGACCCAGGCGTCGCGCATCGCGGACCGGCGAAGGCGGCGCATCAGGGCAGGGCGAGGCCCGCGGTCGGCAGTGCCGACCGCGTCAGGGCATGGGAAAGGCCCCTGTCGAACTCCGGATCAACCGAAGGACAGGGGCCTGGAGCGACCTGGTGCTAGGTCAGGTCGACATCAGATTCCGCGTCCGCTTCGGCGGAAAGCCGAAGCGGAGGCGATGGCGACGTGGCGCGTGAGCAGTGCCATGCAGCTGTCGAGCAGAAGGTGCAGGGCCCGCTCGAAGCGGGCACGAGCCGGTTCGGGGCTTACGGCCCTGTGGACGTGCAGCTCCGCCAGGGCCCGGAGTTCGATCCGGGAGACCTCGCGCGGATCGGCCGCGCGGAACAGCACTCGCAGCCGCACTCCTACGGCGATCGAGAGGCCGAGCGCGGACCGCAACTCCCGTTCGAAGCAAGGGCTTGCGATCGCGGCGACCTGCCGACGGACCCGGGTCAGCCGACCCAGGAGTCGGCGGGCACCGACAAGAGCAGCCCACTTCTTTGTAGACACTTCCCGCTCCATAGCTTCACGTAATGCACACATTTGGCGTGATGACAGTAGGTGGCGAGCCCGACACGAACAACGCCACTCTCGGGACTTCTGATCTAGGCCAAGAGTCCTGGTTAAACCAATAACCAGCGGCGTTTACGCAAAGTGAAGGTAAAGTGTGACCGAGGCCTCACTTGCTGTACGCGCGTAGATACGCAGCCCCCTTGTCGAGTCGGGTCGAGGAGTCGCCGAAGTGGCCGAGCGCGGAGTTCTCGCCTCGGCACAGCAGCCGTCTGACCGCCTGCCCCTTCGGCTTGTCGTGGTCGTGGTCCACCACCAGGCGGTCCCCCACGGCTGCCTTCCGTCCGCAGATCGCGCAGCGCCAGCGCTGTGCGCGGCCCATCCGCTCGTACTCGTCCAGGGTGATGCCGTACAACCTGCGCAGGCGGGAGTCCCGCCGTTTGCGGACCACCTGCGGGTCCTTGTTGGCCTTGTTGTTCGCGGCCTTCACGCAGGCACGGCAGACGTTCGCCCGGCCGTTCGGCGCTCGCTTGCGCCGGCCGAACCGGACCAACGGCTGCTCGTCGTCGCAGACCTCGCAGAACTGGGTGAACTCGCTCTCGGGAATGCGTACGTCACGCCGCATAGGCCCACTCCTTCGGCAGGCCGTAGCCGTCCGCCCAGCTCGGCCCGTAGACCTCGGCGTCGGTGTCCAGTGGGACGCCGAGGAGGTTCATCTTCACCGCGTCCGCGCACGCCCGGGCGACGTCCGCGGCCTCCTTCTTCGGGGCCGTGCCCACCACCTCGTCGTGCACCCACATGGTGAGATAGGGAGTCAGGCCTTGGTCGTCCATCGTGATCAGCGCCTGGCCCATCGTGTCCCGGGCCGTGGACTGGCAGGCGTAGGCAACGGACTTGTACAGCTTGTCGCGGTCCAGGTGCAGCCGCCGGCCGACGACCGTGGTCATCGTGCACCGTTCGGCGAGGGCAACCCGCTGCATCTTGCGGGCCCATCTCTTGATCCCGGGGAACGCTCTGCCGTAGCGCTGGAGCGTGTCCCGCATGACCTCGACCGGCTGGCCCGTCTGCTTGGCCAGCGTCGCCGCCCCACCCTGGTACGCGGTCCCAAGTCCGGCGATCTTGGCCAGGGTGCGCTGGGCCTTGGTGTAGTCCTCGCCGAACATGAGCTTGGCGGCGTAGCCGTGCAGGTCGTGGCCTTCGGCGATGGCCCGGACCATCCGCGATTCGCCCGACAGCGCGGCCAGCACCCGCAGTTCAACCGCCTGCTGGTCGACCGAGAAGTACGCGTGCCCGCTCTCGGCGACCACGCAGCGGCGTACCTCCCAGCCGTGGGAGGGGAGTTGGGCCATGGCGGGGTCGGAGTGAGAGGCCCGGCCGGTCTGCGCCCCCAGCGGATTGATCTTCGGGTGGATGCGGTCGAAGGCGTCGCGGTTGTTCAGCATCGCCTCGGCGTAACTGGTGGACCACTTCCCGGCGCGCTTCGCCCTCAGCACGGCGTCGGCGAGCACGTTGGGCTCGCGCATGCCGAGCCGCTGCCAGTCCTGGTCCAGGTCCGCCAGCGGCAGCAGCACCTCCTTGGCCACCGACAGCGCGCCGTTGTCGGTCTTCTCGATCAGCCGCTCGCCCATGCCGAGCAGCGCGCCGGCCACCTGGTCGGGGCTGTTCACCGAATCCACGCCGAAGCGGGCCGCCACGTCGGAGAAGAGCTTCTTCTCGTCCGCGAGGCGGCCCACCAGGCCCTTGGTGTAGGCCGGGTCGATCAGCATCCCCCTGCGCTGGATCTTGGCGCAGATCAGAGCGAGCCGGTGTTCGTACGGCAGCAGGGCGGAGCGCAGGCCCTCGGCCCTGTACCGGTGCAGCAGTTCGGGCAGCAGCCGGGCAACGAGCAAAGCGTCGAGACCGGCGTACAACTCGTAGACGGGATGCGAGAGGCTGATGCCGGCCCAGCCGGTCTCCTTGGTCAGGGCGAGCCCGTTGAACACCCTGGTCAAGTCGCCCTGTGTATCGGGCGCCTGGGGGTCGACGTACCAGGCCGACAGCGGTTTGAGGGACAGGCCGACGCCGCCCTCGTAGTCGTGGCGGCTGTCGAGGAGATGGGCGGCCACCCGGGAGTCCTGGGCACGCGGGTAGAGGTCTTCGAGCCGGACGCCGAGCTCGGTGTCGACCTTGAGCGCGTCGAACGCCAGGTTGTGCGCGACCAGGTTCGGCAGCACGGCCAGGGCCTCGATCGCGGCTGCACGGAAGGGGTCGCCGAGTTCGACGGGGATCACCCACGCGGTGCGGGTGTCGCCGAACTGGACGAGCCGTATTCGGTCGGTCCAGGCCAGGCCGGTGGTCTCGGTGTCGAAACCGATCAGCGTGCCCGCGTTGGCGTGGGCGGTCCACCAGGTGCGGAACTCCCGCAGGTCGTCACCGTTCTCGGCGACCTTGATCTCGACTGGCTCTCCGGCCAGCCGGTACGGGTGTACCCGCATGTGCTCATTCCTCGTCGGTGGTATGGAAGATCCCGGGGCCGGCGGCGGCGGTCTCGGCGGCGAAGCGCACGCCGAGCAGCATCCGGCCCTTGTTCATGCGGTGCTGGCGGATACCGCGCTCGTCCAGGGCGGAGACGAATCCGCGACGGGTCCACGCCTTCTCCCCCTGGGCCTCGCACCAGTCCCGGTACGCGTTGTAGGCGTCCTGAGCGGGGACGTACTGAGCGTCGTTGCCGGTCTTCACCAGGACGTCCGTCAGGAACTCCGCCAGGGCGTCCGAGTTCTCCTTGAACGCGCTGGTCGCGGTCTTGATGCAGTCGGGCTCCTTCAAGCCCTCGGCGTACCACTCGACCGCGCCCGCGACCGCCCACGCGGCGATCCCCTCGGCTTCCTCGCGCAGCGTGGCGAAGATCGAGTGGTCCCGCTCCTCCGGCTTGAAGTACCGGTCGAAGCGGATCAACTTCACGCGCCTCCAAAGCCCTTCGTCCTGAGACCGGAAGCTGGGCGTGTGGTTGGAGGCCAGCCACAGCAGGAAGGTCGGCTGGTAGGTGAAGAAGTTCTCCCGCATGAAGCGCGCAGTCAGCCGGTCCGATCCGGTCGCCCGCTTCAGCACGGACTCCGACATCGGCTTGCCGGCCTCGCCCTCCGAGGCCATCACCATCCGGGCCCCGCGCAGCGCGGCCAGGTCAGCGGGGATGCTGGAGCCCCGGTCCTCGAACGTCTCGAAGCGCGTCGTCTCCGACAGGTCACCGAAGACATGGCTGAGGGTGTCCAGGAACACGGACTTGCCGTTGGCCCCGGTGCCGATCAGCACGGCGAACGCCTGCTCCGCAGTGGACCCGGTGATGCCGTACCCGCACAGCCTGCGGATGTAGTCGACCATCGACGGCTCGGTGGGGAACACCTCCTTGAGGAAGCGCCGCCACCGCTCGGCCTTCGCCAGCCGGTTGTAGTTCCAGGGCAGCGACTTGGTCAGCATGTCCGCCGGGTCGTGCGGGCGCAGGATTCCGCTCGCCAGGTCCACTGTCCCGTTGGCGAACGAGAGCAGGTGCGGCCTGTTGTCGAAGTCGTCCACGCTCACGTGCACTCCGCGCACCGAGGCGAGTTCGCGGATCAGGTCGTCGATCCTTCTCGCCATCGTGAAGCCCTTCGCGGCCTTCGCCAGGGGCAGGGCCGAGATCTGCTTCTCGTACTCGGCCTCCAGCGCGTCCCCGGCGAGTTTCAGCGCCAGCGCCTCGCGGATGACCGCCTTCTCTCGGGCCAGCGTCTCGACCATCGCGGCCCCGAGGTCGTGAGCGGCCTGGCGCACCAGCACCTCGTTGCGCACCCAGTGTGTCCCGCTCCACACATGGAAGCCGACGCCGTCGGCGTAGCGGATGCCGCCCTTCATGAACTGCACGAGGGCGTGGGCGTTGACGATGTCGCTCGCCCCGTAGCGGGACGCCGCCTCGCGGTAGGCCGCGACCGCTTCGGTCGGGGGCAGCGTCAGCGCGGGCCGGTCGGGCTCGTAGGGCGTGGTCAGGCTGTCGATGGCGTAGGCCGTCATCGGGTCTCTCTCCATGCTGCGTAGTCTGTGAAGCCCTCGGGGAGGGTCAGCTGCCGGGCGTGCACCTCCCGTTGGTGGAGGGCGGCGAGGATGGTGCGGCTGAACTCCCGCCCAGAGCGGTCGTTGTCGCCGCACACCCGCACGTCGCGCCCCGCCAGTCCGGCGGCGAGGACGTCCAGCGTGGTGGGGTCGTTGTTGAGCAGGGTGGCCCCGCGCACACCCACCGCGTTGTAGCCGTCGGCGACGACGGCCAGCGGGTCCGACAGGCCCTCGGTGACCACCCAGGGCGCGTCGGGGTCCGGTCCGCGGAACACCCCGAAGCGCTGCCACTCGAAGCCGTCCGGGTTGGCGAGCGAGATCCACCGGCCGGGGCAGCGCCCCGAGAGGTCCCGGCCCTGCGCGCCCCGGGCCACTCCCGCGAAGTCGGCCATCGGCACAACGAGGCGGGGATACCGGACGAACGAGCCGGGAACCCACTCGGGGCACGGCTGCGGGCCCGACCACCAGCGCAGGCCCAACCGGCCCTGCTCCGCCGCCGTCAAGCCGAATCGTTTCTGCGCGTAGCCCACGGCCGGGGCCGCGTCGTCACCGGTTGGCAAGCTGTCCAGCCACACCCGCAGCGCCGCCGTCAGGTACGGGGAGACGGGCTCCGGGCGGGCTTCGGCGACGGCGACCAGGCCCTCGGCGTCCACGTTGAACAGGTGCCGGGGCAGCAGGTCCATCCCGGCGACGATGTCCTCGAAGGCGCACCCTGCACGGCAGGCCAGGCCCACCATGCCGGACGTCTTCAGGTTGACCCACAGAGACGGCTTCCCATCGTCGTGCGCCGGGCAGCGGGCGACCCACTCGCCCGCCTGGTAGCCCCGCCACTCCTCCAGGCGGTCCAGGATCTCCTGCATGCGCACGGCCCGCTCCTCTCTCTAGTAACCGGCCTCCCGAAGGGCCTTGACGATCGCCGCGTGGGTGCGGATCGAGGTGACGGCGTACCCGTCGTCGGTTCGTGCCCGGGGCTTCTTCACGTACGCGACCCCGAACGGCATCCCGGCGTTCCTCGCCTCGGCCTCGGCCTGGCGGACGTAGGCGGCGAGGTCGTAAGCCTTCTCGGCCTTGCACTCCCCGGCGAACGGACGCACCCCGAGGTCGCCGATGTCGTTGACGCCCTCCTGTACCTGGCGGCGGACGTTGTCCGGGTCCAGGGGGTCCTTCCAGCGGACGGCGCGGTCGCCGTCCGTCCAGAACTCGCGGTACTGGCCGAGCTGTTCGTTCAGGTAGTCGGCGACCGCGGTCTCCCACCCGGTGCCTTTCGCCTTGTTGCGGTTGGCCACTACGCGGTCACCACCGTCACGGCCGCACCTCGGAACACGGCGACCGCCGCGGCCTCCCAGTAACGGGCGAAGTCCGGGCGGGCGCGGGCGTCGTGCAGGAAGAGCAGGGTGTCCCTGGGACCGGCGAGGCGAAGGTCGCCGAGGGCCGGGGCGATGCCCAGCCCGATGCGGTAGGTCATGTGTCGCCCTCCCCTTGGCGCGGCTCGCGGAAGTCCGCGGTGTGGGCGGCGTCCGAGGCCCGCAGCAGACGGCGCGGGGACGCGCCTTCGGCGGCGAGCACCCGTGCTCGGGCGTGCAGGAAGGCCCGGCGCTGCTCGGGCGGGACCTTCCACAGCGGGGTGAAGTGGTCGGTCAACGCTCAGTCCTTCTCCGGGAGATGGGCCCAGGAGGTCCGGCGGGCGATGTGGCGGCAGGCGCGTTCGGAGATGTTGAACGCCTCCGCGAGTGCGGACAGGCTGGCGCCCAGGTCGGCGGAGCGGCGGATGGCGTAGACCTTGCGCTCGGTCAGCTTGGCCTGGCTGTTGCGGGTGCCGGCCGACGGCGGGCGCGGCGGCTCACGGAAGGCAGAGCGCATGATCTCCTGCGCCCGGTCGGTGCCGGACAGGGGGTTGATCAGGCGTGCCGGGATCGGCTCGGCGATGGTCGGGGTGTGCACGGGGTTCTCTCTCCGGGGTATGCAAAGCGGGACCGGCCCCGAAGGGCCGGTCCCGCTGGTGTGCTGCTGGTGGCTGGAGCGCCGGTTAGAACGGCGGCTCCTCCTCGACGACCGAAGCCGGGCTGTCGGTGATCGCCAGCTCGTACGCCTTGATGACCTTGGCGGTGAGCTTCTGGTAGTCCACGTCCCGGCCCGCCTTGCTCGTGTACTGCACGCGCTCGTTGATCAGGTGGACCAGGGCCGGGCCACCGACCTTGGCCAGCGCGTTCTTCAGCGCAGGCAGCTCGCTGATCAGCGTCCAGCCGGACGACTTGTAGCGGAAGACACCCAGGTCCGGGTCGTGCGCCAGCTTGAAGCTGATGCGGATGTCGGGCTTGGGGCCCCGCTCGTCCTTCGCCCGTGCCCGCAGTTCCGCAATGGTGCGAGGGCAGCGGCAGGGCACGCCTGCGTCCTCCGGCGGGCTGAGGAAGGCGCGGGTGTCGCAATGGTGGGCGAGCTTGCCGTTGACCCAGTGCTTCATGTCGAACTCGATCGCCTCCGGGCCGTCGACGACGACCTCGACGCGGTCGGTGTCGGTGTCCACCGCGATGGCGTCCTCGGCCTCGGTGTCCAGCTCGTGCGGCGTGCCGCCCAGCAGCTCCGCCACCGCCTCCGCGGTGGCCGGCACCGCGCTGGTGACGCGCCACTTGCGCAGGGCCTTTGGGAAGCCGCCGGCCGGGTCGGGCTCGTAGGCCCGGAAGGTTCCGGCCACGTCCGGGCGGGCGTTGGCTTCGGCGCGTTCCGCGCGCTCGGCCAGGTCGGGGTCGCTGGCGAAGATGTTGTCGAGTGCGTTGCTCAAGGTCTCTCTGTTCTCTTGGGGACGGCGGGGCCCGCCGGGTTCACTGGTGTTGAGCCGGGGCGGTTAACAAGCCCTGGTCAGGCAGCGCGGCGGGCGGTCCCGGTCTGGCGGCCGGCCTCGTTGGACCAGGCGACGCGGCCGATAATCCCGGCGTCTGAGGCGCGGTCGTCGGTGAAGCGGCGGCGAAGGGTGAGGAACCGGTCGAAGATTGGCCGGTCGATCCTCACCGGGCGGAACTCGGCGCGGGCCGGGGTGATGTGCAGCACCGCCCCGGCGTCGACGTTCGGGAACGCCCGGATCTTGCGGTCCACGGTGATCAGGTCGTCCGCGTGAGCGTAGGCCGCGAGCTGCGAGGCGACCGAGGTGTACACGCTCTTACTGGTCTTCAGGTCACCCAGGACCGTCTTGCCGCCGATCTTCACCATGAAGTCGAACGACCCGGCGTACTCGTGCTCGCGCGACCAGGCCACGTCCTCCGCGTACAGCAGCTCGGGCTGGTAGCGGTCCAGCCACGCTTCGATGTGCGGCACGTACGGCTCGACGTCGTGGTGCGGGTACGGCACCGCCTCACCACGCAGCCGCAGCTCAAAGTAGTCATGCACCAAGCTGCCGACGTCTGCGCGCACCTTGGTGTAGCGCTTCGCCGCGTAGGTCAGGAAGTCCACGGCGGCCTGCCGGTCACGGCTGGCGATGCGCTGGACCACCTCAAGGTCGGTCACCGCGGCCTCGGCCGCCATGCCAGCCGCCCATGTCTGGAGAAACGGCTTCGCCTCCATCGACAAGATGCTCGTCACCGAGGGGGCGAGTTCCCCGCTCTCGGGGTGAACGTAGTAGCGGCTGCCCTTCTGGTGGATCGTGCGGACGCCGTCGGACATGTGCTCTCGATTCTGTTGCGGACATGCAAAAGCCCCAACGCCGGGTCGGCGTTGGGGCTGTGGGGATGGGTCTATCGCTTTCGTCCGGCCATCATCCGAAGCGCCCCCAAACGACGGGGCCGGTGAGCCCTACGACTGTTGCGGCGGGCCACTGCCATCCGACCTGATGGTGGACCGTGGCAGCGACTAGCGCAGCGTGGCCTGCCACGAGAACATCGGGCCATGTAACGGGACCACTGTTCGGCGATCCCTTGAAGTCCTGTGCCATGATGAGGAAGCTCCTTCCGCTGGGAAATCAAGGCGCGCGAAGGCGCATTGCGGACCGCCCCGGGCCCGGGGCGGTCCGCTCCTTCGCTTGCCAGATATTACGCCACTCGGACCTTCGGGCGGAATTTTGATGCCTCAAGGCAATAAATGTTCCTTGAGGCGTCACTGCAGGTCAGAGGCGTAAGAGCTTCACCGTTCAGCAAATTGCTCACGCAAATTGAACGGACACTAGGAGTTCATTCTCAGATCAAAGCGATCAGGCAATCGATCAGATTCGGTCCAACCAAGGTCAAAACTCCCCGAGAGGCCCCTGTTATCGGAAGCCGTTTGGCGCTTCTGACCGAAATCTTTCACTTCCGGTCAAGACTCCATGGGGGCAGGTGGGGGCAGAAATGTGATGCAACTCACATCATGCTGGGTAGGCTGTCTTGGAAGCCGGGCACCTCCGCCCCGACGCGGGCATTCGCGGCCTGCTCGTCGGCCTCACGCTCGTCTGGGGTGAGCAGGTCGGGCACCGGGGTGTAGATGAAGAGCACGTTCTCGATCGCGGTGGCGGTGCGGTCGATCGCGTCGAGTCGGTCGCGCAGAGTCATGCGGTGGCCTCCAGAGCTTCGCGGATTCGGGCGTGGAAGTCGGCGAGGGAGCCGTTGTTCGTGACGACGCGGTCGGCGTGCTCGGGGCCGAGCTGTTCGCTGAGGTGGTCGCCGTCAGGGGAGCCTCGGTCGATGAACCAGATCGCGAACCCGGCCGAGCGCAGGGCGTCCACCTCGTTGGGGAAGCGGACGTCTGTGACCACGACCGGGCTGGTGAACTCGGCGGCCGCGCGCAGGCAGCGGGCGATCCAGAAGTCCGGACCGGCGTGCCGGCGGATGCCCTCGGTGCCGAGCCGCTGCAAGAACCTGCGAGTGGCGGGGAGCCTGTCCTTCACCTCCTCCCAGCCGTAACGGTCCACCGCGTCTGCCAGGTGCACCGGGGCCGACGCGTTCACACCCAGCAACTCGATGCCCACCACCGGGTCGATGTCGTAGGCCATCTGCTTGAGCGGGTCCGCCAGCGCGAGCCGCACATACCCGTACTCGGCCAGGACCCCGGCCGTCGTGTCCTTGCCGGATCTCGCCCGGCCGATCAGTGCGATGTTCTTCAAGGTCGCCTCACTCCTTCGCAACCGTTAAGCCGCGCCGGTTAACAACTGCCCAGACGACTCCCGGAACGCGAGGAGGCCCCGCCCTCCCGGGATCGGGAAGGCGGGGCCTCGGGTGGTGCGGGTGTCAGCTCAGCGAGTCCTCCAGCGCGAGCAGCGCCGCACGGGTCTCGCTGAGTTCCTGGCGGAGCTGGTCCCGGGTCTGCGGGTCAAGCCCCTGGAAGGACGCTGGGGTCAGAGCCGCGACGGTGCGGTGCACGGTACTGACCACGTCGGCGCATTGGTCGGGCGAGACTGCTCCGTCGGACGAGAGCACGGCCGCCCCGATCTTCTGGAGTGCTGTCCGCCGCTGGTAGGTCTCCGCCCGGATCTCGCTCTGGGCCTTAGGGATGATCTTGAAGTGGGCAAAGATCTCATCGGAGGACGCGAAGCCCGGAAAGAGTCGGCTTCGCTCCTCGGGCTTGTCATCAAGCCCTTGGATGTAGGCAACACGTACCGGGGAGAGGGCCTCCCGGATGGCCTGTGCGAGGCTCTGCCGTTCCCGGGCGACCCGCTTCCGCTCCTGCTCCGTGGACAGGGGCGGCGGGACGAGACCGGCGGCGTCCAGCAGATCAGCCATCCACGCCTTCATCCGTCCCCCGCTGCGACGGAGGTCGGGCAGCCCTTCCGAGGTGGTGAGGATCAGCATGACCTGGAGCACCACGTCAGCGACGGGGCCGCACTCTCGCGTCTCCCTCGCGGCGATGGTCAAGGGCAGGGCCTTGTCCATCAGCTCCTGTGCGCCAGGAACGTCGCGCCAGTCCTGCACGGGCCGTCTCAGGGCCATCGGGTCGGGTCCTCCTCTTGGTGGACAGTCGGTCCACCACATTCGCTTGCGTCGGAGCGTTGTGTAACCAATGACGATCCGCCCCCATTCCACCACGCCGGCCTCGGGAACGACGAAAGGCCCCGACCCGCCCGAAGGCAGGCCGGGGCCAGGTTCACCGCTTGCTCTTCATCCCGTCGCTCTGCGGTGGGACGGCCGTCTGGTCAGCGTGGGGGCACACGCAGCACCGGGCAAGCGCTTGGACGCGGGCAGCCTCGGTGTTGGCGGCGTCGGTCTCGTGGGTGACAACGCGCTTACCCGCGGAGTGGCCAGCGGCCATCGTGGCGATGGTCAGCAGCAGGCCGATGACGGCCTCGTTGGTCTCGATGCCCGCGAGCCTCGGCACGACGGTGCCCAGTACCGTCAGCGCGGCGACGAGGGCCGACCGCGCCTTCACGGGGTTCTCCGTGATCCAGGTCTTCAAGTCTTCGATGGTGGTCAGCCCTTCAGGCGCGCGACGACGTCGGTGATCAGTGCGGTTCCGCCGGCGAGGCCGGACGCCACAACGCCGTAGCGCCAGCGCTCCAGCGCGCGGACGCGGTCTTCGTGGTCACGGAGTGTCTGGTCGACCGCATCGCTGCTCTGGGCCAGCGAGCGGACGTCCTCCCGGACCTCGACCAGGGTGTCGTAGATCTCGCGGGGGCCGATGACCACGCCGCCCAGGCGCTCGTCCTCGTTGGCCATCAGTACCCCCCGCTGTTCCAGGCGATCGACTCGAACGAGCCGTATGTCGCGTTCGCGTAGCGGACTCCGGCGATGATCGAGTCCACGGGGTTGAGGATGTCGCGGTGGCCGGGCAGCGAGTAGGCGTCGAAGGTCGGGCGTATGCACTGGAGGAGCCCGTACGTACCTCCGTAGAGCGCCTCATTGGAGTCCCAGTGGTTCTCGGCCTTCGGGTTGCCGCCGGACTCGACCATGGCTCGGTGCTCGATCGCAGCAGCGGACGGGACGAGATCGCCGTTGGCCCGGAGGATGTCCCGAGCCTTCTCGATCCATCCGGTGAGGTCGTTCGAGTAGCCGCTGCTCTTGGTGACCGGAGTCCCTACGACGGCTGGCCGGATCTTCGGCTTCGGCTCAGAGGCCACCGGGGCCGCGGACTTCGGGGCCGGGCGCGGGACGGGGGCGGAGCCGTCCGGGATCAGGATCCCCTGGCCGGGGAAGATCAGATCCGGATTCGCCACGGTGGTGGTGTTGGCGGCGACCAGGGCCTCCAGGGTGACGCGGCGGCTTGCGGCGATGTTCCACAGGGTGTCGCCGGGCACGACGGTGTGGACCGGCGTGGCGCTGGCTCCGGCGGTGGCGGTCGGCAGGCTGATGACCTGACCGACCTCGATCCGGTCCGGATCGGCGATCTGCGGGTTGGCGTTGACCACGGCGTCTAGACCGACGCCGTAGCGAGTGGCCACGGCAGACAGGGTGTCGCCCGCGAGGACGGTGTGGATGGTCGCACCGGTGGCCGGGTTCGGCAGCGGGTCCGGATTCGGAGCGGGCTGCTCGGGCTCGGCCGGGGCGGGCGTCTCGGTCGCTTCCGGGGCCGGTGCCTCGCTCGGCGATGCCGTCGCAGACGCGGTGGGGACGGTGATCTGCTGGCCCTCGGCGATCCTGTCCGGGTCGCTGATCTGGGGGTTGAGCGAGAGCAGCCCGGCCACGGTGGTGCCCAGGGCCACAGCGATGCCGCCCAGGGTCATGCCCCGGCGGATGGTCATGGTGCGGGTGGCCGGCGGCTGCGGCGCGGGGGCGTCGCCGAACTCCGCGAGGAGGCGGGCGAGCTGCTTGGGGCCGGGGATGCCGTCCGTGTCGGCGGTGTCGCCGATGCGGAGCTGGTAGGCGCGGAAGCTCTCGGTGTCCGCGTTGCCCCACACCGGGCCGGGGCCCTCGGTGTAGCGGGAGCAGTCCGCGCGGACGAGGGCTCGGCCCATGGCGGTGATGTGCTCGCCGCGCGCACCGGGGCCGTACGCCAGGCCCTTGATGGTGACGGCCTGGCCGCTCGGGGTGCTGGTGCCGCCGGAGGTGAAGGCGGGGCGGCCGACGCCGAGAACGGTCGAGCGGGGGCGGGTCTTGCGCACGACGCAGCCGCCGGAGCCCTGGCCCGCGCCGGAGCTGCGGGCGGTGTTGCCCTCCACGGTCTGGACCTGCTGGCCGGGGGCGGAGTCCTCCAGGACGATGCCGACGTGGTCGGCGACGCCGTTGTTCGACCAGCTGAAGAAGATGATGTCGCCACGCTTGAAGGCGGCGTCGCGGCCGAACCACTGCCCCTTGTTGCGGAAGTACTGGACGTGCGAGGGGCAGTAAGCGAACTTGTCGACAGCTGTGGCTTCGCCACCCTTGTCGGCGCACCAGCTCACGAACATGTCGCAGTACGGCTCGTGGTTCAGCCCGTACCAGCGGCCGAAGGGGGTGTCGTAGTACTTGCCGTTCGGGGAGAGGCCGCCCCGGTAGTTCTGGTCGGCCCACTTGGTGGCCTCAGTTATGAACGCGTCGAGGGAGATCAGGAGTCCTTTCGGGCGCGCCAGATCGACCACCTACGAAATTTCGTAGGTGCGACCCGGTCTGCGCAGCACCTGCAAGATCTTGTAGGTGGTCTACGGGATAGGAGATTGGGGTCAGGCGTAGCCGGGCGGGAGGGGCACGGGGGTCCAGGTGCCGGCCTCGGTGGCGGCAGGGGCCTGGTTGAACGGGAGGGCCATGGCCACGCCGGGGTCGACGGTGCCGCCGCCGGTCACGTCGGTCTTGGTCTGGAGGAGGAGTCGTTGCCATTCGCCGGGCTGGCCGCCGCCAGTCGGCATGGCCCAGTCCAAGCGGACCCAGCCGTTGTTGAGCGGGCCGCCGGTGTACTGCCACTCGGCGGTGACCGCCCGGGCCTTGTCGACGTCGAAGAGCCTGAGCCAGACGCCTGCGCCCTGTTTGGCGGAGACACGGCAGTCCAGGCGGATGACTGGATGGGCGATGCCGGCGGTGGGGATGGTGGCGGCGGCGCGCCAGGTGGTGGCGACGTCCAGGCCGGGCCGGTAGGGGGCCATGGGCAGGACCGCGCCGAGTACGCTGGCGGTACGTTCCATGGCGGACAGGCGGGTGTCGATTCCGCGGAACTCGTCGGCGAGGGTGGGGCGGCCGTAGACGGTCATGCGGCGAACTCTCCCTTCACCCAGTCGTCGACACGCTCGAAAGCGGTCGTCGGGACGAGGGCGAGGGTGGTCTCCTCGCCACTGCGGGAGACCTTGGTGTTGATCTCCTGGATGACGTACTCGGCGTCGATGCCGGGCCAGCGGGCGGTGCGGGCGCGCACGCGGATCCTGTGACCGACGCGCAGCTCGGCGGCGGAGTACTCGCCGCCGGGGTGGAGGGTGACCTCGGGGACGATGATGGGGAACGCGCCGACGGCGGTCATGCGCTCGGCCTGGGCGGTCAGGGTCTCGACCCGGACGACGGAGTTGTTGGTCTCGACGGCGGCCAGGCGCGGGATGCGGCGGCCGTCCTCGGTCTCCAACTGGCCGTTGTACCACCAGCTCTTGAGCTGCGACCAGCCTTCGCCCGCGCCGTTGACGCCGGTCTCGGTGCACATCCGGTCGCCGTCGGAGGAGACGGAGGTGACGGTGCAGTTGGTGCCGTGCTCCAGCACGATGCCGGTGTCCTCGCCGCCGGCTGGGTAAAGCCATCGCATCCGGTTGCGGATCACGCGGGCGTCCACGTCCCAGTCGTGATCGATCCGGAAGTCAAACCCGCGGATCACCGCGCCGAGCTGTTCGACGGCCTCCCCGACGGACTTCCACTCGAACCACATGTATGTGCGCTCGCGCTTCATCGTGTCCAGGTCGGGGCCGAAGCTCAGCGCGCCGGGACCGTTGCTGCCCCAGTAGCCGTTCTGGCCGGGGGAGACGGGCGAGGGGGTGTCGGCGAACTGCTGGATCAACTCGCGGGCGATGGTGGTCTGTTCACGCGGCGTGGTGCCGGTGGAGTACCCCAGATTGATCATGTTCCTGCGGTAGTACTCCCACAGGCCGACGCAGTCGAGCGTCATCGTCTCGGCAGACAGGTCGACGGACCACGAGAGCAACGGGCCGCCCCACAGCACGCGGCTGCCGCGCTGGACGTGGGCGGTGATCCGCCACGGCGAGATCAGCGACCAGTCCAGCCCGGCGAGGGGTTCTGCGGCGAGCGGCACGGTGAAGGTGGCGGAGCCGGGGGCGTTGAGGATGGAGCGGTAGCTGAGCCCGGAGACGGGCAGCTCGGCGAGCAGCCGGCCGCCCTTGAACTCGGAGAGGATCACCCGGTAGTCGTCCGCCATCAGGCCGCCACCGTGACGATGGCCTCGGCGTAGGAGGTCCACGCGGCGGTGAACTTGATGTTGTTGCTCATCGTGTTGCCCGGGGCGCAGGTGGTGGAGACGTTGAGCGGGGTGCCGGCCGGGACCTTGACGGTGGCGCATCCTCTGGCGTCGTGGCTGTCGCCCGCGCGGGTGTACTGCGGGCGCCCGGCCTGGCGGCGCTCGCCATGTCCCACGACGACGGGCGTGATCCAGCCTTCGCCGAACTCACCCCGGTAGGTGACTTCGAAGGAGACGGTGACCAGGCGCGGGTACGGGGCGGCCGGGGCCGTGAACTGGTGCCAGCCTTCGTTGCCCCACGCCCCCTCCCCGGCCTGGTACGAGGCGTCCAGTCGGACCGCTCCCGGCACGAGCGGGGCGGTGTTGCCGGGGCCGGTGACCTTGTGCAGGGCGGTGGTCGCCGAGTCGTAGACCAGGGAGCCGGCCGGGGCTCCGTCGGCGGCCTGGGCGACGCCCTGAGCGCCCCCGGTGCGGACCTGGCGCAGCGGGGTGGTGTCGAGCTGCCCGGCGGCGACGAACCGGACGTCCTCGATGCCGGTGATGCCGGTCTGGGCGATGTTCACCAGCGCGAGGCGGATGCAGTTGGACGGCACGGGCCAGTCCTTCGCGCCCGGGGTGGACTCGGCGAGCACGGCGATGGACCAGCCGCGTGCGCCTTCCCTGGTCACCTGCGTGCCTGCGGCCGCCGGGGTGGCGGGCGCGTACGGGGTTCCGTCGGCGGCAAAGGAGACGGACTGCATGTAGCGGTCCGCGGTGGTGCGGATGTCGGCCAGCTGGGGACCTGCCGGGGCGCTGTCGGGGTCGGCGAAGGCGACGACGAGGTCCTCGCGGGCGGCCTCCCCGGGCTTGGGGGTGGAGCACTGGAGTTGCACGGAGGCATCCAGGTTGGCGAAGTGGACCGCGCCCTTGTGAGAGACGGCCACGTCGTCCGGCAGCCACACCGACCCGGCCGCCACGGATACGCGCGGGGTGGGGTTGTCGACCTTCTCGACCAGCAGGGCGGTGGGTCCGGCGACGCCGACGTGGGCGCCCCGGGTACCGCCGATCATCGTGCGAAGATCGAGTGCGTCGTACCTCCCCTGCTGAATGAAAAGTGGGGCGCGGAGTTCAACTACCAAGGGGAAAGGGGTCCTTACATCCAGGCGGAGCGCCACTGCACATCTGCGGTGACCCCGGCGGGGCCTTCGAGTACGTCGAGTTGGACGGTGCTCGCTCCGGGAGGCAGGGCGAACCAGGAGGCTCCCGGGTCGACCTGGCCGAAGCGGCTGGCACCGTTGAGGGTGATGCGGCGACGCCCCATGTCGATCACCAGGGCGTCACCTCGGCCGACCCGCAGTCCCCGGCAGGCGAAGCGCTTGCGCTCGCCGTTGTGGACGAGGGTCAGCGACGGGTCGCGGATCTCGCCCGTGCGCGGGGTGAGCCGGATGACGGGCCAGGTGTCCACCGAGCCCGTGTTGACGATGTCCGGGGCGGCCCTGGTGCCGGGACCGTTGCCCATGTCGAACGGGAACATCAACGGGAAGATGGGGCGCCCGCCCCGGGGGACGTCGACCGCGACCGTCGCCGAGGCCTGGTCGGCGGAGTACAGGCGGGGGCCGGTGGCCAGCAGCTCGACCGTGACCCGGCGGCGGCCCGCGTGGAAGTCGCGGTCCACGGTGACGGCGCGCTTGCGCACCCGGGCCATGATCCGGGCCTTCCCGCCCGCCACCCCCGGGAACGCGAACGCGAAGGGCTGCTCGTCCCCACCTGGGGCGAACGCCGCCAGCAGGTCCGGGACTTCGTGATCGTCCAGGGCGAGCATGGTGAGCGTGACGGTGCGCGCTCCCATGTAGTCGGTGCCCGGGGTGAGGCCGTCGCGCTGGAGCAGTTCGGCGTCCGAGGTTCGCACGTCGGGCGCGTCCAGGAGGCCGGCCACCTCTTCCAGGACGACGGAGGAGTCCTCACCCAGCAGCAGCCCGCCCCACGACGCCGTCCATGGCTGGCCGGTATAGGGGTTGCGGGCACTGGGCTGGGGGCCCATGTCCGGCCTTCGCGGCGCGGGCAGGTCGGGCAGCGTGCGGAATGTGACCGGCTCGGACCATTCGTCGATGTCCGCTCCGCCACGGTGGCAGCGCACCTGGTACTCGGTGCCGGGTTCCAGCGGCTCCCGGCCCCCGATCAAGGCGGTGCCCGGCCAGTCGGGGTCCTCGGCCTCGAAGCGCGTCGTGCCCGTGGTCGTGTCGATGGTCTCGGTATCCGTCCACGCGCCGTGGGCCAGGGTGAAGAACACGCGGGCGGTGTGGGCGGTGACGTCGCCGACAATCGGCGCGGTGACGGGCGTGATGGCAGCTACCTCCCGGAGGTCTTCAGCTCCCACGCGATCTGCTTGCCGATTTCGTGGGGGTCCGCGTTGGTGGTGGCGTTGACGGTGATGCGCGGCCCGTAGCGCTCGCTGGCTGCGGCCTTGGACGGGGTGTCCGGGTGGCGCAGACCTGCGGCGGCGCGCTGGCCGTAGCCGTAGGAGTCGAACGAGCGAAGGCCCGAGGCGACCGGGCGAAGGGCCTGCTCCAGCGGGCTCGCGTACGCGGCGGCCGGCATCGCGGCGAACGCCATGACCGGTGCGGCCATCAGCGAGCGCGGGGCGGCGGCCGGGGCGGACGTGGGAGCCGAGCTGAAGGGGTTGATGCTGCTGACGATCCCGGAGACGATGCCGCCGACGCTGATCGACTTCATGCCGTTGACCAGGCCCTGGATCGCGGACTTGCCCTTGTCGAACAGCAGCGAGCCCAGGTCGCCGATCGCCGAGAGGATCTTGCCCGGCAGCGCGGCGACGAACGAGACCGTCGCCGTGATACCTGACTGGACGCCGCTGGTGATGCTCGACCAGGCCGAGGTCACCGCGCTGACGCAGGTCTGCCAGGCCGACGACGTCCACGACGTCACGTTCCGCCAGGCCGTCGACACGGCCGAGCCCACGGACGAGGCCGCCGACGAGACGGCCGAGGTCACGGACGACCAGCACGAGGCCGTCCACGAGGTCACCGCGGACCAGGCTGCGGAGGTGGCGGACGTCAGCCCGTCCCAGGCGGCCTGCACAGCGTGCCAGGCCGCGACGGCGGCGATGGCCAGGGCGTTCCAGGCGCTCATCGTGATGTCGAAGCCGACGACCAAGGCACGAAGCCCGAGGTCGACCAGCCGCATCATGGAGGCCGTGGCCTGCGCGTTGTCCTTGAAGACCTGGAAGAACTGGCGCAGGGTGTCCGCGAACCACGAGACCGACGCGGCGATCTCGGGCGAGAACTGGACCGCCAGGGAGGCCAGCCCCTGAAGGACGGCGTCCAGGACGCCGACCAGCGGGCCCAGGATCAGCTTGAGCCGGTCGCCCCCGTTGGAGAGGGTGAGGAAGAAGTCGCCGAAGGCGGCTCCGATGCCGACGAGCGCAACCGGCAGCTCGCCGGTGAACGCCCGCATCCCGGGCGTCGACATCGCCCCCGTGAGCTTCGGGACAAGCGTGTCGCTGAAGTCGGTGACCGACTTCACCATGGGGCGGACGAACTTCGACCCGGCGTCGAAGAACGCCTTGAACTGCGGTTCCGCCTGGCGGAACCAGCTCGTGACGTCGCGGACCGCGCCCCCGAACTCGGAGCGCATGGCGGCGGTGGCGGGCCTCAGCGCCGCCGACGCCTTCTGCATCGCCTCCTCGGCCTGCTTGCCGAGGGTCTTCATATCGCCCGCCGCAGCGATCGCGGCGAGGCCGATCGGCAGGACCGGCAAGGCCGCCAGCGCCAGGACGCCGATCAGCCCGGAGGCAACGACCGTCACCCACGAGGCGATGGCCATGACCGCGACCAGCAGCGGCGCTGCCGCAGCGGCGGACTGGGCGAACCCGGCCGCCATGCCCAGAGTGCCCTGGGCAGCCGAGCTGATGCCCGACCCGATGCCCTGGAGGGCGGAGGCCGTCTGCTCGATCGAGAGCGTGAACAGCCGCCCGAAGGACCGGGCGACCTCCGCGGCCCCCGAACCGACCTCCCGCAGACCGGACTTGGCCCGGTCCAGTCCGCCTCTGGCGAGGTGGACGTTGATGCCCAGCCGCCAGCGGCGGCCGGTGAACGCCCGGATGCGGGCCTCGGCCGGCGCGGTGTCCGCGTCGGCCCGCACCCGCGCTCGTCGCTCGCGGGTGAGGGCGGCGATCCGGGCGGCGGCCTCGCCGGTGTCGGCGACGACGTTGACCCGGACCCTGCGGTCGTGGGTCAGCTCCCGCAGCCGGGCGTTCACGCCCGTGGTGTCAAGGTCCAGCTTGACCTTGAGCTTGGTGTAGCGCTCCAGCATCTCCAGGTACCGCTTCAAGCGGTCCCGGAAGCCGTCGGTGTCCGGCAGGACCCTCACATGGAGGCGTCCTACCTCTTTGCCGCCGGGGCCGGCCATCGGCTCACCTCCTACGTGAGTCGGACCGGCGCGGGCCGCGTCGGCGCGGTGGAGCGCGCGAGCACGGCCGCCGGTAGGCGGAACGTTTCTGCTAGGGGGGCTGATGCCTCGGCGAGCACCGGGCCCCCACCCTCGCCGACCTCGCGCTGGAGCGCGGCGGCGAACGGGCTGGTACCGGCAGGTCGGCGGGGCTTCTTGGCGTATGGGCGGGGGTAGGGCGTCGGCCGCTCCACACTGCGGGGGTTCTTCGAAGCCTTGGCGACCTGGACATGGGTGAGCGCCTGGACGGCGTCCACCAGGTCCGCGAGGACGTACGTCCTGGCGTCCCAGCCCAGGGCCTCACGGCCACCGCGGAGTGCGGCCAGCGTCGCGGAGTCGTCGGGGAAGGTCCCGATCAGGGCGAGGACGAAGCGGGCGGAGTGTCGGCCCCGGACGAAGTCCAGGATGTCCATGCCGCAGTAGCGGCGCAGGTCGGCGGTGATCTCCGCGCCGTGCTTGTCCAGCAGGCTGATCAGGCCACCGCTTCCCCCGGCGCGGCCTCCTCCATCCACCGCTCGACCACGGTCATGGTCTGCTCCAGCGGCAGCGCGTCCACGCTCTCGCGCATCGCCTTCTTGTCGGAGGCGACCGCGACCAGCAGGCCGGTCATCGCGTCGATCCGCTTCTCGTTGCTGACCTTCTGCGACTGCACGATGTCCAGCAGGGCGAGCGCCGCCCTCAGGTCACCGCCGGGCAGGGCCTCGATCCGGCGCAGGCGCAGCTTCTTGCCGTTCTTGGCGACGAACTTAATGCCCTTGCCAGTGTGCTTGCGCTCGGCTTCGGCCGCGAGGGCGGCGAAGTCCAGGGTGGTCACGATCAGTTCTCCCCTAAAGATACGAAATGAACAATTCCGGATTGACGCTAAGGCATTCAATGTGTGACAGTCATGCCGAGGCAGTGGTCACCCGCTGCCGCAGTCGCCTAGCCATGGGCGACACCGACTAGGTGTAGAGATTCGGGCCGGCGCCCGAACGGAGTTCGCCTAGTTCGGACGGTTTGCGAAGCGCCCTTTTGCCTACTCGAAAGGCGCCCACATTCAGTGGGTGTTCTGCCTTCTATTTTCGAGATTTCTGCGCCGGCAGCATCTCGGTTCGACATGTCGCTACATGCGGTTGGTCGGGTCGAGTCTGCCGTCACCCAGTTCACCCGGCTACCGCTCCGAGATTAGGAGCTGTGAGAGTGCCTGACTGGGTAGTCGCTGTTTCGGTGGTTATTGCTGGCGTTTTCTGGTTGCTGCATCTTGTGCTGCGGAAGATTCCTCTGCTCAGCAAAGACGCAATCGCGAGCATCAAGGCCATCCGCGCTGTACAAGCCGAACTTCGGCGTAGCCCTCCGGGGCAAGACCAGTGAGGGGTGCAGCGGCCGCATTGTTCTTCGAAGCTGGAAGCGGTGGCCCGTAGGGCGGGGTCAGGCCGAGGGCTGGAGGCCGACGGCCAGGTCGAACACGGGTGTCACCGTGCCGAGCGGAGTTGACTGGTTGAGGGCCACGACGGTGGCCCTCACTGGCATCTCACCTAGCGCGGCCGGGTCCATGGTCACCGAGTCCGCACCGATGATCGACGTCTTCGGGTAGTGCCAGGCGACGCACTTCGTGCCGTCCACGGCTGCGATCATCAGCGCGCGGTTCTGCGCGGTAGGGCTGGTCGGGATCGAGAACAGACCCTTGCTGTCCAGACCCTTGTCGGAGCCGTAGTACAGCCGGTACGACTCCGCGGTGAAGTCGGACAGGTTGATGGTGACGGCATAGGTCTTGCTCGGGTCGGTGGTGCGCAGGCTCTTCTGCTGCCAGCTCCCCAGCACCTCCGGCTCGTCGCCGTCGACGCTCATCTCGATGCCGTTGTCCAGGCTGGTGTTGCCGATGGACTTCCAATTCAGCCCGGCCGGGCCCCACTTGGTTGAGTCCTTCGGGTCGAACCCGGCCTTCAGGTCCGGCAGCGCGGTGCCCGGCGGGGCGACGAAGATGTATCCGGTACCCGGTACAAGGACCGGGGAGTCGTCAGCCACGCTGACTCCTTTCCGGCCCTCATCGGGGCCGTGTAGCGATCATGTAGTTGCCCGAGAACCGGTAGAAGCCGGTCTGGGCCTCGGTCATGGGGTCGGTGGTCATGAACGGCCCCGTGGCCTCGCGGAATCGGGACAGGTGGCCCTCCGCATTGCCCCACTGCTCGAAGGTGAGGCGGACCAGGCCGGCGCGGGCCCGGCGGGCCAGCAGAGAGGCGTCCGCCCGGCTCGTGGCGTAGGTCTGGACCACGAACATGCCCTCGTCTATGAAGCGCTTGTCCTTCATCACCCCGCCGACGCGGCGGGCGATCACCAGGCCGCCCGTCTTGCGCAGCGCGAGCTGCCAGTCGGTGGGCAGGTAGACCGCACAGCGATGCTCGGGGAGCACGGTGCGCAGGGCTTCCAACACGATGCGCTCGGAGTCGGGCATCAGGTACGGCTCGCGGGTCACCACAGGGCGGCCTCCATCGCGTGGATGCCGTCCACGGGCCGGTTCGCGCGGTGGTTGAAGCCGCCCCAGTTCTTGTGGGCGGCCAGCGGGTCTTCGTTGACGATGGCGTAGCCCTTGGCGTGCCGCTTCACCTTCAGCCCGGCGATGAACTCGCCGGTCTCGATGTGGAGCGCGGCCTTCGCGGCGACGCGGGCCTTGCGCTCCTCGGCCTCCAGCTTGAGGGCGCCCATCACGCCGGACAGCCCGGCGACCACGGAGTCCAGGTCAGGACGGAGTTCAGGCACTCTGGCCACCCCCTTCCACGATCACGGTGACGAAACGCATCCGGTCGGAAGCGCCGTGGTGGGAGCGGGGGGCGTCGACCACCGCCCAGTGCGTACCGGGGTCGCCGTCGTCCTCGAAGGCGAGGCTAGACCACTTGTCGATCACGACGTCCGGCGGGAACACCACCTTTCGGCGCACGGGCGGCGACCAGCCGACCTGAGCGCCGACCGGGGCCCGCCAGCCCGCGGCGTCGCCGACCGGTGCGACCCACGCCGAGTAGATGCTGCTCGGCCCGGGTGCCGGCCGACGGTCACCGTAGCCGTCATCGACCATGACCACGGTATGGACGCTCACGCGGGTGCGGCCTCGCTCCAGCAGGCTCACGCGGCACCCCAGGAGTCTTCGGAGTCCGGGAACGGGTAGCCGGTACGCAGGCCGCGCGAGGCGACCTCGCGGCGGGCGGGCACGGACTTGAGACCACCGCGGCCTGCCACCCGTTCGATCAGGGCTTGCTCGCCCCGGGTCAGGGCGAGTCCCATCGGGGAGCCGTCCGACATGCGGTAGGAGACCTCTCCGGCCTGCTCCTGAACGTACGACTCCGGGTTGCGGAAGCGGCGGTCGGCGACGGCCAGGGCCAGCGTGCGGATCACCTGGGGGTGGCGCTGCGGGGTCCACGCGGGGTGGCCGGTGGCGGCGATGACCCAGAAGGCGTCTTCGATCGCGGCGTTCGCCCGCTCCCAGTCCGGGGTGCCGGTGGAGGGAGCGGGCTTGCCCAGGCGCTTGAACAGGTCGGCGACGTCGAGCGCCACGGCGACCCCTTACTTGGCGACCGGGGCGGTCGGCTCGCCGGTGAAGGTGACGCGGATGCCTCGGACCTTGACCAGGTTCTTCGGGTCCTGCCAGTTGGTCTCGTTCTTCTTCAGGTCGGTGACCAGGGTCGCGCCCCAGTAGGAGGAGAGGAACGAACGCTCCATCGCGGCACCGCTGTTGTAGTCCTTGATCCAGCGCAGGGCGAAGCCGTCGGCGGTCTGCCGGCCGCCCTTGGCGGACTCCGGGACCGACGGCGCACCCGAGACGAGCTGGATCGCGGAGCGGTGGAAGGCGTAGACGCCGAGGGGGGCGAGGACATCGTTGGTGGACTCCACGATGTCGAAGCCGTAGAGGTTGCCGATGGTGGCCTGGCGGATCGCCGCGCCGCCGTTGGCGGACTCGTTGGCCCGGGAGATGTTCGGGTCGTTCAGCACGTAGTACGCGGCCTCGGAGCCGAGCACGGCGGTCCGGCCCTCGGCGGGGATGTTCTCCTTGTTGAGCTGGACGCGCAGGCGGGCGAGGCTCTTGCGGATCATCTGGCCGGCCTGCTCGTCGCTGGCGGCCTTGGTCAGGTCCACCGGGATCTTCGCGGTGGCGGCGACGTCGGGGAACTCGTTCATCGCGCTCGCCACCTTGTCCTCAAGGCGCTCGGTGATGGAGTCCACCTGCGGGACCATGACCTGCTCGCCGAAGGACAGGAGGTCGAGCGACAGTTCCGCGTCGGACAGGTCCACCGCGGAGTAGGCGTGGGTGTCGAACTTGACCGTCAGCAGGCCCTCGTTCAGGTTCTCCGACTGAATCCACGTGGTGGCGTCGTTGAACTTGCGCTTGGCGTCGATCCGCTCCTCTGCACCCTTCAGACGGGCGGGGCGGCGGATCGAGAGCACCTGGCCGGTGGCGTTGACGAACTCCTCGGCGGCCCGGCGGTCGAACTTGTGGGCCAGCTGGACGCTGTCCTTCAGGTTGGCGATGGCCTGGGCGACCAGCTTGTCCGGGTTCTGGAAGGCGTTGGCACGTGCGGGGTTGAGAGAGATAGCGCTGTTCCTCGGGAAGACGGAAGGCCGCCCCGGGGCAGGGCGGCCTCATGTTCGGGTGATCGTTTCAAGCCGACCGCGGGTTTGCCGATGTCTCGTTATCGTCTCGTGACAAGGTTGCACCGAGTGGGAACATGTCAGAGAACGAACGAATCGGACACGGAAGAAGGAGACAAGGCATGGCAGAGAGTCAGCAGAGGCAGGAGACCAAGCAGATCAAGGGGCAGCTCATTGGGCCCACCTTCGTCAAGCCGATCCAGGACCCCTCGAACATCTCCAGGGGGGAAGAGGAGAAGCGTGCTGCTGTACTGGACGAGGCGGACACCGCATCGGAGTGACGGTGGGTGATGCCTGACCCCGCACGGCCGCCCAACTCCTCGGTCAGATGCCGAAGCGGCGAAGGCGCAGCTTCTCGGCCAGGCCCTTGTACGGGTCGGGCTCGGAGTGCGGGGTCAGCCCGCCCGCGCCCAGCAGCGGCTTCGGCGCGGCGACAGCGGCCAGCTGCTCGGCGTGCGCGCGGACGGCAGCCTCGTCGCCGCCCTGGACCAGAGCGGCCAGGACCGGCGGCAGCGCGTACTCGGCGGCGATGCGGTCTCGAAGCGCCTGCTCCTGGAGCTGGGCGACCTGCGCGCGCAGCTCGTCCGCCTCGACCCCGGCCTCCTGGCCGCGCTCGCGGGCGGTGTCCAGGTCAGCCTGGATCTTCTCGTACAGCGCCCGGTAATCCGGCTCCACCGGCTTCGGGGCGGCGCTCTCCTCGCCGCCCGCCAGGGCCTCGGGCTGCGGCTCAGCCGGCGGGGTGGCCGGGTTCACCACGCCGCCGGGGATCGCCTCGGCCGGCGTCGGGGTCTCGGGCGTCGGGGTCTCGGGCACGTCTCTCCTAAGTCTTCGTGGTCTTGCTGTAGTAGGTGCGCCAGTCCGCCAGCGACCCACCCCCGAAGTCCCGCCACATCCGGCTGAACCGGCTGTTCTCGGAGGGCAGTTGGTAGCGGCGGGCGAAGATGGGGACGGCCTGGCAGTGGCAGTGGGGGTGAGCGCCGAACGCGGCGGTGCGCTTGGACTTGTAGACCGCGCCTCGGCCGGCCATCAGCGCGCAGAAGTAGCAGGGGCTCGTGTCGGTCTTGCGGTAGTAGCCGATCGCTCCGGGGTCGTCCTGCAGCGCGTTGTGGATCATGTCCCGGCCGCCGTCCTGGACGAGCATCCCGCCCGCCCCGGTGCTTCCGGTGCGCAACGAGTCCAGGAACTCGCGCTCCCAGGCGACGAGTTCTTCGTCGTCCAGCGCGGCCGAGCCCGTGCGGTCGGCGCGTTCGCGCTCGTGCTTGGCCACGCGGTCGGAGACCTGGTGGCGGAACGTTTCCTCGGCCCTGCGGGCCTCGCGGGCGAGGTCTTCGGCGGGGAAGGGGTTGCGGGTGTCGACGGGCAGTTGCTCGCGCGGACCGGTGCCGGTCCGCTTGCCGGTGGCCTTGTTGAAGTCGGCCCACAGGGAGCCGAGCGAGGCACCCGGGCGGTAGCCGGGGCCGCCGATCACGCGGCCGGTCTCCAACGCCCGCACCAGCCGGTAGAAGGAGATCGACAGCGCCCGGGAGGCCGCCGCGGATTCGCGGATCGCCGCCGCGTACTCGGCTTCGAGCTCGGTCAGCGAACCGGCGATCTCACGGGCCTCAACGGCGGCCAGTACCTCCGCCCAGCGGGCGGCGAAGTCAGCGGCCAGCGCTTCCTGCGCGAGCTGGTACGCGGCCACCGCCCACAGAATCTCGGCGGACCTCGGAGTCCACGCCACGGGCCGCCTCCTTAGCTCTCCCTACGACGGTTAGCAGCCCCATCTGGCAGGGCTCGTTGGTGCAGTCCAGTCATGGCGTATCACCTGATCAAATACCTGTGTGGGCGCGCAGATGTCAGGACCTGCCCGGACGAGCAGTCATGGGTCAAACACGCAATCCCGCGTGAGTCAGCCATGGGCTGCCGAGGGGAACATCGTTCCTACGCCTCCATACGGGTGATTTAGCCCGCGCCGACAAGGGCTTTGGCCCTACGAACGTCAAGCTGAGAGCACTTCGTCGCCGAATAGTAAGGAGTACTCTCGTGCGTCTTCGCCGCACAGCCGCCGCCGTTCTCGGCGCCCTCGCCCTCCTCGTGACGCTGCCCACCTCGGCGCACGCGGACCACGGCTACATCGCCTACAAGTACGGCGACCCGCTCTTCCCGAACCAGGCGAAGAGCGGACAGTACCCCGACAACCTGGAAATTCCCGACGACCAGTGCATCGAGGTTCCCGAAGTCGAGGGCAAGCCCCTGCAGACCGCCTGGGCACCTGACAACCACAGCCAGTCCGACATCTTCGTCTTCACGGAGCCCGAGTGCTTCGGCGTGAAAACCAGGGTGAGAATCGGCCAGAAGCTCGGAAACCTCGTCCTGTTCAAGTCGTTCATCCAGCCCTCCGCATAAGGCACACACCCCGCCCCGGTGCAGCGCCTCACCTGTACCGGGGCGGAGTGCTGTCCGACTCGGATCGGGGGCAGCGTGACATCTCACACTTCGAAGCATGCCCGTGGGGCATGTCAAGGCGCTCGGGGGCTCCCAGGCATCTACGCCCCTCCGGCCCTCTCAGAAACCCGCCCTCCTCGTCCTTCCGCCTGGCGGGCCGTCGCCTCCTTCTGCTGCTTCAGGGCCTCGGCCTCGGCGGCCTCCGCCTTGCGGGCGGCCTCCTCGGCGGCCTTCACCGCCTCGTCAATGTCGGCCTGGGAGAAGCCGGGGATCTTGCGCAGCGCGACGCTGAGCGGCACCCCCGCCTGCATGAGCTTGACCATGGCGTCGGCAGCCTGGGCCAGGCTGCGGGTTGCCTTCTCGGCCCACTCGACCTGGCTCTCGTCCTGCTCGATCTCGCCCCGGCCGGCCGCGACGGCGCACAGCCGGAACACCGACTCCCAGGACTCGCCCAGCGAGTCCTGGAGCGTGGAGAGGAACCTCTTGAACGAGGTCTCCGCTGCGGCCAGCGCGTCCGCGCTCAGGTTCACCAGGTTCGACCCGGCGAGGTAGTGCGGCGGCACGTCGGCCAGGCCCATCATCTCTTCGATGGTCTGCCGACGGGAGGCCAGCAGATCGCTGGTCCCCATCGCGGGGAGCTGCCCGAACTTGGCGTCCGAGTTGGGCGCCATCAGCAGCGTGGACGGGTCGAGCGAGGGGACGTCGTAGACCGGTTCGCCGGTCTCGGGGTCGCGCAGCGGGTCACCGGTCTCCGGGTCCAGGCGCTCGCTGGGGGCGAGGCCGGTGGCGTACCGGATGGCGTGGGCACCCCAGTGCTCGGTCAGCAGCAGCGACAGCGAGTGCTGGTTGAGGCGGTCCTGCGGGGTGATCAGCGGCTCGACCACACCCCGGGTGCGGCCCCGAAGGTCCACCGACGGGGAGAACCGCACCACCGGGCACACGGACATGCCGTGCGGCTCGGAGACCAGCACCGCGGAATCCGGCTCGGCGTCCAGGTCGATGGTGTGGCGGGCGATGTCGTCCCACAGGAAGCCGACGGTGCGGTCCTCGTCGGGCTGCTGCTCGGGCACGTGCAGCGCGTACACCGGGAACTCGTCCCAAGCCGGATCGGCGTAGACGGCCACGGTGTTGATCGCGTCGTAGCCCCGGATCAGCGGCTCCTTGCGGCCCTTCTGCGGGTCCGGGGTGACCGCGACGTAGGCCGCACCGGAGGTGAGGGCAGCCCGGTGGACGGCGTTCTGCCGCTCGTCCAGCCGGTTCTTCTGCCAGTACTTCCACTCGTAGGCGTTCTCACCGCTGCCCGGCTTGCGGAAGCCCTGGACGCGCAGCGCGTTCAGCGGGGCCTCCACCGCCAGGCCGGAGACGTTGACGATGGACCGCTTGACGAGGTCCTTGAACTCGGCGTTGGCCTTGGCCGGCATCCACGGCGCGCGATGCAGGCCGCGGGCGTAGCGGTCGACCAGGTTCAACCGGTCGAAGTCGCGGTCGACCAGGCCCTTGGCGTGCCGGGCACGCTGGAGAACGACGGGGAGGGACATCAGAACCCTCCTCTGGTCTGGAGTTGTCCGGGCTGCTTCGGGGGCTTGAGCTTGCCGCTCTCGGCGAGGCGGCGCAGGGCGATCCAGGCGATCACCATCGTGGCGTACAGGTCGATCTTCAGCTTCGACTCGCGGCTCTCCTTGCCGAACCCGATGCCGTACTGGTTCGGGCGCTTGCGCGCGTTCATGGTGTGCCGGGTCAGCGAGTAGTCGCGCACGTGCGGCAGGGACGCCGTCTCGATCGCGCCGACCATCGCCATGTGCTCGGTGGTGATCTCGCGCTGGTTGGCGCGCATGTCGAACCCGACCGTGGACTTGCCGGACGCCTTGATCAGCAGGTGCTTGCCGTAGGTCTCCGACCAGTCGGCGACGTAGGACTCCCAGCCGTTCACGTCGGCGAAGAAGGCGGTGACGGTGTACTTCTGGAAGACGTGGCCGACCATGTCGTTGACCTCCTGACCGTCCACTTCCCAGTTCTTGCCGGCCGGGCCGTCCGGCTTCTCCCACAGCGCGAGCGGCTGCACCAGCTTGTCCCGAACTCTCATGGCCAGCAGGGCAGTCGAGTCGTCGGTCTTGCCGCCGTCGAAGGCGAGCACGATACGCTCGCCGGGTCGGATGCCGTCCTCGGGCTCGACCGTGGCCAGGTCCCAGGTGTCGCGGTCCACCAGCGCGTCATCGTGGCTGGAGAGCTGGTTGAGGTACTTCCGGCGGGACTCGTCCTCGGACGTGGACGCCGACCAGATGTCCTTCATCACCCGGGAGGGGTTGATCCAGACCGAGTCGCCGCGGGCGCACAGGATCGCGGCGCGCAGCTGGTCCTCGTCGGCGAGATCGACCCCGGGCGGGGCCTCCACCGAGTCGTAGTAGATGCCGGCGTTCCTGTTGATCCCGTCGCGCTGCTTCTCGAAGGCGTACCAGGTGCCTTCGGCGACGCTCTCCTCCCCGATGATCGGGGCGTTGGTGATCTCCATCGTCCGCCCGCCGACCTTGGTGGCGTTCGGGCGGATCGTTGCGGCCAGGCGGGGGCCGTGGTTGCCCTCGACCCAGTGCCAGGTCTCGTTGAGCAGCGCGAACGAAGGTCGGCCGCCCTCGGCGGCACGGAACGACGACGCCTTCGCCTCCAGGCGGCACTGCCGGCCGTCGGTATCGGTCTGGCTGGCGTAGCAGACTTCTTGGCCCAGCTTGATCGCGTACCGGTCGATGGCGGCCTGGCTGAAGATCGTGGAGAACGCCGACATGGTGTTGACGTTCTGTCCGGCCGCCGTGGCAAAGATCTGCACCCAGCTCTCCTGGGGCGGCCCGCCGATCGGCGAGCCGTCGGCGCGAAAGCCGACCAGGCGGCACGGGCCGACGAACTCCATCGCGGCCACCGACGCCATCTTCGGGTCCTTGCCCCACCCCTTGAGGCGGCGCAGGGTGCCGGACTCGTAGCGGAAGGACCGACCCCAGGTCTCGGGGTCGTTCGGGTCCTCCGGGACCGCGTCGTCGCGCAACTCGTACCAGCGGGAGAGGATTCTGACCTGCTCGGGGGTGTACTTCCAGTCCGGCCGGAAGGCGTGCGCCGACCAGCGCAGCAGCTCGCCCGCGAGGGTGCGGTGAGGGTGCGGGACGGAGTCCGCGATGGTGCGGACCGGCTCGTAGGTGATGGTCAGAGCTGGCCTCCTCGACTCAGTCACGCACAGCCCCGGTCCTGCGTGGAAGGTAGGACAAGGCGACGCGCCCCGGGCCGGCGCGAGGCCAGTCCGAGGCGCGGGAGATGAGCCCAGAGCTGTTACACGTATTCGAGGAGCCAGCCCACCGGGTTGTCATCCACGACGTCGCCGCCGTTCTTCTTCACGCGCCCGACATGGATCTTCTGAATTCCCTTGGGGAGCTTCTCGGCGAGGCGTCCGTCGTTCTGGTTGATGTCCCAGTCCTTGGCCGGGAGCCAGGCCGTGCCGTTGTGGAACTGGACCTTCAGCCGCACGTCCACCCAGCTGGAGCCGAAGCTGAGGTAGGCATCACCCCACACACCAGTCTGATTGGGCTGGGGGACGGCCAGGAGGAGCCCGTACCGGTAGTGAATGAGCCCGCCACTCTCGTTGAACACGAAGCCGGTGGGGACGTCACCGAGCTGGAAGTTTGCCATCTACGCTCCCTCAGGTATGCCGCATGTGCCGCCCCTCAAGGAGAGGTGTCCACGAATTACGGCGACGCTCACGCTATGAGGGCCTTCCAAGACGCCTGAATGCTTCACGATCCAAACCACCCGATGAGGTGAGGCAGAAGCACAGAGGGCGGGCTACTTCGTGCCCCGGCCTCGCTTCTCGATTCAGCGTCCGTCCGCGCCACGAACGGATATCCCTAGGCGTCGCGCGCATTCGCGCGGGCTGCGGCTTCAAGGTGTCGCGCAGTTTCCGAGGACAACGCCCGCCCCGCGCGGAACGGGGTGTTCATGTCGTGGGCCCACAGTTCGCGGGCGACGGCGTGCGGGACCTCGGAGTCCAAGCACGCCTCGTAGTAGACGATGGTCCGCGCGATGCGCAGCGACTCGTCCGAGGGCCCGGCGGCCCGGGTCTTGCGGCGTGCCACGGCGGCCCCCTTCTCAGACTCGGTTGCCCCAGCGGGCGGCGATGGCGTCGCGGGCATTGTGGCCGCGCTTCGGGCCTTCGCCCTCACCGCGGATCTTGGCGAGGTGGCCGGCGGCCTGGGTCCGGTTGAGCTGGGCCTGCGCGATGCCAGGGTGCAGCACCATCATGTCCTTGCGGTTGCCGCCCTCGATCATCTGGCCTTCCCGCTTCACCACGGCGTCGAGCTGGGCGGCGCGGGCGAGCATCGGCGAGGCGATGTCGATCAGCGTGAGGTCGGTCGGCTCCAAGTCCAACTCGGTCTCGTACAGCTCGATCAGCGCGGCGCGGATCTTCGCCGGGTCCTTCTCGGCGGGGTCGACGTTCAACGGACCTCCCCGGGATGCGGTCGGCGGGTTCGGGCGGGCTGCCAGCGGTCCGCAGCGGCCCTTCGGCGGGCTCGGCCGGCGTCGGCCGCGTCCTTGCGCAGGACGTGCCAGTCGCACAAGGCCCGCAAGTTGGCGGGGTCGTCGGAGCCGCCTTCGGAGGCGGGGACGAGGTGGTCGCAGTGGCGGGCGGGCTCGCCGCACGGCTCGCCGGTGTCGTAGCGGATGTGTCGGCACATCCAGCCGTCGCGGTTCATCACCGCGCGGCGAAGGCGGGCCCAGTGCGGGGGAAGAGGGGTCGTCCGGCGCGAACTCGCCGACACGGAGACCTCCTTGAAGCTCAGGGCCCCGCCAGGTGCTCGACCTCGACCGGGGAGAGAGGACCGGTGGGGAGCGTTGCCCTGGCGGGGCTGTGGGAGGAGGCCGGCCGGGGTGCCGCAGCAACAGGTGCGCGCACGCGCGCGGAGCGGCCTCCACCTGTATTAAGCCGGGGTGGTTAACACCACCAACGCCTGTAGCCTCACTCTCCGCAGTCAGTGCGTGGCAGAGTGTTCAAACTTACTGGTCACGCTACGTAGATGATCCAGAAGAAGGAGTCGGCCGGCGTTCGTATCGGATCTCGGCTGCTATGACGCTCCGGGCAATAAAGGAACGCGCGCGGGAGACACCCCCCGGGTCGCCCCGAAGCAAGCGCTGAACGACCGCAACGCGACCGTCAATTCCCCTACGCAACAAGGGATTTCAAGCGCCTTCGCGTGCGCGCGCGTCTTCCAACTTGGCGAGAACGAGCAGCCTCGTTGAGTGTGACGACGAACACACCTCTCGCATTGGACAACCAATGCGGTGATCCCGCAGTGTTGGACACACAACGCCGCACCAACCGAAACGAGATCACGATGCGCAACCACCTCACCCCCGCCGCCCTGGGGCTGGCCATGCTGCTGGCTGGGTCGCCGTGGCAGACGCACAACTGGGGCGGGGGGCTTGCGGCGGCCCTCCTGGCGGGCCTTGTCGCCCGCTGGGCCCGGCAGCTGCCCGGCCTGGTGAAGCGGGCCGTACAGGGCCCGACTGGGGCTGCTGTGGAGTCGGAGCCGGTGACCGCCGCCCCCGCCCCGGTGAACAGCTACGACCGCGACCGCGCCGAGATCACCGGCCGCCGCCCGCGCCGCAACCGCCGCAACGCCCGCTAACCGCCCCGGCTCAACCATCGGAGAACCCGCGATGAACCCCCGCCGCGCCCTCGCCGCGCTCGCGCTGGCCACCGCAACCGCCGTCGGCGGGTGGCTGGTCGGCCACACCACCGCTACACCGGACACGCCCGAATCCGTGCTGGTCGAAGCCTTCAACGACGGGTGGACCGAGGGCATGCAAGACGCCTGCGATCAGGGCAGCGCGTACGCCTGCGACTGGCTCAACCCCACCCGCTGACCGGCCACCCGAACCACCGCAAGGAATGCACCATGAACGCCACGCTCGCCCCCGAACTCGCCGACGCCGTAGACAAGTTCGGCGCGCGGTACGACACCGCACAGAACCTGCTCAACGAGTGCGCCGCCCACGACTGGGCACGCATAGCCCTGGTGATGGACGTCTCCGGGTTCCTGGAGGACGGGGACCACTGGTACTCCACCGAGGCGGAACAGGTGCTCGCGGCATCCAACTACGAAACCGCCAAGCGCTGGTTCACCGAGGAGTGCGGGCCGATCGGCGAAGCGTGGGACGACACAGGGTGGCTCATGTACAACGCGGACAACCCGGCCGCCGTCGCGGTGGCCGAGCGCGTGACCGCCTGCCTGCACGGATACCCGCTGCTGGACGAGACCGACCACGGCGAACGCGAGTGGGAAGCCATGGTGGAGGAGGTAGAGGGCTCACCCCTCACCCTGCCCGACGGGGTGGACGGCGCGGACGTGCTGCGCGAACTGCCCTGCCCCCAACTCGGCTGCATCACCATGGACATGGTGGAGGACGCCCTGTCCGGCATGGGGTACGCGCAGTGCTCGGACTGTGACGAGTGGCTGACCCCGATGACCGCCCGGAGCGGCGAACCCCTGTGCCGTGACTGCGCCCTCGAAGAGACACGCCCGGTTGAGATGTCCGTCTGGGTACCGGCGGACGGCGACGTGACCCGGGCCCGCACCGTGTACGGGCAGGGCAAGCCGCTGACGGCCGTCCTGACGCCCTACCTCGACGGCTACGCCACGCAGCAGGGGGCCGCGTACCGCGAAGACGTCCGCGCCATCGTCCGGGGCTCCGCGCAGGGCTACCGCGCCGTGTACGGCCGCGCCGCGTAGGCCCCAGGCCACACCCCCTCCAACTCCCGCACCACAGAACGGAAGCACCACCATGACCCGCACCACCGCCCTTGAGCTCTCCGGCTACTGGCCGCGCCTCGCCCGACTCGGGATGGACCACCCGGAGAACGTGGCCGCGATGTTCGACGCCTTCCGCGACATGCGCCGCGACCCGGAGTTCGGCCGGGGGCTTGACCTCCTGCTGGACGAGCTGTTCGACGCCCCCGACACCGTCTGACCACCCCCACCCACCGCGCCACCGCACCGACCCGAGAGAGACCCCACCGTGAGCCGCACCGCCGACTACCTGACCGAGCTTGCCGAAGACGCCGGAATCGTCGCAGAGCTGGAAGCCCTCACCGCCTACGCCGCGCTCGTCGGCAACGCCGAGTACGCCGTCGAGACCTTCGAAGACGCCTACGCGGGCGAGTGGGAGAGCCTGGAGGACTTCGCCCACGACCAGCTCATGGAGACGGACGACGAGTACCGCGCGGCGTTCGAGAGCTGCCGGGGCTGGACTCCCCGACTCGACCTGATCGCGTGGGAGTGCGACTACTCCCACACCGCCAGCGGGCACGTCTTCCGGTCGATCTAATGGCGACCGTCCCCCAGATCTTCGAGTGGGACCGCTCGTTCGGCGCGTGCGACGAGTGCGACCTTCCCGCCGACTACCACCGGTGGCCTCAGCGTGACCGTTCCTGGTGCCCGCCGTGCGCGGCCGAAGCCGCAGCGGACGGCGCGGGCCTGACGCTGATCCCCGAAGTCCCCGGCACGCCGGTCGAGTTCGAGGAAGTGCTCCTCGAATGGGACGACCGGTTCGGCGACTGCATCGCGTGCCACCGCGCCCCCGCCGCCTACCGCGACCGCCACGACACCAGCGCCCTCCTCTGCCCCTGCTGCGCCGCCGAGTCGGCCATGGGCAGCACCGAGATCGAGCGCATTCCGGTCGCCTGAGCCGCGCCACCACCGTGCCCACTCAGGGCACCAGGCCCCACCCCCTCACCCCCAACCGCCACCACGGAGGCACAGCCATGCCCGAGAACACCCCGAACCCCATCTCCGCCGAGACCGCCGAGCAGTTCGCCGCGATCGTCGCCGACTTCCCCGATCACGAAGTGGTCGCCAACGAAGACGAGTTCGGCTGTGAGTTCTGCGGCGGAGTGCTGGAAGCCACCGCGCCCCTGTGGTTCGAGGTCTACCGGCGGGCCGACGGAACCCCCGGCGTCTACGTCCACGGGATCGGCATCGAGTCGGCCACCGTCAGCTGCAAGGAATGCAACCAGGCCGCCGGGGACCACCTGGACCGGATGATCACGGACGCCATGTACCCGTGGGACAACGCGCTGACCGGCATGGCGGTCTGAGCCGCTTCGGTGGCGGCCGGACCCTCCGGCCCCTGCCGTAGCCGCTCAGGCACCAGGCCCCACTCCTCACCCGTAACCGAAGGAACAGCGCCATGTCCACCAACCCCACCGAGACCGCAGCCGAGAGCATCGGCGACCTGTTCGAGTGCGAGTACTGCGGCGGCCGGATCGAAGCGTATGCCCCCCTGTGGGCCCGGATTCGCCGCCGCCCCGACGGAACCCCCGCCCTCGAAGCGCTCGGGGCCTGGAGCGAAGACGCCCGGGTCAGCTGCGCCGACTGCGACATGCCGAGCGAATACGACCAACTGATCTCCGACGCGATGCGCCCGGTGTGGAGCGCCATATCCCGCATCAAGGTCTGAGCCCCTACCGCGCCCGCCGCTGACACCAGGCCCCACCCCCGCCCGAACCGAAGGAACAGCGCAATGTCCACCGCACAGCTTCAAGCCCTCGTCGACCGCGTCCACCGCAACGAACGCGACTGGGAAGACACCTTCCGCGAGTGCCTTCCGTCCTACGATCCCGACGACCCCGACCAGGTCGTTGAAGACCGGCACATGGGCCGTTACGACGAGATGGACACCGACCGCGCCCACGACTGCCGGGAACTGCTGCTCATCCTCACCGCCGAACTCGAAGCACTCATCCGCGAGATGGAGGGTGGCCGGTGATCAGCGCCCAGGACTTCGCGCTCCTGTCTCACTGGGCCTTCGCCGACCGCATCGGGGCCGACGTCGCCGACCCCGAAGGCACAGCAGCGGCCCTCCTCGCCGAGGCCGGATACCTCACCCCCGGGGCCGTGGCCGGGTACTGGCGGGTCACCCGCTCCGGACAGGCCGTCCGCGCCGAGTACACCAGGGCCCACCCCGTGGGCACGCACATCGGCGGCATCCCGTTGTGACCGGCCCGGACGACGTCGAGATCGACCCCGCCGAGCTGGACGAGCTGCGCGCCAGCGTCGCGGCCGTCACCGCCGCGAACGACGCGCTGAGGGCGGAACTCGCGGACCTCACGGCGGACGTGGTCCGCCTCCTCCAGAGCCTCTGACACCAGGCCCCACCCCCGCACCTGCCCAGGAGACACCAGTGCCCACCCCCCGAGACGAACTCGCCCCACTGCGCGCCGAACTGCTGACGCTCGGCGAAGGGCTCGCCCAGGCCCTCGGTGCCACCGAGTGGACCGTCGACCCGCGCCGGATACCCGACTGGCACCCCTGCGTCGAACTGGTCCGCACCGAAGACGGAGCCCGCGTCCTGATCCAGCAGGAACGGCTGCGCCCCGGCCGGTGGTGGGTGCACGGCGTCCTCCCCGACAGCAGCACCTACTTCTACCGGTACGACATCGAAGCCGGGGACATCACCGTCACCCGGGCCAAGACCCCCGCCCAGGTCGCCCAGGACGTGCAACGGCGGCTGCTGCCCGCCCTGGACGCGGCAGTCGCCGAGATGAGCACCCGGCAGCACAGGCACCTCACCGACGTGCACGAGGTGACCGCCGTGGCCCGCCGGTTGAAGGCCGTGCCCCTCACCACCGGCCAGCCGCCCGCCGAGGCGAACCGGCGCAACGGCGAGGACACCACCCGCACCCTGCGGTGGAACCAGGGCTCCGGGACCTCCTGGAGCTCACCCCACGCCGTCGTCAAGGTCAGCCGCGCCCGGTTCGGCAGCGTCGAGATCGCGTGCTCGCACCTCACCCCCGACATGGCCGAGGCCGTGCTGCTGGCCCTGGTCGCCTCGCTGCCCGCCGAGAAGCCGGTGAAGGCCGCATAGACACCAGAGCCCACCCCCGCCAGCGGCCGGCCACTGGCACCAGGCCCGACCCCGATACCCCAGGAGAACCCTGCATGCCCAAGTACATCGTCGCCGTGGACGTGATCGACGTGCACCTGGTGCCCGTCCTCGCCCCCACCGCCGAAGCCGAGGCCGAGCGCATCATCACGGCCGACCGGACGACGTGGTTCGACCACACCGAGCCCATGGTGGTCGGCGACGCCCTCACCGAAGCCGAGCAGGAAAGCATCAGCCGCACCGGCACCAGCGGACTGCCGAGCCCGCTGTCGGCCAGCCAGCCGAAGGCCGCCCCCACGGCGAAGTTCAAGGCACCCCGCACCGACCACCACGAGGACGGCACCGAGTGCTCGCCCGCCCACAAGCACAGCAGCTCGGGCAAGCCGCTGACCGAGGGCTGCCCCGGCCGGGCCTACTCCACCGCCGCGTGCACGTGCGGGTGGCGCACCCGCTCCACCACCAAGGGCTACGTGGACGAGAGCCGTAAGCGGCACCTGACCACCGAGCATAGCTGAGCCCCGCTGACACCAGGCCCCGCCCCTGCCCCTTGGCGATGCCTACTAACGCTGGTCGCACCCTGGCAGCACTGGTGATCTGCCCCCATGTAGGGGGTCAACTGAGCCTTATCCTTAAGCGAGTTGGTCAATCGACAGGAGAGACCTTGAAGAGGTATCCGAACGCCCTTCCCCCTCTCGATGGAACGGTGTCGTTGACGGAGGCTGACAAGCCGCCTAGGCCGGGCCAAGCTTTGATGCTTGAACGCATCGCTAAGCAGCAGGGGTGGAAAGTTGACAGCGACTGGCGCTATGAACCCGGCGACTATTCGAGACCGATATTCATGCTGACCCTTGCCCACCCTAAAAATAAGGGCCTGACGTACTGGATGAGATGGCAGCGCCGACAGCCGACGTTTGACCTCGGCTGGTGGAGCCGTGGCGAGGTCGTTCACTGCCCCGCGCAGTGGCCCCGACTTGGACGCCTCTCTGACGACGCTATGCGGAAGGTGAATTGGGTGATCATCACGAATAGCGAGACCCGCCAGGGTTAGATGCCGAACTGGTGCAGTGGCACTTCGACCAGTGACGAACACCCTCTGATGTCGGCCCCACCCCAGGGTCCGGGGGTGGGGCCGGTGTCGAAGTGCCGAGTGCCGGACCCCGGTTGGCATTGAGTCCCACCGTAAGAGTGCTGTTTATAGATCTTTTTAAGAGTGTCAAAAAATGACACTAACGACACCACTCTTCCGCTGTCCCACCCCCTCCACCATCCGGCCTGACCACAGGCCCCACCCTCCCAGGAGACCCCAGTGCACGCCCCCGCCCGCGCCCCCTGGATACCCGGAGGCGGCACCGCCCTGGAGTGGGGGCTGCGCCCCCCGTGCCCGGTCGGAGTCGGCCCCGGCGGCTACCGCGGCGAAGGCGGGAAGGTGTGGTGCCTGGACTGCGGCGACCGCTACACCGGCCGCCCGGCCCAGGTCGGCGAGGACCACATCCACCAAGACGACGCCCACCACGCCGCCCGCCTCCACGCCGACGACCACGAAGGCGAGCTTCGCCGGTTCATCACCGCCGAGCGCACCCGCGAAACCCGCGAGAAGTCCGGGTGGACCACCCGCGTCTACGCCCTCGTCGCGGCAGCCATCGGGGAGGACTACAGCGGAGTCTGGTGGGACGGCACCGGCTACCGCCTCGTCCCCTCCGGGGCCCGGCTCAACGCCAAGGGCCGCCGAGTACGCCGCCGCGTGGTGGAGCTGGTACTTGCCGCCGGGTTCCTCCGGCGGGAGGACAACGGCGACGTCGTCGCCGCGGCGGACGGCCGGGCCATGCTCACCATCTGGCGGCACCACCGCACCGACCTCGCCGAGCCCTGGCCCGCCCGCCACGAGCCCCAGGCCCTGCCCCCGCTGCCCGGAGGCCAGGAAGCCGCACGCCGCCGCGAGGCAGCCCGCCAGCGCATGCCGGAGCTGGAGCGCCAGGCCGCCCAGTCCCGCGCCGAGTTCCTGCGGCGTCGCGAGGAGGCGGAGCGGCAGCACCAGGCGGAGCTGGCCGCCGCCCGTCAGCGCCGTGCCGACGAGCAGGCCGAGCGCGTCCACGCCGAGCGGGCCCACACCGGAGCGGACATCGACCTCACGTGGTCCGCGGTGGGTGCCGGCCGCTGGAGCGTCACCAGTGCCGACCACGACCGCCGCCTGAACGTCGTGCTCAACGACCGCGACTTCGCGACGGACATGTACGAGATCCGGGAGAACGGGCACTTCATCTCCCGCCACCCCGACTGCCACCATGCCGAGGCCACCCTCCGCCAGCTACTCGCCGACGGGGTCGAGGTCGGCGAGCGGACACCAGAGCCCACCCCCGCGGCCTCCACTCACCGTTGCTCCACCAGCCTCGCCGGCCGCTGGCACCAGGCCCCGCCCGCCCCTCCCGCCCGAACGGAAGGACTCACCCCTGATACCCCACCCCTCCAACCTCCTGCCCGACGGCCAATGGGACGACCAGGTCTTCGCGTGGACCAGGCACTGCTCCCTCGTGAGCGATTGACGAGTTCTCCCTTCCGTGAGCACCGGGCCAGGCGCGGCCCCGTCGTCTCCGAAGCTGGTCGGTGGACACGTCGGACCACCTAGGCTTACGCCCATGACGACCACCCCTGAGTTCCTTGTCGTGACAACAACCCACGACGGTTCCGAGCAGGCGCGTGCGCTGGCCAAGAAGGTAGTCGAGGCCCGGTTGGCGGCGTGTGCTCAGGTCTACCCGATTCAGTCGGTGTACTGGTGGGACGGGGAGGTGCAGGACTCCGCGGAATGGCGAATCGACTTCAAGACCCGTGCTGACCTCGCGGAGCGCCTCGGTGCGTTCATCGGTGAACACCACATCTACGACACGCCCGAGATCGTAGGGGTGCCGCTGGCGACCGGAAGCGCCGCGTACCTCGACTGGGTGCGGGCGGAGACCAGTGAGCGGTAGTCACGCCGCGAGCGCGGCTCGGATCTCCTCGTGGAGCTGACGGGCCGCGCCGTCTGTCGGCGGCAGTTGCTTCGCCAAGTCGGCCATCCGTTGGCGGCCCATCGTCGTGGGCGTGCCCAACGCCGCGCTGAGGAAGCGGCGGCCGACCTCGGCCCCTCGGTCGAGGTCGCCTGAGACCACGTACCCGGTTGCGACGTCATGCAGCACTGCGATCCGGACCTTTGAGTCGTCGGACCCCAGGTTGGCCAGCGCGGCATCGGCGGCGAGCGCCAAGTCCGAGTGGGCCAGCCGGGCGTACGTGGAGACCGTCAGACTGTCCAGGCGGCTGCGCCTGAAAAAGCTCGTCCAGGCCGGTTCCCCGTCCGTGAGCACGTAGTCGAACGCCAGGGTGGCCCGGTCGATGGCACGTTCAGCGCCTGCCCGGTCCCCGAGAGTGGCGATCTCCTCGGCCTCACGAGCAGCCAACCATGACCGTGCCGAGGCGTATCCGGCCCCCCGGACGTGGGTCTGGGCAGCGGACAGCATGTCCCTTGCTCGCTCCGGGTTGGCAGAGTACGAGGCATAGCCCAGCGCCAGGGCGGTTACGGCTCCGTGACCCGCCTCGCGTCCAGCCAGAAGTGCCGTCTCGTAGTAGTGAGCCGCAGAGGCCAGGTCTCCTGTGTCGTAGGCGGCCCAACCGGCAAGCGCCGCCGTCTCACCCGCGGCGACGGTCAGCTCGCGTCGGTGCTTTCCCGCTGCGGGCAACAAGGACGTCAAGGTCTCCAGGTGAGTTGCCAACCTCGCCGCGAGCATCCGTGCCGGGAGATGTTCCTCGGTGGTGAACATGGCAGCCGTCGCCGCAAGTAGGCGCTCTGCGGTCGCAGTATCAACCGGCCGGGGCGAGATCGCGGCCGCGAGTCGTCCCCACGGTTCGATCGCAGAACCGGCGGCGACGAGGCCGGCGGCGAGGAAGTTTCGACGCTCCACTGGTGGTTCCTCCGGATCAGCTTGGACGTTGGCCGAAGCGAGCCGGCGGTACTGCTTGCTGGCCTGGATGGCTCGCTTGATCTCCTCCAGGGGTACGCCGTAGGCCGAAACGAGCAGGCCGTACCACACCGGTGTCGGGAGCCGCTTCTCCGTTTCCCATCGTTTGATGTTGTCCGGGTCGAAGTAGCGCCCGTCTTGCAGACGTTGGAGCAGCTCGGCCTGCTCCAGACGAGTTCGGCCGTGCGACTCCCGGATGACCCGCAGAAGCTGACCGATCCCGTCAGGGCAAATCATGCGCTCTCCCCAGGGCTAGTTGAAGTGAGGCGTGCCATTCTGGCCCCCCAGAGCGGCCCCCTGCAGAGAAATGCACCCCTCCGCGGCCCCTGCCTCAGAGATGCCCAGGTCGTTGACTGGTCAAAGCCGCACGGGGCCGAGACCGCACCAGAACCCCAGGTTGACCCCCGCGCGGATCGAACCGCATCGCCCTCGGCGAAGGAGGACAGACCGATGGCAGGGCGCAACCCCAAACGCGAGTACCGCGAAGTCTTCAGCGGCCCCTCGAAGTTCGAGTTGGCGAGGGCCCCAGCGGGTTGGAACCCGCTCGACGACTACCAAGCGGCGCAGGCCGCCGACCGTGCCCCCTCGATGGGCTCCCTGCTCCAGGACGACGCCGTACGGGCCTTGTGTCCCTGTGCCCGCTGCACGGCCCGCCGATGGGCTGCCTAACCACCACGCTCAACTTCTCGATGGAGAGGCGCAACTGTGAACGTGATCCAGGGCGACCCGGTCCGGCACCGCAAGGCCGGCTGGACGGGCACCGTCACGGAGACCCCGAGCAAGCTCGCCAACCACGCCTGGGTGACCAAGGACAGCGCCAGCGACTCCTACCCGGAGATGGTCCTGTTGGAGGAGCTGGAGAGCGCGGATTGAGCGCCCCGCGCCCCAGCCGGCCTCCGGGCGACGGACTCGTCGTGGACCGGCCCGACGGCTACCGCGAGGGCACCTGCTGGGTCTGCGACCGGGAGACGCTGGTCTGCGCGGGCACCACGATCCAGGTCCCCGGTGAGGACCGGAGCACCTGTCACCCGATCTGCGGCGACTGCATCAGCCGCGCCCGGAAGCCGCAGCGTCGTGCCGCCCTGCGGGCCGCGCTCGGCAAGGGGTAGGCGTAGGGACGGCATGGACGACCAGGACGAGTACCGCGATGCGGCCGAGCAGACCGCACACGGAGTTCCGACCCCGGTACCGGTCGCCGTCGCCTACACGCTCTCGCTGCTCGCGCTGATGGGGCTGGCAACCGCCTTGATCGCCTCCGGCCGCTACTAGCCAGCACCTGCGCCTTCGGGCGCCCATGAGCCCCCGGCCTGTCGGAAGGGCCTCTTCCCGGGCCGGGTTGCACCACCCCGCACGCCTGCCCACTCGCACCCGTGTGGGCAGAGCCAACCTGATTGGAGAAGTACGTGGACACCACCACCAAGCCCGGTGACCCGGAGGTCACCAACCTGACCCGCCGCCTGGACCACTCGGTCCCGGACGGGGACTTCGCCCCGCAGACGGGCGTCGAGGCCCTGACCCGCCGCCTGGACCACAAGGTCCCGGACGGCGACTTCACCCCGGTGGGCACGGAGGTCTGACCGCAGATCCCCTCTGATGCCGGTCAGTTGACGGCATAGGCGGGTCGGCGACGGATGATCTCCCTCGCCGACCCGCCGTTCCCGCCCACACATCCCGATCAAGGAGAGTCTGCCTTGAAGACTGCCATCGCCACCCGCGTCCCCACCGGCTCCTTCTTCGACCTCGACCGCAAGGACCCGGACCTGATCCGGCTCCGCGAGCAGGGCGCCGAGCCGGCCATGCCCTTCGCCCTGATGGAGCGTCTGGTGAAGACGGGCACCCCGTTCGCCGAGCACGCCCGCATGCTGCGCAGCGAACCCGTGACCGTGGCCGGAGCCAGCTTCGACTGGTTCGACGCCGAGCTTCCCGCCGAGATCGCCGATGAGATCAACCTCGCGGACTACGAGATCGTGGCCCACACCGACGAGCGCCGTGCGGCGCTGACCCAGGCCCTGGACCGCCTGTCGCTGGTCCACCCCGAGGGGTTCGCCCGCGTGCGCGAATTCGTCCGGGGGCTGCTGTGGATGGGCCTCAAGCCCGGCGTCCGCGCGTCCTCGCTGACCAGCTCCAGCGACCCGGCGCTCCCGTACGTCATCGTGTTCTCCGACAAGGCGGCCCGTCACATCCCGCCGAACACCGTCAGCGAGCAGCCCTCTCCCCTCTACCTGGCGGAGAACCTGCTGCACGAGGGTACCCACCAGTCGATCAGCTTCCACGTCCTCCAGCACCAGGTCTTCGCCGACGGGTACTCGTCCAAGACCTCACCCAAGATCGAGATCAGGTGGCGGGCCGGACAGGGCGAGGACCGCAACCAGTACTGGGAGATCGACCGGGCCTTCCACGCGACCTGCGTCTACAACCAGCTGCTGCGCTTCCGCCAGACCGAACTGCGCCGCAGCGACCTCACGCCCGACGAGCGCACCAGCCTCCAGAGCGCCTACGACGAGGGCCTGCCGGCCGTCCGTTATCTCATGCGCGAACTCGAACTCCTGCGGGAGCACTTCACCCCCCACGGCCTGGAGCTGCTGGCCGACCTGCGCCACCAGACCGACCAGCTGTAGTGCCACGCTGAGCGCAACCCACCGACGGAGAGCCACGTGCTGGATCACCTCATCACACATGACGACAACCTGCGGATGGTCCCCACTGACCGGAACGAGCTGACCGCCGCCGTCGGCCGACTCCGCGAGGAACTGCGGACCCTGCCCGAAGGGAGCGACTCCGCCCGTACCCGGGTCCTGACCAGATGGATCGGCATCGCTCAGATGTGCCTGGGCAACCACGACGAGGCCCGGACGTTCCTCCGGCAGTCGCTCGACCTCGCCGCGGCGATCGGCAACAGCAGGGCCGTCGTCGCCACCGGGCTCAACCTCGGTGACGCGCACCGTTACGCCGGGGACGCCCAGAGCGCCGATGCGCTCTACCGCAGCGCCCTGAGCACCGCCCGAGGCCAGCACCCGGAACTCCTCGACTACGCGCTCCAGCACACCGGAAAGCACCTCATGGAGCGCGGAGACCTCGTGGGCGCGCAGGGCCACCTGCAAGAAGCGCTGCGGCTGCGGATCGCCAAAGGGGACGCCGAGCTGGTCGAGTCCACGCAGGCCGCGCTCGACCGGGTCGAGCTGCTGATCAGCCAGACCGGCGCAGCAACGGCAATCCCTGCCACAGCGGGCGAATGGACCGGATGGCTCCAGTCACGCACCACGGCCCGGACGCCCGCCCGATGGGCGGGGGACTTCCCCGCTCTGCGGGACGCCATCCGCGGGCTCACCTCACAGCAGCATGTGGCCCCGCGCCACCTGCGCCACCGGCGCGATCAGTCGTTCCCCGCAGACCTGCTCGCCGCGATGGCTGAGGAGGCGGACAAGGCCATCACCGCTGACGGGTACCTCCACAACGGCAAGTGGAACGCCGGTGTCGGCGACGCCGCGCACCACTTCGCCGAACAGGTCGATCTCACGGCGGTCGTCGGGCGCTCCGCCGGCCTGAACGTCGAACAGCCCCATACTGGCGTCTACATTGCCTACCGGGAGGAAGGTCAGTTCCTCGACTTCCACGTGGACGAGCCCGGCTTCGGCGAGGCCAACCTGATCCTGTGCCTCAAGCACGAACGGCCCACCGGCGTACCCAGGGTCAGCACCACCGTCTTCATCACCGTCGACGGTTACCTCGAATGCGATCTTGGCCCGGGTGACTGCGTCGTGTTCGATGGTGCGCTCACGCCGCACGGCCGGACGCCCCTCAGCGCCAGCGAGAGCGTCACCCTCGTCAGCTTCGGCTTCCGCGCGCGTGACCAGGCTCTGCACTCGGTGCCCGACCCCCGGTCGACCCCGGCATAGCGACGGTGTGATCCCTCCACAAGATCAACCACCCGGGCGGCCAGCCCCCGTTCTGCAACCGCCCCCGCTGTCGCAGAACGGGGGCCTTGCCGCGCAACAGGCGTCCTCCTCCAGTCGACGGCCGCCGGGCTCACGCCGCAAGTGCGTAGTTGGTGACCTGCCCGCATATCCACTGGTCACGGGCGAGGTCAACGTCTGTACACTTGCTCGGCGGCGCGTAGTTGGCGTGCTCGGAGAGCGCGGCCGGGGCGACGATCCAGGACACCTGCGGCAGCCGGTCGGCCTGGACGTCGGCGGTGAAGGCCTCGACCAGGGCGTCGCCCATCGCGAACGGGTCGTCCTTCTTCGCCGGGTCGCCGACGGCCCGCATGCCGCGCTCGTACAGCGGCTCACCGGGCTTGGCCTTGACGAAGGGGGCGAACCAGGCGAGCGCGTTGTCGTCGAAGTTGTCGAGGGCCTGGTAGGTCTTCCAGCTGACGCCGGCCCGCTCCAGGCGCTCGGCGTAGGTGGTCCACTCGTAGCCGCCGGGGATCTCGGTGTTGTCGGTGACCGGGGTGTCCCGCACGGTGCCGCCGCTGGTCCCGGTCATCAGGTGTTCGCGGTTGGTGTTGGTGTTGCACTGCACGGACGCGTAGTAGGCGTCGCAGACCGTGAACACCGAGGCCAGCGCGTGGTAGAAGGGCATGTCCGCGGACTCGTAGTAGCCCTGGCCGAGCCAGCCGGAGGAGCGGCGGGTGACCGAGCCGTCGGCCCGGCCGTCGTTCCAGGCGTTCATCGAGTCGACGAAGCCGAAGGCGGGCGCGCCCTGCTGGTAGGCGTTGGTGTGGGCGGCGTTCATGGCGAAGGGCAGCAGGTGGCCCTCCTTGCGGCTCGGGTCCGGCTGGTGGAACACCGAGCGCCCGTCGACGCCGCGCACGGCGGTGCGGTCCCCGAAGCCCCGGACACCCGCCAGGGTGCCGAAGTAGTGGTCGAACGCGCGGTTCTCCTGCATGAACACCACGACGTGCTCGATGTCGGCCAGCCGTCCGGGCCGGGCCGGCGCGGCGAGCGCCTGCTGGACGCTGAGCGGGAGGGCGGACAGCACCGCGGCCGCCGCCGCGCCGCCGAGGAGGCTGCGGCGCGACAGTTCGGGCTTCGGACTCATGGGGTGGGGCTCCTTGCTGACGGACTGGGGGGCTCCGGCACCGGCCCGGGAGCGGCCGTTCGTGTCGGACCCGTCAGGTCTACGAGACCGAGGTGGACGCAGCGGCGGAGTCCGGTGTCCGGCCGGTGGCCGTCAAGAAACCCGGAGCTGTACAGACAACTTGACGCCCGATGATCAACCGCCGGACCGATGCGCCGACGGCCTCCACCGCGCCCGCGGCATCCTCTACGCTGACGCCAGGCCCGGGGCAGCAGGCCCCGGCCGCCGGACCGATGCGCACCGACACCGGGGGGAACCGCGTGATCCGTGTACAGCACCGCACCTACACCCTGATCCCGTGGCCGTGGCGGGTGATGTCCTGGGCCCAGGCGCCCGAGGGGCTGGAGTTCACCCTCTACGACATCGCCGACCCGGTCCTGCCGCCCCTGCGCGGCGTCGCGGTGCCCGGCACCCCGGAGGAGGCCGCCCGCTGGAAGGTCGGCCACGACGCCTACCTGAGCCTGCTGCGCGAGGCCGAGGAGACCGTCCGGCACGCCCACGGCGTGCGCTGCCGGCCCGGGTTCATGGTCGACATGCGCTCGGTGCGCCTGCGCCGCTACGACCTGATGCCCCACCGAAGGTCCCGCTCCCGGCGGCTGTTCGCCGAGTGCCTGGACCGGATGCGCACCTACGAGGAGGCCTACCGGCCGATCCTGACGGAGATCGAGGCCCGCATCGCGGCGGCCGCCGCCGACACCGCCTGACCGACGGCCGGCCGGCTCGGCCCGGACGGCCGCTCGGGCCGGTCAAGCCGGTCAGGCCCGCTGGGCCGTCGAGGCCGCCGTGCCCGCCGTGCCCGCCGTGCCCGCCGTGCCCGCGACGGTCACCGGGGCGGAAGCGTCGCGCCGCCGGCGGGTCGAGCGCTCCAGCGTCCAGTGCACGATGACGTACTCCGCGACGAGCACGTTGCCCAGGACTGCCGCCCAGCCCGCCGCGGTGTACACGTCCCGGAACGTCAGGGACGGGACGACCTCCGCCAGCGCCAGGCCGGCCAGGAGGTAGATCCGCAGGGTCACCGCGGCGAAGGTCAGGGCGTAGTTCCGGATCATCCAGATCCGGTGCAGCTGCACCTCGCCGCGCCGGATCGTCCGGTAGGCCTGGGCCGCGGTGTACAGCCACGCCGCCGTCAGCAGGAAGAAGGCGACCTGGAGCGGGAAGCCGCTCGGCGACACCGTGCTGGCGTAGAGGGCCGCGGCCGAGGCGGCCACCACGGAGACCAGGTACACCCGGCCGGCGATCCGGTGCAGCCGGGGGTAGCGGGTCCGCAGGCGCGGCACGAACTGCAACGGCCCGATGATCAGCGTCAGTCCGGCCGGCCCCGCGTGGACGACGAGGCTCGCGTAGTAGCCGACGATGCTCCGGTCGATGGGCGCGTACGAGGATCCGGTCAGGTACGGCGGGACGAAGACGGCCGCGATGCCGACCGCCGACACCGCCATCAGGCCCCACAGGGACCACCACCAGCGGCGGCGGACGGTCCGGGCGGCAGCTGGGTCGACCATGGGTGGAGCTCCAATCCTGGTGCGGCAGAAGGGGTTTCGGGCATCCGGCCGACGCCGGCCCCCGACTAGGGCCTGTCCGGCGGATCTTGGCAGATCAGCGCGCGGCGTTGGGCGCCCGGCTGGGCGTGCGCCCGAGTCGGCCTCGTACTGGACGTACTTGGGCGATTCGGGCGTGCGTCCAGGCGGGATGCCCGGCGTCGCGCGCCTGGCAAGATCCGCCGGACAGGCCCTAGGGGACGATGACGACCTTGCCCGCGACGGTGCGCGACTCGGCCAGGGCGAGCGCGGCCGCGGCCTCGTCGAGCGGGAACTCGGCGGCGATCTGGGCGGTGAGCGTGCCGTCGGCGAGCAGGGCCAGCACCTGGGTGAGGTCCTCGCGCAGCCGGGCCCGGAAGGCCGCCGGGCGGCGCTTGCCCGCCCAGAAGTTGTAGAAGTGCGCGGACCGGCCGTTGGGCAGGTTGTTCCACAGCGCCAGCCGGGCGAACAGCTTCAACACCGGGAGCTGGGAGTTGCCGGCCTCGTCCCTGGTGGCGGCGGTGCCGTAGGACACCAGGACCCCGCCGCGGCGCAGCAGCGACCAGGACTGCTCCAGTCCGGCGCCGCCGACGTGGTCGAACACCGCGTCGACGCCGTCCGGCGCGAGCTCCCGGATGCGCCGGTACAGCTCGGGGTCGCGGTAGTCGACCGGGGTCGCGCCCAGGGCGCGGACGGTGTCGTGGTGCCGCCCGGAGGCCGTGCCGATCACCGTGATCCCGGCGTGCCGGGCCAGTTGGACCAGGGTCGAGCCGACGCCGCCGTTGGCGCCGAGCACGACGATCGTGCCGCCCCGGCGCACCTTCGCGGTCCGGTGCAGCATCTGCCAGGCCGTCACGCCGTTGACCACGACGGTCTCCGCGTCGGCGGCCGTCACGCCGTCCGGCACCGGGACGACGTCGGCGGCGTCGAGCAGCAGGTGGCTGGCCCAGGCGCCGGTCTTGGTGACGGCGGCGACGCGGCGCCCGACCATCGCGGGGTCGACGCCGGGGCCGGTCGCGACCACGGTGCCGACCACGTCGTAGCCGGGCACGAAGGGGAAGGGCGGCTGGTCGTAGTACTTGCCGCGGCGCATCTGCTGCTCGGCGAAGGAGACCCCGGTGGCGTCCATCCGGAGCAGTACGTGGCCCGCGCTCGGCGGCGGGAGGTCGCGGGTGCGCAGCCGCAGGCCGCTCGGCTCGACCTCGCCCGGCAGGACGACCTCGGTGGCGTGGGTGACGACGGCGTTGTTCACGGTGTGCTCCGTTCGGCTCTGCGGTGCGGTGGCTACAGCCGTAAAGTTACACACGTAAGCTCACGACTGACAAGAGCTGCCGTTCGTAAGTTTTCACCTGTAAGCTCACGCCATGGGAAACGAATCGAGCACAGCCCCCGTCCGTGCCCGCAACCGTCGCGGGGAAGGCGCCCGCCTGCGCGCGGACATCGTGGCCGCCGCGGTCGAACTGCTCGACGAGGCCGGCACCGAGACCGCCGTCACCCTGCGCTCGGTCGCCCGCCGGGTCGGCATCGCGGCCCCCTCGATCTACCGCCACTTCCCCGACCAGCCGGCCATCATGCTGGCCGTGGTGCGACAGGCCTTCGAACAGATGGAGGCCCGGCTGCGCACCGCCGTCGACGCGGCCGACGACGACCCCCGACAGCGGCTCACCGCCCTCTGCCACGCCTACCTGGCGTACTCCCGGGAGCACCCCGAGCGGTACCGCACCATGTTCGGCGGCGTCTGGGTGCCCGCGCTCCAGGACACCACCGTGACGCCGGAGGAGATGGGCACCCTCGGCCAGGAGCTGCTGCAGCTGTTCGTCGAGACCCTGGAGGCGTGCGTGGCCACGGGCGCGTCCAGCAGCGACGACGCGTTCGCGGACACCGTGGCCCTCTGGCTGGGCCTGCACGGGCTGGCCCACCAGCGGGCGGTCACGGTCGCCTTTCCGTGGCCGGAGGGGATCGCCGACCGGCTGATCGTCACGCTGGCGCACCTCAAGGCCGAGTAGTCGGACGGCCGGACAGTCGGACGGCCGAGTAGTCGGACGGCCGGACAGTCGGACGGCCGGACAGTCGGGCGCCCGGCACCGGACGAACCGGTGCCGGGCGCGGGCAGGCGGGGGCCACGCAGGGGCGGGGCCGAAGGTCAGCCGGTGAACCGCCCCTCGCGGGCCACCACGCGCCCCGCCCGGACGACGAGTTCGCGCGGCGGGAGGTCGACCACGACCTGCGGCAGGCACTCGCCGGTCAGCAGCATGAAGTCGGCCGGCGAGCCGGGCGCCAGGGTCACCGGCGGCAGGTCGAGCAGTTCGGCGCCGCCGTCGGCGGCCAGGGCGAAGCAGTCGGCGAGCTGCCCGTCGGTGCGGGCGTCGGTGGTCCAGCCGAGCAGGTGGGCGCGGTGCAGCAGGTCCGCGTTGCCGTACGGGCTCCAGGAGTCGCGCACGCCGTCCGACCCGAGGCCGACCCGCACGCCGTGCTCCCGCAGGACGCGGAACGGCAGCACCTGGTGGGCCGAGGGCGCGACGGTGGTCAGCCCGACCCCCGACCCTGCCAGCAGCTCGGCCAGTCCGGCCAGCGGCGGGCCGGTCAGCTCGGGCACGCAGAAGGCGTGGCTCACCACCACGCGCCCGGCGAGACCGGCCGCCGCGGTCCGCGCGGCGATCTCGCGCAGTGGGCCGAGGCCGCGCTCGCCCCGGTCGTGGAGGTGGATGTCGAGCCGCAGGCCGTACTGTTCGGCCAGGCCGAAGAGCAGGTCCAGCTGGGCGGGGCCGGTGCCGTCCGGGCCGCCGTCGAACCCGGCCGGGTCGATTCCGCCGATCGCGTCGATCAGCCCGCTCGCGGCCGCCTCGGCCAGCAGCTCACCCGCCCCGGGCGTGCGCCGCACCCCGTGCTGGGGGAAGGCGACCAGCTGGAGGTCCAGCGCGCCCGCCAGCCGCTCCCGCACCTCGGCGAGCCCGGTGACCCCGGCCAGGCCGAAGGCGGGGGCGACGTCCACGTGGGCACGGACGGCCCGGGTGCCACGGGTCACCGCGTGGGCCAGCAGCCGGTGGGCCCGCTCGGCGAGCAGGGTGCGCTGCCGCCGGTGGAGCTCGACGTCGCCCTGGACGTACTCGGGCAGCGAGCCGGCCGGGCGGCGGCTGTACCAGGGCTCGCCCCAGGCGGTCTTGTCGGGGTGGATGTGGGCGTCGACCAGGGTGGGCAGGGCGATCCGGCCGGCGCCCTCGACGATCTGCGGCGCCGCGCCGTCCGGGACGCGCTCGGCGAGGACGCCGTCCACGGCGACCAGGTCGACGGCCTCGGCGGCGCCGAAGGGGCGGACGTCCCGGAAGACGGTGACGGCCGGTGGGGTGGGTGCGATCACACGGTGCTCCTCGGATCCCGTCTCGACAATGTGCCCAGCAGGCAAAACGTCCTACCTCTCCTTCAACAGTCTGTTTATCATCGGCGGGTCCCCCGTCTTCCACCCGGAGCCACCCGCACATGCCCGCCCCGCCGTCCCCACCGCCCGCCCCCGGCATACCGCCCGCCACCGGCGCCCGCCCGCGGCCGCACCCGCTGCACGTGCTGCGGGACTCCGTCTACGCCGTCGGCGCCCTGCTCGTGCTGGTCGGGATCGGCGTGCTGCTCCACCAGCCGCTGCTGATCCCGCCCCTGGCGGCCAGCGCCGCACTGGTGCACGGCGCACCCGGGCTGCCGATCTCCCAGCCGCGCAACCTGATCGGCGGCCAGCTGCTGTCCGCCACGCTCGGCTACGCCACCCTGGCCGTCACCGGCAGCACCGCCTGGGGCGCGGCGATCGCCGCCGGACTCGCGCTCGGCGCGATGCTGCTCACCCACCTCTCGCACTCCCCCGCGGCGGCCACCGCCGTCATCGTGGTCCTGCAAGCCCCGCACCCCGTGCCCTTCCTGCCGCTGCTCGTCCTGGCCACCACCCTGCTGGTCGCCGTCGGCCTGCTGCCGGGCCGGATCGGCGGACACCCGGTCCGCTACCCACTCTCCTGGTGAACGGCGTACGGCGGGATCAACCGATCGGTCGACCCCGCCGTACGCCGTTCCGCTCCTCCGGGCCCGTCCCGAACAGCCCCTGGCCGGTCACCGGCATCACCCGTGCTGATGCCGGGCACCCGCCCTCCGACGCCCCCGCCCGCGCCCGCGCCTCCGCCTCCGCCTCCGCCTCCGCCTCCGCCTCCTGAGCGGACCTCACCCCCAGCCGGGCACCGGCGGCAACGGCCAGGCCGGCAGCACCGCGGGCGCCGGCAACCCGCCGTCCACCCGCAGGGCCGCCAGCGGGCCGCGCCCGGCGAACCAGGCGAGCAGCGCGTGCCCGGGGCCGCTCACCACCGGGCCCGTCCCGCCGATCGCCCAGCCGAGGCCGAGGTCCTCGGCCTCCACCCGGGCCAGCGGCACCGCCCGTACGGCCAGTGCCGCGGCCGTCTCGGCCAGGGCCGCCCGGACGAACGCCGCGGGCCAGTCGGCCGGCCCGCGGCCGAGGCCCAGGTCGACCGCGTGCACCTCCAGCTCCCGCCAGGCCCGCCACAGCAGGTACCAGGCCGGGTGCCGCCAGCCCGCCAACGCCGGGACCAGGACGTCCCGGCGCCCGGCGGGCAGCTCGGCCGCGTCCCGCAGCAGCCCGTCCAGGCTGTCCCGCAGGTCGGCGGCCAGCGCTCCGGCGGCGCGCCCCGCGCCCGCGCGCAGTTGCCGGTCCAGCTCGGCGGCGTCGGCGCGCGGCCCGGGGGCGCGGCCGGTACGGGCCAGGGCGAGCATCCAGCGGTAGGCGTCGGCGCTGCGGGCGAGGTGGGTGAGCAGATGGCCCCGGCTCCAGCCGGGGAGCAGCGAGGGCTCACGGGCCTGCCGGTCGGTCAGCGGCGCCAGGTCCGCGCACAGGCGTGCCGCCGAGGCCCGGACCTCCGCGAGCAGCCCGTCGGGGTCCAGCGCACGCTCAAGCTCCGAACGTTCCAGCTCCGACACCTCAACCCACGCTCTCGGCCGCCGACTTGATGCCCTCCAGCGTCGCCGTCATCCCGGTCCGCAGCTCCCCCAGGCGGAAGGCGACGATCTTCTCCTCGGCCTCCGGCCGGGCGTCGATGGCCCGGGTGACTCCGCTGCGGCCCGGGCCGAGCAGCACCGAGTGCCGCACCCGGGTACCGCCGTCCTCGGGGCGCAGCTCGAAGCGCCACCGGGCCAGCGCACCGGTCGCGTCCGTCACCGGGGTGCCGAAGCGGCCGTCCACGTCCAGGACGGCCCAGGCGAAGGCGCGGTGCTCGACCAGCTCCACCACCTCGGAGACCGTCCGCCAATCGGGCATGCCCGCCCGGCGGTTGTACCCCTCGAAGCGGGCGCCCGGCGCGGGGTCGTCCGCGCCGACCGCGCCGTCCAACCAGGCGGTCCGCTGGAGCTCCGGGCTGTGCCGGGCGGGCAGCGCGATGTCGGTGACCAGTGCCCAGACCCGCTCCACCTCCGCCCGGACGAACACCTCGCAGTCCGTACCGGGACCATCGGCGTACCGCATGTTCCGTTCCCCCTCCACTGCCCGACGTGCCCGTGGGCCCGCGGGTACCTACGGGTCGGCACCCGCCCCGCCCCCGCCTCTACGCGTCCGGAGCGCCGCGAAGGCAGCGGGCGGGTTGCCGCCCTCCTGCGGGCCCTGCCGTCGATGATCGAGGCTGCCGGACTTCCAAGTCAATCCGCTGATTTCCTGGGGAACTTCCAAGGTCAGGCTTGGGTCGGGCCCCTTCTCGTGCCGTCCCGGACCGGCAGTACCCTGGGCGTTCGTGACCCTCGACGACCTCCGCGTCTTCGCCGCCGTCTGCCGGGCCGGCTCGCTCAGCGCCGTCGCCCGCGACCTGGCGTGCAGCCAGTCCGCCGTCAGCCAGCACGTGAAGCGGCTGGAGCGCGAGCTGGGCCTCACCCTGATCGATCGGCACCCGCGCGGCGTGGTGCCCACCCAGGCCGGACGCCACCTGCAGACCGCCGTGGCCAACGGACTGGGCGGCATCGACCACGCGCTGCGCACCATCGCCGAACTCGCCCGCGGCGAGGGCGGATCGGTGCGGATCACCACCGGCGCCACCAGCATCCGGCACTTCATGTCCGCCGCCGTGGTCGACTTCCGCGAACGGTTCCCGCAGGTCAGCCTGGAGTTCCAGACCGGCGTCTCCAGCCGCAGCTGTCTGGACGCGCTCACCGCCGGCCAGGTCGACCTGGCCTGGATCACCCTGGGCACGCCCGTCCGCGGCATCGAGCAGCGTCCCGTCGCCGACCTGCCGTGGGTGCTCGCCGTGGCGGCCGCCGACCCGCTCGCCGCCCGGGAGCGCATCGAACCCGCCGACCTCCAGGACGCCCGGCTCATCGGGCTGCCGCAGAACTCGGTCTCCCGCTCCCAACTGGACGACTGGCTCGGCAAGTCGGGCATCCGCCCGGTCTTCGACACCAGCGTCACCGACTGGGACACGGCCATCCTGCTCGCCGAACTCGGCCTCGGCCACGCCGTCGTCCCCGCGCTCCCCGAGTGGCAGGGCCCCGGCCACCCCGGGCTCCGGCTGGTCCCGCTGCCCGACCTCCCGGGCCTCACCGTCGGCTGGGCCGCGCGCGAGTGGCTCACCCTGGGACCGCTCGCCCGGGCCTTCGCGGACACCGTCGCCGACCACTGCGGGCGGGCGGCGGCCGGGCCGGTCAGCCCCGCGGCCCCTCGTCGTACGCCGCCCGCGCCCCAGCCGGCTACTCCCCGCCCGAGTACTCCCTGACCGACCGCAGCCCGCCGCCGCCCAGGAGACGGGCCACCGGCAGGCCCTCGTCGCGGGACGTCACCGCCGACAGCCGCGCGAACTCCTCGGGCAGGACGTCCAGCAGGCTCAGCACCTGCTCGCCGGTCCGCAGTTCCAGCACCAGCTCGCAGCGCAACCGGGCCGGCAGTTCGGGACGGTGGGACAGCCCGTGCCACAGCGCCGCCCGCAGGTAGTGCCGCCCGTCGGGCGCCGCGTGCGCCCTCAGCCACGCCGGGTCCAGCCGCTGGGAGAGGCCGAGATCCACGGCGCGCTCCTCCAGTCGCAGCAGCGCCGGGGTGTCGACGGCCATCAGGTCACGGGGCAGGGCCCGCTCCGTGTTCAGGTCACCGTCCAATCGCCTGTCCCCCGGTCGTCAGCTCGTCTGGAAGGACAGGTTGCGGCCGATCTCGACGAAGCCCCGGCGCGCGTACCACGTGCGCGGCCAGTCGACCGCGTCCGCGAACAGGAACAGCCGCGGGATCCCGGCCGCCGCCGCCAGGGCCAGGCCGCTGGCCAGCAGGGTGTCCCCGTGACCGGCCCCGCGGTGCGGGATCGCGGTGACCAGGTCCTCCAACTGCGCCAGCCCGGCGGCCGGTTCGAGGTAGAGGTCGACCCAGGCGGCCACCTCGCCGTCCGCCGCCCGGGCCGCCAGGAAGTGCACCTGCTCGGCGCCGCGCCGCCTGGCCGGTCGGCGGTCGGTGAGCTGGCGGAGCAGCTCCGCCTCCTCGTACCACTCCCGCTGCTGCCGCAGCACGGGCTCCCGCAGTTCGGCGAACTCCGTCGGCAGGGCGGCCGGTTCGGGCAGTGCGCAGCCCGCCGTGCCCCTGGCCATGACCACCACGGCGCTGCGCGCGTACCCGGCCCCGGCCAGTACCGGCGCGGCCCGCTCGCCCCACGCCTCGTCCAGCACGGTGATCGCGTACTGCCGGCGCTGCCCGAGCCAGCGCGCCGCCAGCCCCGGCAGGGCCGCCGGGTCGGCGCCCGGCCCGGTGACGATCAGCTGGTTGTGCTCGTGGGAGCGCACGAACTCGGGGTTCCGTACGGCGAAGACCCCTGGGAACTCCGGCAGTTCGATGACCTCGGCCGCCTGGCGGCGGGCGAAGGCGACGTGGAAGGCGGCTACCCGCTCGAACAGATCGGACATCCCGCCATGATCGCCCGGCCCGCCACCGTCGGCCAAGCGAATATCCGGCCTCAGGTCCGGTCGAGGAACCGCCGGATCCCGTCCCGCACACCGTCCGTCGGCACGGTGGCGGCGAAGGCCGCCGCCTCCACCGCGAGGCCCTCGTCGATCGGCAGGTTGATCCCGCGGGTGACCGCCCGCAGGCAGGCGGCCACCGCGGTCGGCGCGTACCGGATGATGCGGTCCGCCAGGTCCCGTGCCTCGTCGAGCAGTTCACCGGCCGGGACGACCGCGTTGACCAGGCCCAGCTCGGCCGCCCGGGCGGCCGGGACCGGGTCCCCGGTGAGGATCAGCTCCAGGCCGCGCTTGCGGCCCACGTGGCGCGGCAGCCGCTGCGAGCCGCCGAAGGGCGGCGGGAAGCCGAGCGCGATCTCCGGCTTGGCGAAGCTGGCGTGCTCCGCCGCGATCGCCAGCGGCGCCGCCTCGGTGAGCTCGCAACCCCCGCCGTACGCCAGCCCGTTGACCGCGACGATGACCGGCTTGGGGAACTCCTCGATCCGCCGGGTCAGGGTGTGGCCGCGGCGGACGAACTCGCGCAGCGCCCGCTCCGGCCCGCCCGCGATGCTGGCCGCCAGCGACGGGATGTCCGCGCCCGCGCTGAACGCCCGCTGCCCGGCCCCGGTCAGGATGACGGCGCGGACGCTGTCGTCGGCGTCGATCCGGTCGAGTGCGGCGAGCAGCGCGTCGATCGTCGGGTAGTCGAGGGCGTTGAGCTTCTTCTCCCGGTCGATGGTGAGGGTGACGACGTGCTGGTCCCGCTCGCTGTGGACGGTCATGGCCGCTGGTTCCCTTTCGACGTGGTCGCTTCGGTCACTGCCCGAGCGAGGCTAGGAAAGGTGGTCCAGGACAATCCAGTTATTGTCCTGGATACACTTCCCCCTCCCCCGCCCACGCCTTCGGACCACGGAACGGCAGGCCCCGTGCGACCTCCCTCCTACAAGGCCGTCGTCGACGAGTACGCCGCCGCGATCCGCTCCGGCGCCCTGCCCGCCGGCACCCGGCTGCCGACCCACCGCGCCCTCGCCCGCGAACGCGGCATCGCGCTCGCCACCGCGACCCGCGTCTACGCCGAACTCGGCGCCGCCGGGCTGGTCGTGGGCGAGCAGGGCCGCGGCACCTTCGTCCGGGTCCGCTCCGGCTACGACGGCCTCGAACCCTCCCGCGTCCTCCCGGTGCCCCGCACCGCCGACCTCTCCTTCAACCAGCCCCTCGCCCCCGACCAGGGCGACCAGCTGCGCCGGGCGCTGCGCACCCTCGCCTCCTCCGGCGACGCCGAGGCCCTGCTGCGCCAGCACCCGCCCGGCGGCCACCGGCACGACCGGGCGACCGTCGCCCGCTACCTGCTGGACCGCGGCGTCGACACCGCCCCCGACAACGTCCTGCTCACCAGCGGCGCCCAGCAGGCCCTCGACTGCGTCCTGCGCACCCTCACCCGCCCCGGCGACGTCCTCGCCGTCGACGCGCTCAGCTACCCGGGCGTCAAACTCCTCGCCGCCGCGCACGGACTGGACCTCGCCCCCGTGCCCGTCACCCCCACCGGGCCCGACCTCGACGCCCTCGACCGGCTCTGCCGCAGCCGCCCGGTCCGCGCGGTCTACACCGTCCCGACCGTCCACAACCCGCTCGGCTGGGTGCTCGACCGCGGCCAGCGGCAACGCCTCACGGCCCTCGCCGCCGCCCACGACTGCACCCTGATCGAGGACGGCACCTACGCCTTCCTGGAGGCCTCACCGCCCCCGCCGCTGCACGCCCTCGCCCCCGACCGCACCTGCTACGTCGCCGGCCTGTCCAAGAACGTCGCCCCCGGCCTGCGGTTCGGCTTCGCCGTCCTCCCCGACCGCCACCTGCGCGCCGCCACCACCCAGCTGCGCGCCGCCGCCTGGGGCGCCCCCGGCCTGATCACCGCCCTCGCCACCGGCTGGCTCGCCGACGGCACCGTCACCCGCCTCGAAGCCCGGCGCCGCGCCGACGCCGCCGAGCGCCAACGGCTCGCCCGCACCGCCCTGGCCGGCCTCGCCGTCACCGCCCACCCCGCCTCCTACATCCAGTGGCTCGCCCTGGAACCCCACCAGCGCCCCGACCGGGTCGCCGCCCTGCTCGCCGCCGAGGGCATCCTCGTCTCCACCGCCGACGCCTTCGCCACCGGCCCCCACCACCCCAACGCCATCCGCCTCGCCCTCGCCAACCCCCCGCTGCCCGAACTCCCCGCCGTACTCGGACGCCTGCGCGCCACCATCGAGTCCATCGCCCCGTAGTGGCGGCGGCCCGCCGCCACTACGGCTCCGGCGGCGCCTCGTGCAGATAGCCCGGGTCGAACCGGTGCACCGACGGCAGCAGGCGCGCGTCCGGGCCCGCCGCCTCACGCCCGTCCTGGCGACGCCCGTCCTGCCGGGCCAGTTGGGCCTTGGCCGTGCGCAGGACGTCGGACGGATCGGGATCGTCGTCACGCCTGTCCAGGTGCCAGTACCGGTCCTGGGTCAGCTTCCCGGCCTTCCGCACGCACGAACGCAACCTGGCCCGGGCCACGACGGGGTTCCCGACCCGGAGGAAGTGCTGGGCCAGCCACAGCTGACGCAGGTCGGGGCGGCCCACCCGCAACCGCACCATCGCCGCCACGTCCGGCTCCGCACCGGCGAGGACGGCCCGGCAGTCCAGGTAGAACAACTGCTCGTGGTCGAGGGCGGGATGCAGCTCACGGGCCGTCCTGAGGGCGTCGCGCACCTGCACCCGGTCGCCGACCTCCGCCACCCGCAGCAGAGCGAGGTACACGACCCGCTTCCGCACGTGCGGACAACCGAGGTCGTGCGACCGGGCGAAGTGCCGGTCGGCCAGCTCCAGGTCACCGTCCTCGACCGCCCGGTACCCGAGATCGCACCACCAGTCCGCCTCCGAACCCAGCGGGCCCACCGCCATCAGCAGCTCCATCGGCGGGTGCTCCGGGTGGTACTCCATCAGCATGTCGCGCACCTCCGGGGCACTGCGGTGCTCCCGAAGCGCCGGTTCCCCCCGGTACAGGTCGGTCAGCCGGGCGGCCAGCGACCGGCCGGTCGTGGCCAGGGCCTCCCGCAACCGTTCGTAGGCACCTCGCTGCAAACGGCCCTGCCGCCCGGAACGGACCCACCGGGCCAGCGCCTCGTCGACGAACTCGCCGGTCGCCACGTCCAACCCGTCCACCACCGCGTCGGCGAGCGCCGTCAGCGCCAGGTCCGCATCCTCCTCCACCGCCCGCAGCCACTGCCGACGTACGAGCGGCAGCCGCCGAGCCCGCCGCCTCCCCGACAGGGTGAGGAGCTGGAACACCCCCTCCAGCCTCAGCTCCGCCGCCCGCACGTACCTGTGGTCCGCCTCCCGGAACACCCTCCTGACCCGCCACACCCTGACCCGCCCCACACCCACCCCCATCCACCCCCGGCCGGCGTAACGACCGTACGAAGCCCGGCCGTTCCAGCCCCACCCCACGGGAGGACCACCCCACCACAGCCCCACCCCGCACCGAAAGTCGATCGGGCCGACTTCCTACTCCTCCGCGCCGCCTTCCGCTGCCCGGCCGAAGCGGGTGGACCATTCCGCGATCAGTGTCCGCAGCTCCGGCGGGTGGACGACCTGGAACTCGGCGCCGAGGGAGCCCAGGGCCATGGCGGGCCAGTCCAGGGAGTCGGCGGTCATCCGTAGGCGGCAGCGGGTGGCGTCCACCGCCTCGACGTCGCCCCAGCGGCCGACGTGGGCGCGGACGCGGTCGGCGGGCGCCTCCACCAGGGCCTCGACGCGGTTGGGGCGGGGCATGGCGCTGAGGCCCGCGCGGACGAACTCGGCGGCGTCGGCGGCCGGGAGGGTGCGGGGCGCGAAGCGGGCGCCGGTGGCCTCGGCGGCGGTGAGGCGGTCGAGGCGGAAGGTCCGCCAGTCGCCGCGGTCGAGGTCGTAGGCGACCAGGTACCAGCGCCGGTCGAGGCAGACCAGCCGGTGCGGCTCGACGTGCCGCTCGGTGCGCCGCGCGGAGGCGGCGGTGTACGAGAAGCGGATCCGTTCGTCGTCCCGGCAGGCCAGGGCGACGGCGGTGAGGGCGTCGGGGTCGACGCGGGAGGCGGGGGCGGTGCCCCAGTCGACGGGGACGGTGACGGCGCGCAGCGCCTCGACCCGGCGGCGCAGCCGGCCCGGCATCACCTGCACGACCTTGGCCAGGACCCGGACGGAGGCCTCGGCGACCCCCTCCACCGGGCTGTCGGCCGCCGCCTGGAGTCCGACCGCGAGGGCGACCGCCTCCTCGTCGTCGATGACCAGCGGGGGCAGCGCCGCACCCGCGGCCAGCTGGTAGCCGCCCTCGACGCCGCGCTGGGCCTCGACGGGGTAGCCGAGGTCGCGCAGCCGGTCGATGTCGCGGCGCAGGGTGCGGACGGAGACGCCGAGCCGGTCGGCGAGTTCCTCGCCGGGCCAGTACCGGTGGGTCTGGAGCAGGGAGAGCAGTCGCAGGGTCCGGGTGCTGGTGTTCGCCATGTCCCGATTCTGGCCGCAATTCAGGACAGGAAGTGGCCGCAATGCTCCGTAATGTGGTTCTCGTCCGAGGGAGCAGCACCCGAGCAGGACCCGAACGGAAGGCCAGAGCCATGACCACGACCACCACCCCCGACGCCACCGCCCCCGTCACCGGCGAGCGCGCCGACCTCCTGGTCGCGCTGGAGAAGCAGCGGCACTTCCTGCGCTTCACCACCCGCGACCTCACCGACGAGCAGGCCGGCCTGCGGACCTGTGCGAGCGAGCTGTGCCTGGGCGGTCTGGTCAAGCACGTGACCACGGTGGAGCGGCTGTGGGCGGAGTTCATCGTGGAGGGCCCGTCCGCGATGCCCGACTTCTCCGCCATGACCGAGGCCGACTTCGCCCGCCGCGCCGACGAGTTCCGGCTCCTGCCGGGCGAGACGCTGGCCGGGGTGCTGGCGGAGTACGCCGAGGTGGCCCGCCGGACGGACGAGCTGGTGGCCACCCTGCCGGACCTGGACGCGACCCAGCCGCTGCCGAAGGCGCCCTGGTTCGAGGCGGACGCCGAGTGGTCGGCCCGCCGGGTGCTGCTGCACGTCATCGCCGAGACCGCCCAGCACGCGGGCCACGCCGACATCGTCCGCGAGTCGCTGGACGGCGCGAAGAGCATGGGCTGAGCCGGGTGGGGCCCGCCGTAGCAGGACGGCGGGCCCCGGCCCGTCCGGGGTCAGATCTCGTCGACGAGGGTGAAGCCGGCCCCGTCCACCACACTGCGGACCGCCGCCGTCTCCAGCGGCTGGGCAGAGGCCACGGTGACCCGTCCGCTCGGCGCGTCCGCGACGACCTCGGTGACCCCGGGGATGGCGGCGAGCCCGGCGCTGACGGTCCTCTCGCAGTGGCCGCAGCTCATGCCGTCGACGGTGAGGACGGTGGTGATGGACATGACGGTGCCTCCGGTTACGGGTCGTGGTGCGGGTGGTCGTCGTGATCGACCCGCACCACAACAGCCGATTCCGACGGCGATCCCCAGGAACACGCCGCACGGGTGGCACCTTCGAGTGGTTCCGGGAACCGGCGGCGCCGCCCGCCCGACGGCCGCGACCCGGGGGCGCTGCGCCTGGTGCTGCGGGTGAACCCGGTGGTCACCGCCGGCCCGGCGCCCGAGGGCGACGTCCCCCAGCGTGGCACGGTCGCCCAGATCGCCCACTACCTGGCTTCCGCCGTACGGGAGTTGGGCGCCGAGCCGCTGATCGACCTGCACCACGCGGCGCGGTCCCCGGAGGAGTTCCTCTCCCTCGCCCGGGAGTTCCGCGACGCCCTGGCGCTCCCGCCGTCCCCTACCCTGGCCCCGACACCCGCAACAGGACTGAACCCTCCGCCGCAACCGGACCGTTCCTCCTGATGTACCCCGTTTTGAGCCCGCCCAGGAGCACCACCACCATGTCCGACACCGCCGCGCCCCCGACCCACCGAATACGCCGGACGCACGGCCGTGCGGCGGCGGGCAGCGGCCGATGACGGCGGCCGCTGCCCGCCCGCGCCGTTGGCGGCGCCTGCGGCCCTGGCACGCCGCGCTCGCCCTGGCCCTGGTCGCGGCGGTGACCGCCGGCCTGCTGTGGTGGCAGCCCTGGCGCAGCGGCGAGCCCGCGCCGCTGGCCTTCACCACCGCCCCCGGCGGCTCCGCCCGCTTCGGCACCGGGGAGCACCTGTACCGCTACAAGGTGCGGGTGGAGGACGGCATCGCGGAGAGTCCGGCGCAGTTCGCCGCCGAGGTGGACGCCGTCCTCGGCGACACCCGGCGCGGCTGGGCGGCCGGGGGCACCGCGTCCTTCGAGCGGATGGCCGCCGACCCGGTGGACTTCACGGTCTACCTGGCGACCCCGGGCTCCACCGACCGGATCTGCGGCCAGTACGGGCTGGACACCGGCGGCTGGGTCAACTGCGGCGTCCAGCACCAGGTGGTGATCAACCTCAAGCGGTGGACCGAGTTGTCCGAGTTCTACCGGAACCAGCCGGAGCTGTACCACGCGCTGGCGATCAACCACGAGGTCGGGCACATCCTCGGCAACGGCCACGTCGACTGCCCGGGCCCGGGCGCCCCGGCGCCGGTGATGATGCAGCAGATCAAGGGCCTGCACGGCTGCGTCCCGAACGGCTGGCCCTACACGGACTCCGGCACCCTGCTGACCGGCCCGCCGGTCCAGGCGCCGACCGACGCGCCGTAGCGCCGGCCTCCCGGCACGCCACGCACCGCACCCCCGCCTGGCGCACAGCACTCCCCCGAAGACGGATAATCACAGGTCGGACGGTGCCCGTACCCGTCCATACCCGTCCGTACCCGTCCGCGCGTGGAGTGAAGAACCTTGTTCGATGTGGAGAACCTGGACTACCCCGTCCTGCTGGCCGCCGCCGAGGCGGCCGCCCGGGCGACCACGGGCCGGGGCCACGTCGCCGACTACATCCCGGCCCTCGCCGAGGCCGACCCGGAGGCCTTCGGCATGGCCGTGGCCACCGTCGACGGCGAGCTGCACGGCGTCGGCGACTGGGAGCGGCCGTTCTCGATCCAGAGCGTCTCCAAGCTGTTCTCGCTCGCCCTCGCCCTCGCCTACAGCCCCGACGGCGGCGAGGACCTCTGGCGGGGCGTCGGCCGGGAGCCCTCCGGCAACCCCTTCAACTCGCTGGTCCAGCTGGAGACCGAGCACGGCATCCCGCGCAATCCGTTCATCAACGCGGGCGCCCTGGTGGTCACCGACCGCCTGCAGTCCCTGACCGGCGACGCCTCCGGCGCCGTACGGCAGTTCCTGCGCCGCGAGTCCGGCAACCGGCTGCTGGACACCGATCCGGTGGTCGCCGCCTCCGAGGCCGAGCACGGCCACCGCAACGCCGCGCTCGCCCACTTCATCGCCAGCCACGGCAATCTGCGGAACCCGGTCGACACCGTGCTGGACCACTACTACGCGCACTGCGCGATCGCCGCCAGCTGCCGCGACCTCGTGCTCGCCGGCGCCTTCCTCGCCCGCTACGGCGTGCGCACCGACGGCACCCGGCTGATGAGCCGCGGCGAGGCCAAGCGCCTCAACGCCGTCCTGCTCACCTGCGGCACCTACGACGCCGCCGGCGAGTTCGCCTTCCGCGTCGGCCTGCCCGGCAAGAGCGGCGTCGGCGGCGGCGTCCTCGCCATACTGCCCGGCCGCGCGGCCGTCTGCGCCTGGGGCCCCCGCCTCGACCAGGCCGGCAACTCGGTCGCCGCCGTGACCGCCCTGGACACCCTCACCACCCTCTCCGGCTGCTCGGTCTTCTGACCCGCACCACCCGGTCCCACGGGCCGGACGGACGCTTGTGCGACAAAGTGTCAGTGGTCCATGCTGGCCGCATGAACCGCCACACGCACCTGAGCCGTCGACTCGACGTCGACCTCGGGCACGCGTGCTCGGCGATCTGTCACCGCGCGCTCTGACGCGGTGATCAGCCCGGCGCCCCCGGCGCCGTCGGGAACCCCCACCCGGGCGATCACGTGCACCACCACGCCGTCCACACCTCTCCCGACGGGAACTCCCATGCGCCTCGCGCTGCCCGCACTCGTGACCGCCGCCCTGCTGGCCCTCCCGGTCCCCGCCCTCGCGGACCCCGCCCCTACCCCTGCCCCTGCCCACGCCGACAGCCCGTTCGGTCCGCTCCCCCCGCACAACCCGTACGCGGGGCCCGACGGCACCGCCACCATGCACGGCGACACCGGCTCCTCCGACGCCACCCCGCTGCCCGGCCCGAAGCCCGGCCCGCTCGACTCCGAGCGGGTGGCCCTCCAGTCCGCCTGCCCGACGGTGCTGGTCGGCTCGGACGGACGCCCGGTCGCGCTCTGCACCACGATCTTCGGCCTCGTCCCGACGGTCCACCTGCTCGACCCGGCCGACGGCGGTTCCGTCGCCGAACTCCCCATCGCCAAGGGCTCGTTGCTCGGCGGCGTGTACGCCTACCTGGACCAGGACGACCGCCTGGTGGTGGTGGACGGCAACCGCGACCTGCTGCGGATCGGCCACCACCGCACCGCCACCGGCGCCTGGGCGCTGACCGTGGACAGCCGGCTGTCGCTGGCCGGCGCCGTGCCCGAGGGCGACGCCGTGACCGGCCTGTCCCCGGACTGGCAGGGCCGGGTCTGGTTCGCCACCGGCGGCGGGGTCGTCGGCACCGCCGACGACCGCACCGGCACCGTCCGCACCCTCGCCCTCCCGGCCGGGGAGAAGGTCGCCAACTCCCTCTCCACCGCCCCGGCCGGCACGCTGGTGGCCACCACCCACGCCACCTACCTGCTGACCGCGGGGGCCGACGGCACTCCGCGCATCGCCTGGCGGCGGCCGTACGACCGCGGGCCGGGCCGCAAGCCCGGACAGCTCAGCTGGGGCACCGGCTCCACGCCGACCTTCTTCGGCCCGCGCACCGGCACCGACTACGTCACCGTCGTCGACAACGCCGCGCCGACCGTGCACCTGCTGGTCTACCGCACCGCCGACGGCTCCGAGGTCTGCTCCGTCCCCGTCCTCAGGGCGGGCGGCAGCGGCAGCGAGAACTCCCCGGTCGGCGCCGGGAACGCCGTCTTCGTCGCCAGCACCTACGGCTACCCGTACCCCAAGCTGCCCGCCGACGCCGGCCCGAGCGTGCCCGCCTCCGGCCGCTTCTCCGGCGGTCTCAGCCGGGTCGACGTCCGCTCCGACGGCTCCGGCTGCGACCTCGTCTGGGACACCACGGTGCGCTCCGCCGCCGTGCCGAGGCTGTCCACCGGTGACGGTCTGATCCACACCGTGCTGCGCCGGCCGGTCATCCCCGGCACCGACGCCACCTCGATCCTCGATCCGTACGACTACGCCGAGGTCGACCCGAGCACCGGCGCCGTCACCCGCACCCACTACCTCGGCGCGGGATTCCTCTTCGACACGCTCCAGATGGTCGGCTCCATCGCCCCCGGCGGCGTGGTCTACCAGGGCACCACCACCGGCATCCTGCGGATCAGCAGCGCCGGCTGACCGGCCCACCGCCACCGACCGCCCACAGCCACTGCGCGGCGCGCGGGAGTCCGCTACCGCGCGCCGCGCAGCGTGAGCACGTACGCCGCCGTGAGCGCGACCACCCGGTCACCGTCCCGCGCCAGCCCGGCGAGCGCGCGCGTCGCCGTGCTCCCCGGGATGTCCGCGAGCGCCTGGGTCAGCCGCCGCCGGGCGGGCTCGTCGACCCCGTCCCGGGCCAGCCGCTCGACGAGCCGCCCGGCGATCCGGTCCGCCAGGACGGGATCAACGGCAGCACCGACACCGGCAGCACCGCCCCCGGCGCCGCCGTTCGCCAGCGCGGCCAGCGCGTCGGCCGCGTCGGCGTCGTTCCGCTCCTCGACGATCATGTCGATGAGCGTCGGGACGGCGTCGGCCACCCGCCTGGCCCCGAGCGCCAGGGCCGCGTACCCGCGGACCACCGGATCGGGGCCGGCCAGGGCGTCCCGCAGCAGTGCGGTCGCCGCCTCGTCCGGGATCTCGGCGAGGGACCGGACAGCGCGTTCCCGCACCTCGGCCGAGGGCGAGCCGAGGCCCGGCGCCAGCAGGGCCACCGCCGCCTCGCCGGCCCGTGCCAAGGCCCACCGCAGGGCCCCGGCGGCGTTCGGGTCCGACTCGGCCAGCACCGCCTCGGCCAGTGCCTCCAGGGGGACGGGGGCCTCCTCGACCGCCGCCAGGGCCGCGCGCTGCCGCGCCCCCGCGCTCCCCGACTCCAGCCCGCGCAGGAGCGCCACGGTCCGCAGGACGTCCTCCCAGCCGCCGGGCTCCGCCGCACCGATCCGGCGCAGCCGCGTCAGCAGCTCGCTCTCCGCCGCGATGCGCTCCAGCGTGCGGGCGACGAGGTCGTCGACCAGCCCCGAGGGCGCGAAGCCCGGGTCGTCGAGCGCCCGCCCGACGTCGTGCAGCGACAGGCCGAGCGAGCGCAGGCTCTCGATGTGGAAGATCCGCCGGATGTCCGCGTCGGAGTACTCCCGGTAGCCGGAGCCGGTACGGCCCGAGGGCCGCACCAGGCCGAGCGACTCGTAGTGCCTGAGCATCCGGGCACTGACCCCGGACCGCCGGGCGACTTCACCGATCAGCACCGCCCACACCGTCCAAACCGTCCACACCGTCCGCCACCGATCGACATCCCCCGCTACCCGTCCCGTTCGGTCCCGAGGACGGCGATCCGCTTCGCCTCCTCGATCGCCGACTCGAAGCCGGCGTCCGGGTCGCGGCGCAGCGCCTCCGTGGCGAGCGCGTGGGCGCGCACCCGGGGGTCGGGGTCCGTCGTCGCGGCGGTCAGGACCGGGGCCGCCGCCTCCCCGAGCGCGACCAGCGCCCGACTGAGGCTCAGCTGCGTCTCCCGGCCGCCGCGCCCGAGCTGCGCCGCCAACCCTACGGCCAGGGCGGGCCGCTCGTCCTCGGGCGCCAGCACGACCGCGGCCCGCCAGGCGCTGCGGGCCACCTCCTCGTCGGGGTCGGACAGCAGCGCCGGGGTGACGGCCGGCCACGCCCGCCGGTCCCCGATCTTGGACAGGGTGTGCAGCGCCTGGCTCCGTGCCTGGGCGCGCTCCGAGCGGACCTCGTCGAGCAGCGGCGGGACGGTCACCGCCGCCGGGTGGCGGGTGAGCGCCCAGGTGAGCATCTCCCGCACCGGGAAGTCGGGCTCGACGGCGCACCGCTCGACCAGCCCGTCGACGAACCCCGGGTCCGGGTTCGTCCCGACGGCCAGCGCGGCCCGCAGCCGCACCGACGGGTCGTCGTGCGCCAGCCCCTTCCACACCCGCATCGTGTTCTCGTCCTCGGTCGACGTCGTCATCGGGACCACCTCCTGGAGACCAGTGAAGGGCTTGTCACCGTGTCAAGGTCAAGCCGTACGGGCTGGGCGGACGCCGAGCCGGGAGGCCGCCGGGACCCTAGATTGGGTGATCGAGGGGGTGTACCGGCGGGCCGGGCGTACGGAGGTGGGCGAGGTGATCCGCGGTGTCCACCTGGAGGCGCAGTGGCGGCGCGAGGCGCTGCGGACCAATCTGTGGGTCGTCCCGATCCTGGAGGTCGGGTTCGCCGCGGCCCTGTTCACGGTCACGGTCTCGCTGGACCGGGGGGCGTACGACGGGACGCTGGGGCTGCCGTCCTGGGTGATCAGCGGGACGGCGGACTCGGCGCGGCAGGTCCTGGCGGCGATCGCGGCGGCGCTGATCACCGTGGTCGGCGTGGTGTTCTCGATCATGATCGTGACGCTCACGCTGGCCTCCACCCAGTTCGGGCCGCGCATGCTGCGCACCTTCATCCGGGACCGCACCACCCAGATGACCCTGGGCACCTTCGTCGGGACGTTCGTCTTCGCGATCCTCTCGCTGGTCGTCATCGGGCCCGGCCCGAGGGGCGACTTCGTCCCCCACCTGTCCATCACCGTGTGCATGGTGCTGGTCATGCTCGACCTCGCCGTACTGATCTTCTTCATCCACCACATCGCCACCTCCATCCAGCTGCCCCGGGTGATCGCGAGCATCGCGGCGGAGCTGTCGGAGGCGATCGAGGCGGGCGCGGGCGGGCCGGACCGGCCTGCCGGGGGCGGCGCGGGGCCGACGGCCGCGGAGCTGAACGTCCGGCTGGACACCTCGGGGGCGACGGTCCCGGCCCCCGCCAGCGGCTACCTCCAGTTCGTCCGGCACCGCACGCTCGTCCGGATGGCCGCGGAGCTCGACGCCGTCATCCGGCTGGACCACCGGCCGGGGCACTTCCTCGTCCAGGGCCACCCGCTGGCCACCGTCTGGCCGCCGGCGGCCGCGCCCGAGGTGGCCCGCAGCTTCGCCCGCGCCCACGTCGTCGGGTCGACCCGCACCCTCGCCCAGGACATCGCCTTCGCCGTCGACCAGTTGGTGGAGATCGCCATCCGGGCCCTGTCCACCGCGGTCAACGACACCTTCACCACCCTGACCTGCATCGACTGGCTGGGCGAGGGCCTGTGCCGGATCGCCGCCCGCTGGGACCCGAACCCCGTCCACCGCGACGAGGCCGGGTACGTCCGGGTGATGACCGTCCCGGTGAGCTACGAGCGGCTGGTCCAGCGGTCGTTCGAGAAGATCCGCCAGGCCGCCCCCGGCATGCCCGCCGTCCTGATCCGCCAGCTGGACGCGCTGGCCGAGATCATGGCGGAGACCCGGACCGAACAGCAGCGCCGGGTCCTGCTCCAGCAGGCGGAGATGATCGAACGCCTGAACCGGGAGTCGGTCCCGGAGGCCGCCGACCGCGACGACGTCCGGCGGCGCTACCTCTCGGTCCTGGCGGCCTACGCCCGGGCCGGCCGCGCGAACTGACCCCCGCCCCCGGGGCCCGCTCGGGGCCCGGAACGGAAGCGCGGAACTCGGTAGCGCTACGTGGATATGACATGTACTCTGCGTATCGCTGGTTGAACACGCTGCGGGCCTGGTCGCCACTCCGTGGGGGGAGTCACGCCCAGGCCCGATCGCCGGCCCGGGGCCCGGTTGCGCTCGTGGGGGAGCGTCAGCCGGGCCCTTCGGTGGGTCCACGTCGTTATGCCCAGCCCGACGGTGTTTCAGTCATGACAACCCGTCGGCATCCCGAAGCCCCACCGACTCCGCACCGCCGCGGCCCTCCCCCGTCACCCGCCCTCCCCCGCCGTCGGCCGTACCGGCTCTGCCAGACTGTGGCGGACGTGCAGGCCGAGGAACGGGGGAACCGACGGTGGCGGACAGCGGGGACGGCGGTACGGCCGTGACCTCGGCGGGGCGGCTGGTCGGCGGCCGGTACCGGCTGGCGCGGCGGCTCGGGGCGGGCGGTTTCGGCAGCGTCTGGCAGGCCCACGACGAGGTGCTCGGCGTGGACGTGGCCGTCAAGGAGGTCCGACTGCCGCCCGCCGCCTCGCCCGAGGAGCACTCCGAGCGCCTGCTGCGCGCCCAGCGGGAGGCCCGGCACGCGGCCCGGCTGCGCGACCACCCGAACGTCGTCGGCGTCCACGACGTGGTGGTCGACGACGGCGCCCCGTGGACGGTGATGCAGCTGATCGTCGGCCGGTCCCTGGAGGAGCGGATCGCCGGGGAGGGCCCGCTCCCGACCGCCGACACGGTGACGGTCGCCGAGGCCGTCCTCGCCGCGCTCGACGCCGCGCACCGGGCGGGGATCGTGCACCGCGACGTGAAGCCGGCGAACATCATGCTGGCCGACGACGGCGGCGTGCTGCTCGCCGACTTCGGGATCGCCGTGCAGCAGGACCAGACCGCCCTCACCGCCTCGGGCGCCTTCATCGGCTCGGTCGACTACCTCGCCCCCGAGCGCGCCCACGGCAGCCCCGCGGCCCCGGCGGGCGACCTGTTCTCGCTCGGCGCCACGCTCTACCAGGCCGCCGAGGGCCGACCGCCGTTCCGCCGGGACACCCCGGTCGCGACGCTCACCGCGGTGCTGTTCGAACAGCCGCCGCCGATGACCCTGGCCGGCCCGCTGGCCCCGCTGATCGACGGCCTGCTGGCGAAGGACCCGAACGCCCGCCTCACCGGGGCGCAGGCGGCCGCCCTGCTCGCCGGGCAGCGGCCCCGGCAACCGCACCGGCCGGTGCCGCCGGCCCGGCCCGCGCACCCGCCGACCGCGCTCGCCACCCAGCCGGTCACCCCGCCGACCCTCCCGGTCCCGCCGGGGGAACCGGGCCGGCCCCCGGCGACCGGCCGGCGGGAGCGCCTGCTCGCGTCCGTCCTGGTGCCGGCCGGGCTGCTGGCCGTGTACGGCGTGTCGATGCTGCTCACCGGCGGCACCGTCAGCATCGCGGCCGGCGGGAACATGACCCCGCAGACGGTCGCCGCCATCAACCACGCGTCCGGGTCGGGCTTCCCGCTGCACTCCGCGCTCGGGCTCGACGACTTCCCCGGCACGGGCCGGGGCTTCCTGTTCATGCCCTGGCCGTGGCTGGTGCCCGCCGTACTGGCCCTGGTCTGCGCGGCCGTCCTGCCGTACCGCCCGTGGGGGCCGCTGCGCAGGTTCGGCTACCTCTGCGCCCTGCCGCTCCCGGTCGTGCTCGGCATCGTCGACGTCACCCTGCGCGCCCAGGACGCCGACGTCTTCCACACCCTGCCGCCCGCGGTGCAGGCGAACCTCACGCTGACCTTCGGGGCCGGCTGGTGGCTGCTGCACGCCGCCGCCGTGCTGACCCTGGCCGCCCTGATCTGGCAGCACGTCCGGACGGCGCGCGCGAACCGGGCCTGACGGCGGCCGGGCCCCGGTCGTCCGCACAGCGACCGGGGCCCGGGGTTCGAACGCCTGACGGCTACTCCACCGTCACGCTCTTCGCCAGGTTCCGCGGCTTGTCCACGTCCCGGCCGAGGGCGACCGCCGCGTGGTAGGCGAGCAGCTGGAGCGGGATGTTGAGGAGCAGCGGGTCCAGCTCCGGCTCGCTCTTGGGGACCAGGATGCAGTGGTCGGCCAGCTTGTCCTCGGGCCGGCGGTGGGCGACCGCGATGACCCGGCCGGAGCGGGCCTTGATCTCGCCGAGGGTGGTGAGGTTCTTGTCGAGCAGCTCGTCGTCCGGGACGAGGGCCACGGTCGGCAGCTCGGGGCTGATCAGGGCCAGCGGCCCGTGCTTGAGCTCGCTCGCCGGGTAGGCCTCGGCGTGGACGTAGGAGATCTCCTTGAGCTTCTGCGCGCCCTCCCGGGCCACCGGGTAGCCGCGGACCCGGCCGATGAACATCATCCCGGCGGAGTCGGCGTACTCGGCCGCCAGCTTCGCGATCGCGTCGGACTGGTCGAGCACCTCGCGGATCTGGTCGGGCAGCGCCTGGAGGGCGGAGACGATCCGGCGGCCGTCGGCCGGCGAGAGGTCGTGGATCCGGCCGAAGTGCAGGGCGAGCAGGGCGAAGGCGACCACGGTGGAGGTGAAGGCCTTGGTGGAGGCGACGGACACCTCGGGCCCGGCGTGCAGGTAGATGCCGCCGTCGCACTCGCGGGCGATCGCGCTGCCCACGGTGTTCACGACGCCGAGGACGCGGCCGCCCTTGCGCTTGATCTCCTGGACGGCCGCCAGCGTGTCGTAGGTCTCGCCGGACTGGCTGACCGCGACGTACAGGGTGTCGGCCTCGATCACCGGGTTGCGGTAGCGGAACTCCGAGGCGGGCTCGCTGTGGGCGGGGATGCGGGACAGCTCCTCGATCAGCTGGGCGCCCATCTCGCCCGCGTAGTAGGCGGATCCGCAGCCGAGGATCTTCACCCGGCGGATCTCGCGCAGTTCGCGGGCGTCCAGGTTGAGGCCGCCGAGGTGGGCGGTGCTGAACCGCTCGTCGAGCCGGCCGCTGAGGGTGCGCTCGACGGAGGTGGGCTGCTCGTGGATCTCCTTGAGCAGGTAGTGGTCGTAGCCGCCGGTGTCGAAGGAGTCGATCTCCCAGTCGACGGTGGACGGCTGGCGGTGGGTGGTGCGGGCGTCCGCGGTGAAGGTGCGGAAGCCGTCGGCGCGGACGGTGGCGAGCTCGCCGTCCTCCAGGTGCACCACCTGGCGGGTGTAGCGGACCAGGGCGGAGACGTCGGAGGCGGCGAACATCTCCTTCTCACCGATGCCGAGCACGATCGGGCTGCCGTTGCGGGCGACCACGATGCGGTCGGGCTGCTCGGCGTCGAGCACCGCGATGCCGTAGGTGCCGACGACCCGGCCGAGCGCGGCGCGGACGGCGTCCTCCAGCTCGACGCCCTCGGCGGTGTGCGCGGCGATCAGGTGGGAGAGCACCTCGGTGTCGGTCTCGGAGCGGAAGACCGCGCCGTCGGCGGCGAGCTTGGCGCGCAGTTCGTCGGCGTTCTCGATGATGCCGTTGTGCACGACGGCGATCCGCTCGGCGTTGTCCAGGTGCGGGTGCGCGTTGGCGTCGCTGGGCACGCCGTGGGTGGCCCAGCGGGTGTGGCCGATTCCGGTGCCGCCCTTGAAGCGGGCCGGCACGGCGGCGGCGAGGTCGGCGACCCGGCCCTTCACCTTGCGGAGCTTGATCCCGCCGGTGCGCCCGGCGACGGCGACGCCGGCCGAGTCGTAGCCGCGGTACTCCAGCCGGGCCAGTCCTTCCAGCAGGAAGGGGGTCGCGTCCTTGGGGCCGATGTAGGCCACGATTCCGCACATGCGTGGACTCCTCCAGTAAATAGCGAATGAACCCGGGGCTCAGCCGTAGACGATCCGGCGCAGCTGACGGGCCGAGAGCTCCGGCGCCGCGACGCGGCGGGCGGGCAGCTCCTCGGCGAGCCGGGCGAAGATCCGTTCGTTGGTGAGGCCGCGTGCCTGCAGCTCGCCGTGGCGGCGACGGACGTACTCCTCGGTGGTCTCGGAGAAGTACGCCAGCACCTCCGCCACGACCCGCGCCGCTTCCCGGGGCCCGAGCGGGCTGGTCCGGGAGAGGTGGGCGAGGAGGTCTTCGTGAGGGTGGGGTGAGCTCGGCACGAATGAGAACTCTAGGTCTCCCGGCGTGCCGAAGCCAAAGATCTTGCCCGAATTCGGGCAGGCTCGGCGACTTTCGGCCCGGGTAACCGCGCGGACCCCTGGCCGTCACCTTCCGGACAGGCTCTTGATGCCGCGCCGAGGGCGCCCGTAGCGTGACCCCCGCCACACGTACCCGAAGACCGGAGGGCTTGCTGATGTGCGGGATCACCGGATGGGTCGCCTTCGACCGCGACCTCACCGCCGAGCACGACGTCCTCGAGGCCATGACGGCCACCCAGGTCTGCCGCGGCCCGGACGCCGGCGGCGTCCACCTGGAGCCGCACGCCGCACTCGGCCGCCGCCGCCCCGGCGCGGCCGGCACCGACGGCGGGGCGCGGCCGCTGTCCGTCGAGCACGACGGCCGCCCACTGGCCGTGCTCGCCCTCACCGGCGAGGTCCACAACCAGCGCGAACTGCGCGCGGAACTGGAGGCGGCCGGCCACCGCTTCCGCACCCGGGACGCCGCCGAGGTCGTGCTGCTCGGCTACCTGGAGTGGGGCGAGGGCCTGGCCGAGCGGCTCAACGGCGCGTACGCCTTCGCGATCTGGGACTCCCGGCACGAGGAGCTGCTGCTGGTCCGCGACCGGCTGGGCGTCAAACCGCTGCACTACCACCCCACCCCGGACGGCGTGGTGTTCGGCTCCGGGGCCAGGGCGGTGCTGGCCCACCCCGCGGTCCGCGCGGTGGTCGACCTGGACGGGCTGCGCGAACTGCTCTCCCTCACCCGCACGCCCGGCACCACCCCGTACCGGGGCGTCCACGAGGTCCGGCCCGGGCACCTGGTCCGGGTGCGCCGCGGCGGCGTCACGGAGCGCCGCTACTGGGGGCTGGAGGCGCGCGAGCACGTCGACTCCCTGGAGTCCACGATCGCCACCGTCCGGGCCCTGCTGGAGGACATCGTCCACCGCCAGCTCGACTCGGACCTGCCGCTCTGCTCGCTGCTCTCCGGCGGCCTGGACTCCAGCGCCCTCACCGCCCTGGCCGCGGCGGCGCTGCGCCGGGCGGGGGCCGGCCCGCTGCGCACCCTCGCGGTGGACTTCACCGGCCGGGACGAGGACCTCCACCCCGACCCGGCCCGCTCGACGCCGGACGGCCCGTACGCCCGGATGCTCGCCCGGCACGTCGGCGCCGAGCACGACGTGATCGCGCTGGACGCCGCCGAGCTCACCGAGCTGCGCCGCAGTCACGCCGTGCTGCGCGCCCGGGACCTCCCGGGCGGGCTCGCCGACCTGGACGCCGCCCTGCTGCTGCTCTTTCGCCGCGTCCGGGAGCGGGCCGCCGTCGCCCTGTCCGGCGAGGCCGCGGACGAGCTGTTCGGCGGCTACCCCTGGTTCCACGACCCGGTCGCGATCGCCGCCGACGACTTCCCCTGGGCCGCCCGGCTCGACGGCGGCCTGGCCGGCCCGGGCTCCGCCCCGCGCGAGCAGCTGCTCGACGCCGACCTGGTGCGCAAGCTCGACCTGGCCGGCCACCGCCGCACCCAGTACCGGGAGGCGCTCGCCGAAGTCCCGCACCTGCCCGCGGCCGACCCGGTGGAACGGCGGATGCGGGAGATCTCGTACCTCAACCTCACCCGCTTCTCCGGTGTGCTGCTCGACCGCAACGAGCGGATGAGCCGGGCCGGCGGGCTGGAGGTGCGGGTGCCGTTCTGCGACCACCGGCTGGTCCAGTACGTCTTCAACACGCCGTGGGCGATGAAGACCTTCGACGGGCAGCAGAAGAGCCTGCTGCGCGCCGCCGTCCGGGACCTGCTGCCGGCCGAGGTCGCCGACCGGGTCAAGAGCGCCTACCCGATCACCGCCGACCCGCGCTACCCGCAGCTGCTGCGCGCCGACCTCTCCCGGCTCGCCGCCGAACGGACCTCCCCGGCACTGGAGCTGCTGGACCGGCGGCGGCTGGCCGACGCGCTCGCCCCCGACACCGACCCCGGGTCGGTGCGGCTGGGCGTCGACCTGGCGCTGGACCTCGACGTCTGGCTGACGGAGTACCGCGTGACGCTGGAGCTCTGACGCACCGTCCCCCCGCCCGAACGGCGGAACGCACGCCCGGCCCGCGGCGGACCCCTCCGTACGGGTGGTCCGCCGCGGGCCCCGCGCGCCGGGAGCCGTCCCGGCCCGCCGGGGCGTCCCGGCGATGCGGTAGCGTCGCCGACACCTCCCGAATGGCGGGCGATAACGCGGGATCGCGCTCCCGGTGCCGTCAGGATGGGAGCGAACCGTTCACCTCGATCCGCCGGGGGATCCCGTCATGCAGCCGCGAGTCTTCGCGATTCTCACCGCCGTGCTCCTGGGCGTCCTGGGCCTGGGCTCGGTGGCCGTCACCGACTGGAAGCCCGCCGCGGCCTCCGCCGCCCCGGCCGTCGCCGGTCCGGGCGCGGGTGCCGGCACCGGCGCCCAGCCGGTCACGGCCGGCGCCGCGAGCGCCACCCCGACCGGCGACCCGGCGGTGTGGACCCGCTCGACGCTGCGCAACAAGATGATGGCCGAGATGGACGCCACCGACCCCGGTGTCGCCCTCGCCGACCTCGACAGGATCACCAAGGAGAAGCCGTACACCGTGCGCTTCTGCCACCCGATCGCGCACGAGCTCGGCCACGCGGCGGTCAAGCGCTTCAACGCCGACTTCCAGAAGGTCATCTCCTTCCCGCACGAGACCTGCGCGGCCGGCTACCTGCACGGCGCGGTCGAGGAGATGCTCAACGCCTCCACCCAGCCCGAGGTGGACCTGCTCAAGCTGTGCGCCCCCAAGAACAGCGGCCCCTGCATCCACGGCGTCGGCCACGGCACCATGTTCGTCGCCAAGCAGGACGTCGCCAAGGCCCGCGACCTGTGCAACAAGTTCACCAGCGACCAGAACCGGATCCGCTGCTCCGAGGGCCTGTTCATGCAGCTCTTCGGCCCGGACGAGGAGGACGAGCAGGCCAAGGCCAACCTGCCCGCCGACAAGCTCGCCCAGGACCCGCTGTACCCGTGCAAGGACCAGCCCTCGCTGTTCCAGTCCGCCTGCTTCTTCTACGCCCCGACCTTCTACCTGTCCTCGCACGACTACCCGAACCACCCCGAGGTCTACGCCGACGCGCTCAAGTGGTGCCTCAACGGCAAGGCCAGCGGCGGGGCGGTGGACTGCAGCCGCGGGGTCGGCTCCCGGACCATGAAGTACAACCTGGACCGCGAGGACTGGGCCGCCCAGCAGTGCGCCACCGCCGCCGACGGCTGGCAGCGCAAGGCCTGCGCGGAGGGGCTGGTCAGCTACTACACGGTCAACTACACCGACGGCGGCGCGGCCGGGCGGCTCTGCGCGAAGATCACCAACAAGGAGATGCAGGGCTACTGCCGCTCCGCGGGCGGGCTGTCCGCCTCCCTCGACTGATCGTCCCCGTCCCACCCTCCGGGCCCGCGCCGCACGGCGCGGGCCCGTTCCGTAGCATCTGCTGATCACGGTGCGCCGAGGACGCCGCGCCTCCCCCGGTCCCCCGGCCCCTGGAGCACACCCACATGACCTCCGACGACTTCCGCGGCGCCGCCCACGCCGCCGCCGACCTGGTCGCCGACTACCTCGCCGAACTGCCTGCCCGCCCGGTCTGGCAGCCGATGGACGACACCGCCCGGCAGGCCCTGCTCGACGCCCCGCTGCCCGCCGAGGGCCGCCCGCTCGCCGAGCTCGTCGAGGCCGTCGGGCGGGACGTCCTCCCCCACCCCATGGGCAACGGCAACCCGCGCTTCTTCGGCTGGGTCAACTCCGCGCCCGCCCCCGCCGGGGTGCTCGCCACCCTCGCCGCCGCCGCGATGAACCCCAGCTCGGCCGGCGGCGACCACGCCGACGTCCACCTGGAGCGCGCCGTGGTCCGCTGGATCGCCGAACTGGTCGGCTTCCCGCACCCGGCCGGCGGCGGACTGCTCACCTCCGGCACCTCGGCGGCGACCATCGTCTGCCTGGCCGCCGCCCGCAACCGGGCCGCCCGCCGGGCCGGCCACGACGTCCGCGAGGAGGGCCTGACCGGGCTGCCGCCGCTGGTCGGCTACGTCACCGGCGAGACCCACTCCTGCGTCCGCAAGGCCGCCGAGCTCCTCGGCCTCGGCAGCCGCCACCTGCGCACCGTCGCCACCGGCCCCGACGGGCTGCTCGACCCCGCCGACCTGCGCGCCGCCGTCGAACGCGACCGCGCCGCCGGACTGCTGCCCTTCCTGGTGGTCGCCTCGGCCGGGACCGTCGGCACCGGCGCGGTGGACGCCTTCGACCCGCTCGCCGACCTCTGCCAGGAGCAGGGCCTGTGGCTGCACGTCGACGGCGCGTACGGCGCCTTCGGCCGGCTCGACCCCGCCATCGCCCACCGCTACGCCGGCCTGGAGCGCGCCGACTCGCTCGCCCTCGACCCGCACAAGTGGCTCGGCGTCCCGGTGGACTGCGGCTGCGCCCTGGTCCGGGACACCGACGAACTGCGCGGCACGTTCAGCCTCGTCCCGTCCTACCTGCGCGACGAGGCGGCCGGGGAGCTCGGCTGGTTCTCCGAGTACGGCACCGAGCAGACCCGCCCGTTCCGCGCCCTCAAGGTCTGGGCCACCATCGCCCACCGCGGCCGCACCGGCCTCGCCCGGGACATCGCCCGGTGCACCGCGCTCGCCCGTCGGCTCGGCGAACTCGTCGAGGCCGACGAGGAGTTGGAGCTGCTCGCGGAGGTGCAGACGTCCATCGTGGCGTTCCGCCACCGGGCGCCCGGGCAGGACGCGGCGGCCCGCGACGCCCTCAACCGCGAGCTGCCGGTCGCCGTCCAGCGGCGCGGCCGGGTCTTCGTCACCGGCGCCCGGCTCGGCGGGCACGAGATGCTCCGCGCCTGCCTGCTCAACGCCGCGACCACCGAGGAGGACCTGCGCCTGCTGCTCGACGAGGTCCGGGCCGCCGCCCGCACGCTGCTGCCGTAACACCCCCGGACGGACCTTAACCAGCAGGTCACGGCCGGTTCGCGGACCGGAAACACCGAGCGGGCACGGTGGAGGGCATGGAGCACTCGAAGCCTTCCTTCCCCCGTGCCCCCCGCTGGCGCCGGGACACCGTCGAACTCGCCGCGGTCTTCCTCTCCGTCACCGCGGCCGACCTGATCGCCAAGCTCGTGGTCGACGGCCCGGACGGCCCGGTCCTGCTGATCGGCTCGGCCGTCGCCCTGCTCGCCACCGCCCTGCTGCACTCCTGGTGGTCCCCCCACGGCCCGCCCCCGACCACGCTGTGGCGGGTCCGCACCACCGCCCTCGCCCACACCCCCGCCGCGCTCGCCGACCACCGGATCACCCTGCTCTCGCTCCACCGCCACCCCACGGCCGACGAGCTCTTCCTCCGGACCCCCCACTCCCTGGACCCGGCGGCCCTCACCGCCCTGCTCACCACCACCGGCCACACCGTCGAGGACACCCCGACCCGCATCGCCTGAACGGCCCGGGTGCAGTCCGGTTCAGGCCTCGACCTCGACGGCCGTACGAACCTCCGTGGTGCGCTTGGCCAGGTCGTCCGTGCTGGTCGCGCCCGACTCGTCGACGACCCCGCCGACCGTCGTCCCGTCCGCCCAGATGCAGATCGTCCGCTCCTCACCTGGGACGCCCACGACGGCGCAGTCCATCGCGCCGCCGAGCGGGCCGGCCGGGTAGTCCCGGCGGCTCCGGATCGGCTCGCTGTCCCTGGTCGTACGGGCGCCCCAGTGCGCGCCGAACTGCCGGTCCAGCTCTTCCCGGGCATCCGCGAAGCCGCCGGTCATCCCGACCACCCGGAGAGTGCTGCGACCCGAGCCGACGGGGCCGTAGCCCGCCACCTCGACGTCCCGGTAACGGCTCAGCGCGGTGAGGTTCTGGTGCAGGCGCCAGCGCTCGGCCGTGATCTCGTCGGTGTCCGGCAACCGCTCCTGGTCGCCGATCCGGTCCGCCAGGACGATCCGGTGCGAGGGCGGGGCGCCCGCGCCGGTGACGGCGGCGACGGTGAGCCCGGCGAACAGGGCGGCGACCACGGCTCCGCCGATCCAGACCTTGCGGGACACCGTGCGGTACCAGGGCAGCGGGGCCACCGGCTCCAGGGTGTTGGCCCAGATCGCCCGGAGACCGGTGGGTCTCTCGGTCGGCTCTTCGTTCTCCATGTCCGGCATGTCATCTCATTTCGCGTAAACAACAGCTCAACAGATCGCCGGATGATACGTCAGCACGCGAAGGGCCCGCACCAGCCTTCCGGGTCCGGCCAACGTTCACCGGGGCTTCCGTGCCCGGCCGCCCGGCGGACGCGCGCGCCCGGTCGGATGGGCCGACCGGACGACGGAACAGGGAGCGGGTGCGCAGCATGGATCGGCGGAGGTTCGCCGCGGCGGTGGCGGCGGGTGCGGTGGTGCCGGTGGTGGCCGGGGCCGGGCAGGCGCAGGCCGAGGGGACGGGCGGTCAGGAGGGCCTGCGGCGGCAGATGGTGAAGGCGCTGACCGGCGCGCTGGGCGACCGGGCGGCCGCCGAGGCCGAGGTGCCGCGGATCCTGGACGTCTGCTTCGACTGGGCGCCGCCGACGGTGGAGCCGGCGAAGGTCGACTTCCTGCTCGCCTACGCCTTCGGCAACCGCGCCCCGGCCGGCGGCGGGGACCCGGCCAAGGTGCGGTACGAACCGGGCCCGGTGAACCGGGAGTTGGCGGACACCGTGGCCAGGATCCACCGCCGCCGCAAGGTGCCGGTGTACGCCCAGTGGGAGATCGCCCACTTCCTGACCGACGTCCACGGGCTGACCGACGTCACCTCGATCGAACCGGTGGTCGCCCCGGACGGGACGATCACCTACCTGAGCACCTACGGCGTGGCCGCCCAGGTCGCCGCCGCCCGCAAGGGCCTGCCCGGCGGGATCGGCACCGCCGGGGTGGTCGGCTTCCGGGACCACGTGAAGCGCTGCGTGCTCACCACCCGGCTGGCCGGGATCGCCTCGGCGGGCGCCCCGGCCGGGACGGCGATGCCGGGGACGTACGACCCGCGGTCCGGCCAGGCCTGGACCCGCAGCCGCGAGCTCTACCTGGTGCACGACATGGCGGCGCAGTGGCAGCTGCTGGAGCAGCGGCTGGTGGCGGCGGCGGGCGCCTGATCGGGCGCCCGCCGCTCCTCGGGCGGGTCGGCGGGCCGCTCAGCCCCGGTCGGCCGGCTGCACCACGCACACCGCGTTGCCCAGCATGCCGCCGAAGCCGCCGAGCAGCGCACCGGTGACGCTCTTGCAGACGGCCGCCTCCTGGGGGGTCTTCGGGCCGTTGTTGCTGCTGGTGTTGATGCTGGTGTTGTTGTTGCCGGTGCTGCTGTTGCCGGTGCCGTTGGTGCCGGCGCTGCTGCCGCTGCCGGCGGCGGCAGCCGTCCCGGCGAGGGCGAGCGGTACGGCCAGCAGCAGGGCGCAACAGGCCGTGGCGAGTGCGGAGTTCTTCGCGAGCATGGGGGAGCCCCTTCGGATCGAGACGGGTTCGGCGGAAAGCCGAGCCATCCCTATCCGAAGGGGCTCCCGCGGTCACGGATCCTGGGCCATCCGTGAGCGTGTCCGCGTCAGCGCCCGGGCGTCACGGGGTGGGCCGCTCCACCGCCCGGATGGCGGCCGCGAGTTCGAGCACCCCGCGCTCCTTGAGCACCCCGTAGTGGTCCCCGGCGAGCTCCACCACGGTGGGCGGGGCGGCCGACCAGCCGGTGCTGCCCTCGATGAAGGAGTAGTCGTCGCCCGAGGCCTTGAAGACGGTCACCGGCGCCGCCAGCCGCCGCTCGGCCAGCTCGCGGAAGCTGTACTCGAACTCGTAGGTCTCGCCGACGATCCGGGTGATCCGGCGGATCACCTCCTCGTCCAGCGCGGGCAGCATCCGGTGCACCCCGGCGACGAACGAGGACTCGTCGACCGTCCCGGCCAGGCAGCGCTCCAGCTCGGGCCCGCTGATCGCCCCGGCGAACACCGAGAACAGGATGGTCACGTACGCCGGGTTGGCGTACGAGGACTCCCGGCCGTACTCCCGGCCGTCGGCCTGCCGGACCTCCGGGTTGCCCGGGCAGATCAGCAGCAGCTGTTCCACCCGTTCGCCCGCCTGCTCCAGCTGCCAGGCCGCCTCGAAGGCGACCCGGGCGCCGAAGGAGTAGCCCCACAGGGTGTACGGGCCCTCGGGCTGCACCCGGCGCAGCTGGGCGAGGTCGGCGGCGGCCGTCTCCCGGATGGTGGCGTACGGCGTCTCGCCCTCGTTGATGCCGTGCGCCTGGACGCCGTAGAAGGCACGACCGTCGCTCGCCTCCCGGCCGAGCAGCCGCAGGTTCATCGGGTAGCCGCCCAGCCCGGGCCAGCAGAACACCGGCCGGCCCTGCTGCCCCGAAGCCCCCGACTCCGCCGACTCCCCCGGCTTCCCCGGCTTCCCCGGCTGCAGCGGGACCAGCCGTGAGGCCGGCGCGCCGTCCGAGGCCGAGATCCGGGCCGCCAGGTCCGCCAGCTTCGGGCACTCGAACACCACCTGGAGCGGCAGCGAGGTCCCGAACTCCCGGTTGATCCGGTTGACCAGCGCCACGGCGGTCAGCGAGTTGCCGCCGGCGGCGAAGAACTCGTCGGTCACCGACACCTCCTCGTACGCGAGCGCCTGCCCCCAGGCCTCGGCCAGCCACCGTTCCCGCGCGGTGCGCGGGGCGACGAACTCGCCGCGCCCGCCGTCCGCGCGGACGGCCTCGGAGCCGGCCAGCGCCTTGAGGTCGACCTTGCCGTTCGCGGTGAGCGGCAGGGCGTCGACGATCAGCACCCGGTTGGGCAGCATGTAGTCGGGCAGCAGGGTGGCGAGTTCGTCCTTGATGATCTCGGCCGGGCCCTTCATGTGCACGGTGTCCTCGTGCATGCCCTCGCTGCCGATCTGCTCCTCGCTCACCTTCCCGCCGAGGAAGAAGTACGAGGCGCCGGTGGGGATGCCCGCCGCGTCGAGGATCTCGTCGATCCGGCGCGAAGCGGGCAGCGGGTGGCCGGACTTGGAGCTGTAGCCGGAGGACATGAAGCCCAGGCCCAGGCCGTTGCGCTGGAGGTGGTGCAGCTTCGTGCCGAGCGCGACGTACTCCAGCCAGTCCTCGGCGGCCCGGCTGACCGCGGTGATGCCGAACGCGGCCCGGGCGTACACGGCCTGGTTGATCGCGATCACCTGCCGGGACTCCACCACCTCGTCCGCGACGCCGGTCAACTCGCCGTCGGCGTAGCGGTAGAGGCCGGCCGGCAGGCCGTCCACCCGGTCGCCGTGGGCCTGGACGTACAGCTCGGTGTGCTCCTCGGGGGCGAGGCTGCGGTTGCGGTCGACGGTGAAGCTGCCCAGGTAGTGGTCCTCCTCGGCGACGTCCAGCCGCTGCCGGACGGCCGGGTCGAAGCCCTGCGGGCGCACCTCCAGGCCGTACTCGGGCAGCACCTCCTCCAGCACGCCCAGCATGTGCCCGGTCTCGAACTCCAGCACCTCGCGGATGTTGTTCCTGTACACCGGCTCGATCGCCGCGGTCCGCCCGGAGAAGTGCAGCGTCAGGTACGGCTCCGGGCGGGCGTCGGCGGCGCCGACCCTGATCAGGGTGTGCTCGACCGGGTGGTAGTAGTACATCCCGGCGGCCAGCCCGTCCAGGCCGCCGGTCTCCAGGTACAGCTGGGTCGCGTAGAGCGCGCCGGGCGAGGCGTAGGCGTACTTGGGCAGCAGCCGCTCCTCGCTGTGGAACTGGCCGAACCAGCGCAGGATCCGGCCGAGTTCGGGGAAGCTCAGCAGGCCGAGCTCGCGGCCGAAGGGGCCGGCCGGGCGGGGGGCGAGCAGCGCGGTGAGGTCGTCCCGGGTGACCGGGCCGCCGTCGTAGAAGCGGTAGGTCTTGCGGGCGAAGACGGCCCGCCGCTGGGTCCCGCTCTCGCGCCGGCCGGGCAGTTCGACCTTCTCCCGGCCCGCCAGCTGGGCCGGGGCCCGCACCCCGGGGTCGGACAGCTGGGCCCGGACCTGGAGCCGGCTGGCCTTGGACTGGTGGTGGCCGCCGTGGTTGCCCTGGTCCATCAGGGCGGCCTCGCGCGGGTTCAGTTCGACGCAGGCGACCAGGTTCTGGTGGCCGGTGCGCGCGTCGGCGGTGACCACGGCGGCCGAGCGGCGGACCCAGGTGTGCTCCTCGATCGCCCGGGCGATCTCGTCCAGCTCGACCCGGTAGCCGCGCAGCTTGACCTGGTTGTCGACCCGGCCGGCGAACTGGAGGGTGCCGTCCGGGTTCCAGTGCACCAGGTCGCCGGTGCGGTACAGCTTCTCGGCCGGGGCGAACGGGGAGGGCACGAACCGCTCGGCGGTCAGCTCCGGCCGGTGCAGGTAGCCGCGGGCCAGCTGGACACCGCCGATGTACAGCTCGCCGACGTCCCCGAGGCCGACCGGGGCCAGCCGTTCGTCCAGGACGTAGCACTGGGTGTTGTCGACCGGCCGGCCGATCGGGACCGAGCCGGCGCCGTCGCCCAGCGCGGCCGGGTCGACCAGGTGGGCGGTGGCGTTGATGGTGCACTCGGTCGGGCCGTACAGGTTGACCAGCGCGGCCCCGGGCAGGGCGGCGGCCAGGTCGCGGGCCAGCCGCAGCGAGAGCGCCTCGCCGCCGGAGAACAGGCCGGTCAGGCCGGTGCAGTCGGTGAAGCCCTCGGTGTCCAGCAGGGCCTGCAGCAGCGTCGGCACGCACTGCAGGGCGGTCACGCCGTACCGGCGCACGGCGGCGACCAGCGCCTCCGGGTCCCGGTACAGCCCGGGCGTGCCGGCCACCACCCGGGCGCCGACGGCCGGGGCGAGGATCTCCCACTGGGCGGCGTCGAAGCTCATCGGGGTCTTCTGCAGCACGGTGACCCCGGGGGCGAGGTGCCCGGCGGTGTGCAGCCAGCGCAGCTGGGAGACCACCGCCCGGTGCTCGATCTGCACGCCCTTGGGGCGGCCGGTGCTGCCGGAGGTGTAGATCACGTAGGCCGTCGACTCCGGCTGCGCCCACTCCTCGGGCTGCCCGTGCGCCTCCGTCCGCTCGTGCGCAGGCGACTGCCCGTGCGCCGACGGCGCCTCCTCGACGGTGAGGACCGCGGTGCCGGCCGGCAGCAGCCCGGCCAGCCGCTCGCGCAGGTGCTCCTGGGTGAGGACGATCCGGGTGCCGCTGTCCTCGATCATGTAGCGGAGCCGGTCCTCCGGGTACTCGGGCGACAGCGGCAGGTAGCCGGCCCCGGCGTACAGGACGCCCCAGGCCCCGGCGACCAGCTCCACCGAGGGCTCGACGTACAGGCCCACGCAGTCGTCCGGGCCCGCGCCCGCGCCCAGCGCGCGCAGCCGCGCGGCCAGCCCGCGGGCGCGTTCGGACAGCTCCAGGAAGGTCAGGCGGCCGTGCTCGCCGACGACGGCCGGGGACGCGGGCCGGGTGCGGGCCTGCCGGTCCAGCAGACCGGTCAGCGCGGTGCCGACGGGTGCCCGGCGGGCGTGCGGGAGGCGGGTGGCGGGGTTGGCGGGGGTGCCGCCGGTGGCGGTGGTGGTGGCGGTGGCGGCGAGGTCGGTGTTGCGCATGGGAGAGCCTTCGGTGCGTGGACGTACGGACCCCGGCGGACCTGCTCACCAGGAGCGCCGGGTACGGACTCCACCGTCGGCCGCCCGCCGTCCCGACCGCATGAGGCACCGGTCTGGACCTGTGCCGGATCCGTCCCGGCGGGACGCCCGTGCGCGGTCGGGCATTCGTGCGTTCACGATCACGTAACCGGCCGGAAGCGAGCCGTCGGTAGCGTCGGACCCATGACGGCACCCCGCACCCGCCCCGAACGGTTCTGGCACCGGCCCTTCCGCAGGTCGAACCGCAGGTGCGCGGCGCCCGACGCCCAGTCCACCCGGCCGCCCGCGCACCCCGGCGGCCCGCACCGGCCGACCCGCGGCCACGCCGCTCCGGCCGCTCCGGCCGCAGAGGTGTCCCGGCTGTCCCTGCCGGACGGGACCGAGCTGCTGCTGCGCCCGGCCGGCCCTGCCGACAAGGCGGCGGCCCTGGCGATGCACGAGCGCTGCTCCCCCGCCGCGCTGCGGCTGCGCTACCACGGGCCGGTCCGCGACGCCGACCGCTACCTGGAGCACCTGCTGGACCCCCGGCACGGCCGCAGCCTGGTGGTGGTGGCCCCCGACGGGCGGGTCATCGCCCTCGGGCACCTGATGTGGGACGAGGACGAGGCGGAGCTGGCCGTGCTGGTCGAGGACGCCTGGCAGCGGCAGGGGCTCGGCCTGGCCCTGCTCCGGCGGCTGACCGCGCTGGCCCGGGCGGCCGGGATCGGCGCGGCGTACGCGGTGACCCAGGCCGCCAACACCGGGCTGATCGCCGCGATGCGCCGGCTGGCGGCGCCGCTGGACTTCCACTGCGAGGACGGCACCCTGGTGATCACCGCCACCCTCGCCGCCGGAGCCGCGCCCGCCACCGCCTCCGCACCCGTTCCGGGCCGCTGATCATTTCTTCACGACATCCTTACCGGCTGCTCCGGGAACCCGGGGCAGCCGGTGAGGCGTCCTTCCCCGCAGCAGGGGTCCCTCCGTACACCGCCCTCCTTGACGGGCCGTCAGCAGCCCCCGCAGCGGCGTCGCAGCTGGCGGCATGGGGTCCGGATCGTCCGGCCGGGCTACGGAGTCGGTAGGCTGGCCCCGTCCCCGCCGCCCGACGGCCCGTTATCCGGCCGACAGGTGGTGCCGCAGCAAGGAGGAACCACTGAGCATGGCAGGCACCGAATCGGAGCCCACAGGCGCACGCGACGCCTCGCTGCCGGCCCGCGCCAAGATCGCGGTCACGGCCGGCAAGGTCGCCGCCGCCGTGTCCCGCAAGGCCGGTCGCGGGAGCGGCTCGGTGATCGGCGGCAAGGTCGCCCTCAGGCTCGACCCCGACCTGCTCGCCACCCTCGCCGACCACCTCGACGTCGTCCTGGTCAGCGCCACCAACGGCAAGACCACCACCACCCGCCTGATCGCCGAGGCGCTGCGCGCCGCCGGCCCGGTGGTCTCCAACGCCCTCGGCGCCAACATGCCGGCCGGCATCACGTCCGCCCTGGCCGGTGGCTCGGAGGCCCGCTTCGGCGTGATCGAGGTCGACGAGAAGTACCTGGCGACGGTCGCCCGCGACACCCACCCCAAGGCGATCGCCCTGCTCAACCTCTCCCGCGACCAGCTCGACCGCGCCGCCGAGACCCGCATGATGGCGGAGAAGTGGCGCGAGGGCCTCCAGGACACCGAGGCCGTGGTCATCGCCAACGCCGACGACCCGCTGGTGACCTGGGCCGCCTCCTCCTGCAAGAAGGTGGTCTGGGTGGCCGCCGGACAGGCGTGGAAGGAGGACGCCTGGTCCTGCCCCGCGTGCGGCGGCGTGATGCAGCGCCCCGGCGACGACTGGTTCTGCCAGGACTGCGGCTTCCGGCGCCCCAACCCGCACTGGGCGCTCCAGGGCACCCACGTGATCGACCCGCAGCGCGGCGCCTGGCCGATCCAGCTGCAGCTGCCCGGCCGGGCCAACCTGGCCAACGCCACCAGCTCGGCCGCCGTCGCCGCCGTGTTCGGCGTCTCCCCGCAGGTCGCCCTGGAGCGGATGCGCTCGGTGTCCGCCGTGGCCGGCCGCTACGACGTGGTGCAGTACCAGGGCCGGGACATCCGGCTGCTGCTCGCCAAGAACCCGGCCGGCTGGCTGGAGACCTTCTCCCTGATCGACGGCCCGCCGGCCCCGGTGATCCTCTCGGTGAACGCCCTCGACGCCGACGGCACCGACACCTCCTGGCTGTGGGACGTCGACTACGAGCGGCTCGCCGGGCACCCGATCTTCGTGATGGGCCAGCGCAAGCTGGACCTGGCCGTCCGCCTGGAGGTCGCCGGGCTGCAGTTCCACGTCGTGGACACCCTGGAGCAGGCCGTCCGGATGGCCCCGCCCGGCCGGATCGAGGCCATCGCCAACTACACCGCCTTCCAGCAGCTGCGGAAGGTCGTGGCCGGCTGATGCCGCGCCCGCACACCAGTCTTTTCGTGACGGAAGGCCTTCGAGGATGAGTGAGAGCAGCCTGCGCGTGGTCTGGGTCTACCCGGACCTGCTCAGCACCTACGGCGACCGCGGCAACGCCCTGGTCGTGGAGCGCCGGGCCCGCCAGCGCCATCTCAACGTGACCCGGATCGACGTCCGCTCCGACCAGGCGATCCCCACCAGCGGGGACATCTACCTGATCGGCGGCGGCGAGGACCGCCCGCAGCGACTGGCCGCCGAGCGGCTGCGCGCCGACAGCGGCCTGGTGCGGGCCGCCGAGAACGGCGCGATCATCTTCGGCGTCTGCGCCGGCTTCCAGATCATGGGCCACGAGTTCGTCAACGACCTCGGCGAGCGCGAGCCGGGCCTCGGCCTGCTGGACGTCTGGACCACCCGGGGCGAGGGCGCCCGCTGCGTCGGCGACGTGCTCGCCGACGTGGACCCGCGGCTCGGCCTGCCGCAGCTGACCGGCTTCGAGAACCACCAGGGCGTCACCCACCTCGGCCAGGGCGTCCAGCCGTTCGCGAACGTCACCGTCGGCCGCGGCAACGGCACCGGCGACGGCACCGAGGGCGCCTGGCGGGACACCGTCTTCGGCACCTACCTGCACGGCCCGGTGCTGGCCCGCAACCCCGCCGTCGCCGACATGCTGATCCGGCTGGCCCTGGACGTCAACGCCCTGCCGCCGGCCGACACCACCTGGTACGACGCGCTGCGCGCCGAGCGCATCGCCGCCACGGCGCGCCCCGCGTAGTACCCACGCAGTGCCCGGGGAGTGACCACGTGGGACCCGCGTGGGACCGACGTGGTCACCCACCCCTCACGACGCACCCCGCGTCGTACGACCGGGCCGCCCCGCCCGGGTGCCCGCGATGCGGTCATCCGGCCCACGGGCGGCCCCGGACGTACGACAATGGGGCTGCCGGCTGCACACCCTCCTCGGCAGCAGGCTGCAATTCCGCGCGGGGGCGCCGACGGCGCCGCTCCCGCGTCGGCTCCTGCCCGGCCGGACCAGGGGTCGTATGCTCGACTTCACGGCCGTTTTCGGATGCTCTGTCCGGATCCGGCCGGTGCTTCACCCCGAGGCAACCTCCCCGTCACCCCGGTGGGGAAGGCCTCGTCGCGGTGACGGCTCGTCGTCCCAGCCTGTAGTCCGGCCGTTCCTCGGTTCTGCTCGGGAGTTGCAAAGCTAATGCGTATCGGAGTGCTGACCAGCGGCGGTGACTGCCCCGGCCTGAACGCGGTGATCCGTTCCGTGGTCCACCGGGGGGTGGTCGACCACGGCGACGAGATCATCGGGTTCGAGGACGGTTGGCGCGGTTTCCTGGAAGGGCACCACCGCCCCCTGACCCTCGACTCGGTGAGCGGCATCCTGGCCCAGGGCGGCACCATCCTCGGGTCCTCCCGGGTGCAGCCGAGCCACCTGCGGGACGGCGTCGAGCGGGCCAAGAAGTACTGCTCCGACCTCGGCCTGGACGCCGTGATCCCGATCGGCGGCGAGGGCACCCTCAAGGCCGCCAAGCTGATGAGCGACGCCGGCCTGCCGATCGTCGGCGTGCCCAAGACCATCGACAACGACATCGCCGCCACCGACGTGACCTTCGGCTTCGACACCGCCGTCTCGGTCGCCACCGAGGCCCTGGACCGGTTGAAGACCACCGCCGAGTCCCACCAGCGGGTCATGGTCGTCGAGGTCATGGGCCGGCACACCGGCTGGATCGCGCTGAACGCGGGCATGGCCGCCGGCGCGCACGCCATCGTCGTCCCGGAGCGCCCCTTCCACATCGAGAAGCTCACCGCCGTGGTCCGCGAGCGCTTCGACCGGCAGAAGAAGTTCGCCATCGTGGTCTGCGCCGAGGGCGCCAAGCCCGAGCCCGGCACCATGCACTGGGAGGAGGGCAGCAGGGACATCTACGGCCACGAGCGCTTCACCGGCATCGCCACCCAGCTCTCCCGCGAACTGGAGCACCGCCTCGGCAAGGAGGCCCGCCCGGTCATCCTCGGCCACACCCAGCGCGGCGGCACCCCCACCGCGTACGACCGGGTGCTCGCCACCCGCTTCGGCTGGCACGCCGTCGAGGCCGTCCACAAGGGCGCCTTCGGGCACATCACCGCCCTCCAGGGCACCGACATCAACCTGGTGCCGCTGGCCGAGGCCGTCGCCGAGCTCAAGACCGTCCCGCAGGAGCGCTACCAGGAGGCCGAGACGGTCCTCTGACCGCCGCCCCTCCCGCCCGTTCCGGAGCCCCCGGCAGCCGCCGGGGGCTCCCGTGCGCCCGGCGGGCGTTCCGGCCACCGCCCCGTTAGCGTGGGCCCCAGGAGCCCTCCCCGGAAGGACGACGCATGGAGATCCTGGCGTACGGCGTGCAGGCCGACGAACGGCCGCTGCTGGAACGGGCCTTCGCCGGCCGGCACGGACTGCGCTGCCTGGACGTGTTCCTCGACCGCGACACCGCCCCGCTCGCCGCCGGCCACCCCGCCGTCAGCAGCAGCGTCAACGCCGTCCTCGACGCCGACACCCTGGCCGTCCTCGCCGCCAGCGGCACCGAGCTGATCGCCCAACGCTCCACCGGCTTCAACAACATCGACCTCGACGCCGCCGCCGACCTCGGCCTCACCGTCGCCCGGGTCTCCCACTACAGCCCGTACGCCGTCGCCGAACACGCCTGGGCCCTCGCCCTCGCCGTCAACCGCCGCCTCACCCGCGCCGCCACCCGCACCCGGGAGTTCGACTTCCGCCTCGACGGCCTCCTCGGCCGGGACGTCCACGGCATGACCGTCGGCGTGATCGGCACCGGCAAGATCGGCGAGTGCTTCACCCGGATCGCGGCCGGCTTCGGCACCGAACTCCTCGG